>JAWOBA010000033.1:0-21366 GCA_046498285.1 Desulfatiglandales bacterium | reverse complement strand
AAGTTCTTCTGCCGAAGTCAGGGATACGTATGATATGCTTTCCGCATGGAACTGAAGAGAACGAGCCATGCAGTCTATGATACAAAATACCACCTGGTGTGGGCCCCGAAGTACCGAAAATGGATCTTGCGGGGAGATGTCAGAGTTCGAACGAAAGAGATCTTTGAGGAGATTGCAATACATCACGACTTTGAAATCGATACCCTTGAGATTGCAGAAGACCATGTCCATATCTTTTTGTCGTTTCCACCCAGATAGAGTATCTCCAAAGTGGTGGGGATGGTGAAGAGCATTAGTGCCAGCGTCATATTCAAGGAGTACCCCGAAGTAAAAAAAGAGCTGTGGGGTGACGAGCTTTGGAAGGATAGATGTTCTGCTCGCACCGCTGGAGACAAGGAAACAGCAGATGTGATCAGGAAATACATTCAGTACCATCGTGAACAAGAGAAATCCCCCACGCAGCTAGAATTGTTTTAAGATGCCCCGCCCTGTGGGCGGGGAGATTCACTTCTTTACTGTATAGTATTCGTAAGCATTAAATAATTTTCCTGTGTATTTTTTGGAAGAAATTATCTAAGAAAATATATAATGAAAGGGGGGAAAATAATAAGAATAAAGTGAATGTATCTTTAGCATTTAATAACAAATAACTTAGGAGGGTGAAAATCATGACAAAAGCAGAATTAATATCAGCGATGGCTAAAAGTACAGGTTTAACAAAGGCTGATTCAGAAAGATCCCTGAACTCATTTCTTGCTACTGCAAAAAACACCATAAAAGAAGAAGGTAAACTCCCTTTAGCTGGTTTTGGAACCTTTGTGGTTGTTAATAGAAAAGCAAGGACCGGGAGGAACCCACAGACTGGGGCGCCAATTCAAATCAAGGCGAGTAAGGTTGTCAGATTTCGCCCAGGTAAGGAATTAAAAGAAAGCCTGTAATATATAGCCGTTTTTTTTAAAAAGCACATGATATGATTGGAAGCGACCTTTATGGCCTTGCAGACCTTTTTTGAAGGTTCCATGTTGTAGTATCTATATGCAATGCTTCTCCTTGGTGTCACAAGAGATAAAAAACCTTCGAGGTTTATGGGACACTGAAACTCGAATTATCGTATTACGACCATACAGTTGTGCAGCTTCAATTTCAACAATCTTACCTTTCGGCTACCGCCTCTATCCCCACCCTATTGAGCGTGGCAGTATAGGAGGGCGGTAATTCATGAATTCAGGGCACTTAAAGCTATGGGTAAGGTTCTGTAATGGTCTTACCAATCGGTGATGGCGCCATTTTTTAGGTAGTTGTGTTTTTTACAGATAGTCTTTTTATAGCCTCGGCTATGATTTTTAACTCTTTTTTTTGAATTGTTCTCACGTCCATTAACACCTGGTTTTTATCAAGTCTTGATATAATGGGTGGATTATAGGATCGTAAGAGCTTTACCATATCATTGGCTGACATTTTTCTGGGAGATATGCAAAGAAGTCTACTTCGTATTTTCTCTAAAGGCATGGCGCCACCACCAACTCTAGAAAATCCATCGCATAAGTTTATCGTAAGATTATTGGTACTGGGGCCTCCGATCATTTCCAATAATTTTTTTGCCTTTCGGCACACACTTTGATATGACTGGGCTAACATTCTCAAAGTTGGTATCTGTTGTATTGCCTTTTTTTCATCCCTGTAAAGAGTCAATGTTTCCTGAAGTGCCAGAAGGGTTAATTTATCTACCCTGAGAGCCCTTGCAAGCTGGTTTCCCTTTATTGCTGAAATAATCTTTTCCTTTCCAAGAATTATCCCGCATTGTGGCCCACCCAACATCTTATCACCACTGAAGGTTAATATATCTGCTCCCTTTGCAACAGAATCCTGAACTGTTGGTTCTTTCCCTATTCCATATCGAGAGAAATCAATAAAGCAGCCGCTGCCAAGATCTTCCATTACAGGAAGACTGTACTTTTTCCCTAAAGCCACAAGTTCTTCTAACGATACGTCCTGTGTAAATCCTACGGTCTGAAAATTGCTTGTATGAACCTTAAGTAAAAGAGCAGTATCTGGCACAATAGCAGCTTCATAGTCATTGATAGTTGTCTTATTGGTAGTTCCCACCTCGAACATTTTTGCCCCACTTTTTTTCATAACCTCAGGTATTCGAAAGGAACCACCAATCTCTACCAATTGACCTCTGGAAATGATAACCTCCTTACCTTGGGCAAGAGTATCCAGGCAAATGAGAACCGCGGCAGCATTATTATTAACAACCATGGCATGCTCCGCCCCGGTCAACTCAATAAGGATATCTTCTACATGTACATACCTGCTACCTCTTTTGCCAGTCTTAAGATCATACTCTAAATTGCTATAACAACCTCCCAAGGAATTAAATGTATCAATCACCCTTTTTGCCAACAGTGATCTTCCCAGATTGGTGTGCACAATGACTCCAGTAGCATTGATAACCTGTTTTAACCTCGGTTGAGAAAGAATGGTTATTCGTTCTTGAATCTGATTAACTACATTATATATGGCTACGTCTGGCAATTCATCACTGGTTTGCGCCTCATTTATTTGCTTCCTCATGTCATCTAAAACATAATGAATGCCCCTCAAAACCAGGATCCGAGGAGTAGTCAATAGGAATTGTTTAATGACGGGTGCCTCCAACAAAGAGTCCACCGGCGGTATCTTTCTAAAGCATAAATTTTTCTCATCTTTTCTCACTTGCCGCTCCCTATTGTGCTGCCAAAAAATAGGATAATATTCATTTGCCAATCAGGAAATAATATGGTAAAAAATATCAAAAAGATTTGGTGGGTGTAGCTCAGTTGGTAGAGCACTGGGTTGTGGCCCCAGTTGTCGCGAGTTCAAGTCTCGTCACTCACCCCATACATGAATACTTTTTATGTTCAGTGAAGCTCCCCGCTTCCAGGGCGGGGCATCAACAATGGAACACTAACTCATATTGGGGGAATTTATCCCCCAACCCCCCAGAACCATTCATCCCCGTGCACAGCACCGGGTATTCTGGTACAATTTCATAAAAAATCTATCCCAAAAAAGATCCTATACTAATCATCCAGCCAAGCAAAATTCTCGAGAGATAATCAGCAAACATGAAAGGATATTTCAAGGTATTGGTGATAATAAGAAAAAGGATAATGAGAATACCATATCGTGCAAGCTGCTGATACCTAACCGAAATCGGATAAGGAAGCAGATAAGCAAGTACATGTGAACCATCCAACGGGGGAATAGGGATAAGATTAAACATGGCTAAAATAATATTTATCTTAACACCGAAAAGACAAATTAAGCTTGCAATGGAAAAAATAGTACCATGGCCCTTGAAAACCATGAGGGCAAAAGGCAATATGAGAGCAAAACCAAATGCTAAAATGATATTAGACAGAGGCCCGGCTAGCGAGACAAATGTGTAATCTCTTTGTGGGTTTCTTAACTTGTTAATACTGACAGGAACTGGTTTGGCCCAACCAAAAATGATACCTGATCCAGTCATGAGGTAAAAAGAAAGCAAGACCAATGGCACAATAATGGTTCCTGCCAAATCTATATGCCGTATTATATTAAGTGACAGCCTTCCCTGCATTTTTGCAGTATCATCCCCAAACCACAGAGCAACTACACCGTGGGCACACTCATGGATCATTATGGAGAAAAGAAGGATTGCGATAATTAAAAGTATTTCAAACATATTCTATCATACCAAAAAATAACTTTACAAAAAATATCCTAAAATTCTTTCACCAATACCATAACGAAAAAATGCCTTTCTATCAACGTATCTTTAAGGGGTTACAATGAAAAATAGGTGGAGAAGAAGGTATAGACTGTGAAGCTTATAGTAGATCTATGTAAGGCGTTATTTTACAGAAAAAATATGTCAACGAACCAATTAAACAAAGGCTAGATCATCCAGCTCATAGTTTCCTCTTCTTGGCATCTCTTCATGCATCTGCAGATATTGGTGAATTATCTCACTTTCTACACTTGAATAGATCGGTGGAGTCTCACGAGCAAGACCGTAGAACCAATTAGTTTCGCCGATTTGTTTCATGAACGGTAGGATATAATGGCAGGATACCGCATCCAAACATCATCCCGACCAAAAAAGTCGGGATCGGGATGAAAGAATTTCTCATTTTTCTTTACCCTTTCTAACAATCGTCCGTTCTTCTTCAGAAATAGGAGGCGGTACCGGTTCTCCTGAAATCTTCCGCACAGCACCAAATCGAGGGGGGCAAACTTCAAAGCATGTTCCGCACTTTATGCATTTCTCTTGATCAATAACATGGATCTGGTTTTTGCCTCCTGCAATCGCCTCTACAGGGCATCTCTTAAGGCAAATCCCGCAGGCCTGGCACTTTTCCGGATCAATATAGTATGAGGGGATTTCACGAAATAGTGTGTCTATTTCCTCGCTGGTAAAAAATTCTTCATATTCTTCTTCGTTTTCAAGAAAAGTCTCCAGCTTCTCCTTTTTCGCCATTTTAATGTAGGGGACTAGTTTCGTAACTTCTTCAAGCCTGGACTTTAATTCATTTTCATCTATTCCTTCACCTTTGCCAAGAGGCCCTAAATTTTTCATCCTGCTGCCAAATTCATCCATAAGTCTGCCGAAACGGATTCCTTCGCCTGCATCACACCATTCAATCATCAACCTTTGTGGATTTATTCCTATATTTTCCATTATTTTTCTACATAGATGCACCATACTGAGTGTATGGTGATTGCCCTGAACCATATAATTACATTCGCCAGGATGGCAACCACCGATAAAAACCCCATCTGCTCCATTTGAGAAACCTCGGAGCACAAATGACAGGTCGATTCTGCCGGTGCACATTACGCGTATCAGCCTGATTTCACTTGTATATCGCAGTCTGGAAACTCCAGCCATGTCAGCAGCGCCGTATGCTCACCAGTTGCATACAAAGCCTATTATATTTGGCTTGAATTTTACCCCTGTAGTCATTCGAGTTAAACTCCTTTATTCCTCATTGATGTACTTCTAAACATCTCCAACCGCCGCACTCATTTGTGGTATGACCTCTTCCTTTGAAACCGCCTCATCAATTTGGCTTAAGAACTCTTCATCAGTAAAGTGCTTCAATGAAATAGCCCCTGTTGGGCACTTTGTATTACAGAGTCCACACCCCTTACAAAGAACGGGATTCACAACAGCTTTTTTGCCCTGTCGTATTTCACGCAATTCTATAGCACCATACGTACATGCTGAGCTGCATGCCCCACACCCGATACACTTCTTCTCCTCCACCTCGCAGACAGAACCTGAGACAGTGACTATATCATGTGAGAGAAGGGTTAAAGCCCTGCCGGCAGCTCCATAAGCCTGGCTAATCGTTTCCTGTATATGTTTGGGATAGTGAGCCATCCCGCACAGGAAAAGGCCGTCTGTAGAAAAGTCAACCGGTCTTAACTTGACATGGGCTTCTTTGAAGAAGCCATCCGGCCCTAATGTGAGCTTGAATAATTGAGATATTTCCTTATTTCCTGACGATGGAATAACAGCCGCAGCCAAAGCAAGATAATCGGCATCGATCGCAAGCCCCTGACCCAAAATAGGATCAGTCACGCTAACCCGTACAACGGGCCGTCCTTCCACCTCAATAGCTTCTACCTGCGGTGGGTCCTCTGGCTCATAGCGGATGAACTTGATATCTTTCTCGGACGCGTCCCGGTAATAGTCCTCCATGAGCCCATAGGTTCTCATATCTCTAAAGAGGATATAGATATCCATCTCCGGTTTCATCTCTTTTAGTTTCAAGGCATTCTTTATAGCCTGGCTGCAACATACCCGCGAGCAGTAATTCCTCTCTTCGTTTCTGCAGCCAACGCATTGGATCATCACCAGAGTTTCTGCGTTAGCTATTTTTTCTTCTCCTTTTGCGATCTGCTCTTCCAACTCGAGGTACGTCATTACCCTGTCATTTTCTCCATAAAGGTATTCTGTGGGTTTATATTCTTCAGCACCTATAGCGACGACGGCTGCTCCATGATCGATCTTTGTGACCCTTCCTTCAGAGTATATCTTGGTTACAAAATTCCCTACATAACCAGTCGCCTCTGTTATACTCGCATTAGTATATACATGTATTTGAGGGTGCTGATAAACTTTGCGCACGAGATCATGCAAATGGGCCTGAACATCCAGCCCTTCCAGAGTATAGTAAAGCCTTCGGGCCATCCCACCCAGATCTGGATCCCTTTCCACCAAGTAAACATCATGTCCCTGGCTGGCGATTGACAGAGCACACGTCATGCCGGCTATGCCACCACCAATCACTAACGCCTTCTTGTTGACTGACAGTTCAATTTCCTGTAACGGCTCTAAAAGGGCAGCTCGGGCTACCGACATCCGGACAAGGTCTTTTGCCTTCTGTGTGGCTTCTTCCGGTTCTTTTGAGTGGACCCAGGAGTCATGCTCTCTAATATTAGCCATTTCCAAGAAATATTGATTGATGCCTGCCTCCCGAAGGGCATCCCGGAATGTCGGTTCGAGGTTCAGAGGGGTACAAGCAGCGACAACCAATCGATTGAGTCCTTTTTCCCTTATGATGTCTTCTATTTCCTGTATATAACTAGTAGCACATGAAAAGAGCTGCTCCTGCGTATAGAAAACATTGGGTAAGGTTGAGGCATAGTCAACTACAGAAGGAACATCCACTACTGAACCAATATTCGCTCCACAACGACATACAAAAACTCCTATCTTCGGCTCCTCGTTGGAGACATCCCGTTCAGGCGGATATACCCTTTTTTGGGCCAATTCCCCTCGCCGGTAGTCAAGAAGTTCACCACAAAGGGCTTCCGCCCCGCTGGCGCTGATAACCGATTCGGGGATATCTATAGGCCCCTGGAAGGCCCCACTTATAAAAATCCCTGGGCGAGAGGTCTCTATAGGATTAACAGGATTAGTTCTGCAGAATCCATGAGAATTGAGCTCAATGCCATAGGTATCTGCTAGGCCCTCATAATCAGCAGGAGGGGTCAATCCAACAGATAATACTACCAAATCGAATTCCTCCTCCTTTACTCCCTCATCCGTAGTAGCATATCGTATACTTACATTCTTGGTTTCCGGGTCCTCTTTTCCTATTGATACATAGCTTCTTATAAATCGAACTCCTGGGGAGTCCACTGCTCTCTGGTAGAATCGTTCGAAGTCTTTGCCCCAAGACCGAATATCATTATGAAATATGGTACACTCAGCCTCAGCGTCATGTTCTTTTGTCACCATTACCTGCTTCTGGGCATAAGTGCAGCATACGGTAGAACAATAGCTATTACCGCCCGGGGTAACCTGTCTGGAACCAACACACTGAATCCACGCTATTTTATGGGGATGCTTCTTATCAGAAGCACGCAGTATCTCACCGCCATATGGACCGGTGGCGCATAGTATTCGTTCATAGTCCATACTGGTTACTACGTTCTCAAATGTGCCATAGCCATAGTCACCCCTTAGCTTAGGGTCAAATGGTTCATAACCTAGAGAAAGAAGTATCGCCCCCACTTTTACTTCCATCTTCTCCGGCGTTTGATTAAGGTCTATGGCCTTATTATCACAGACGTTTTCGCAAATACCACATTTCCCTTCTTTAATGTAAAGGCAGGCTTCAGGGTCTATATAACTGATGAGCGGATATGCTTGAGAAAAGTATATATGGACGGCTTTATTCGACGATATGTCCTGATTAAATGGGTCAGGTACATTGACCGGGCAGTAATCTGCACAGGTAGCACAACCAGTGCATTTTTCCTCTATAATGTATCGAGGTTTTTTGATAAGGGTTACCTTAAAATCCCCTGCTTCTCCTGCTACACTGGCAACATCAGTTAAGGTAAGAACTTCGATATTGGGATGCAGGCCGACCTCGGCCAGTTTAGGTGAAAGTATTCATGTAGAGCACTCATTGGTAGGAAATGTCTTATCGAGCTGAGCCATATGCCCGCCAATGGTAGGTGATTTGTCAATAAGATAAACTTTAAAGCCGGCAGCTGCAAGATCAAGAGAGGCTTGGATACCGCTGATCCCTGCACCAATCACCATTACATCTCCAAAATTACTGTTTCCAAAACGTTTTGAAAGTTGCTGAATTTTATCCTTTAGGAACAACTCATTTTCCAATTTCTCTTACCTCATCAGATTTTTAAGCAACCTGTGAAAGAAATTCTTTCCACATCCTGCTAAATCGAATCTTGGATAATTTCCGTGATATCCTTTATCTCTAAAACTTTCTCACCCTCCAGGCTTAGCCTGCTTTCCTCAAAATTGGTAATACAATATGGGCAGGCCGTAACCAGCACCTCGGCCCCGACACCCACCGCCTGTTCTAATCTGAGGTCGGAGAATCGTTCACCCTTTGGCGTTTCCATCCAGATCCTTCCTCCCCCCCCTCCGCAACAGAGACTATTTTCCCGAGACTCAGGCATCTCATCCAACTCTAAGCCGGGTATCTTCTTCAATATCTCCCGGGGCTCGTCATATATACCATTATGTCGGCCCAAGTAACATGGGTCATGATATGTAACGTTCTTCCTGTATTCCTTAGTGAGTTCAATCCGTCCCTGATCAATAAGCTCGAACAAATATTGGGAGATATGAACCACCTCAAAATCCACCATAAATTCTGGATACTCATTTTTGAAGGTATGGTAGCAATGAGGGGAAGAAACAAGGATTTTCTTCACCCCATTATCAATGAATGTTTTGATGTTTTCTTTGGCTAAGCGTTTGAATAATTCCTCATCACCTGTCTTGCGGATGCTTTCGCCACAGCAATTCTCCTTTTCGCCCAGTATCCCAAAATTTACTCCAGCCTGGTTGAGTATATGAGCCGTAGCTCTGGCTACCTTTTTTAATCTTGGGTCATAGCTGGGGTAGCAGCCAGGGAAATATAAGAGGTCCATCCCCTCGCTGAATGGTTTTACAGAGAGACCTTCTGCCCAATCAGCCCTATGTTTTCGCTTTTCATTCAAGGGATTCCCTTCAGCAACGAGGCTTGCTCTCACGGTGCGGATAGGCTGGACAGGCTCAGGAAAAATTCCATATTCCGTGGCAATCCTGCGTAAGGCGACTCCGGATTCGATTTGTTGTACATCTCTAGGACACTGCTGAGGGCACATTCCACACGTCGTGCAAAGCCATATCTCTTCACTTTCTATCTCTGTCATACCGAAGGTAGCCTGTCGGACTATTTTTCGCATACTAAAGGTTCGAACACGATTCCACGGGCAAACAACATCGCATAATCCACATTGAAAACATCTCTTAAAGAGATCTCCACCGTTCGTCTTTATGACATCTATAATCTCTTTATATTCGGCTACGTTCTCCACAATCTTCCTTCATCCTCCTATTCGCCTTTTCTCATCAACCCCGAACCTCTTAATTCTGAACCCCTGAAGCCTTACAATTTTTAGCCCTTCTTAGACTCTGACATTCGGGTAAGGGTATCCATTATCTTCTCTAAGCCATATCTATCTGCCAAGGATTCCAATCCGATCTCCAACTCGTCCAGCGGCTCTTCTTCCTCTTCTTCGACTTCCTCTTCCCTTTCTTCGTAGATCAGCGCATCAGATAAGCACCACTGAACACACAAGGGCTCTTCGAGAGATGGATCCTCTAAATCTTCACAAAGATCGCATTTTAGAGGGAGCCCGGAATCGGGTTCTTTGAAAAGGTCCCTGGATGGGCAAGAGGACCTGCAAAAGGCACACTCGTCGTATTCCCTTCCGTCAATCACATATTTGTCTCTGGCCATGCATTCGGCTGCTGTATATTCACCCGCGAATACAGGAACAAATAGATCTCTCAATGGATCACGGACCACCCGAATGCGTGATCTCGCCGGATTATTGCTGCTATATTTAGGCGTAGCATGAAATGCGGAGCAGATTGCCTCACATGCCCGGCAGCCATTGCAGTTATCAACATCAATTTTTATCGTTTTAATTATTTTCTTTTTCTTCTCGCCACTCACGATTCACTACCTCCACTCTTTTTCTGCTCTTTTTCAGTCGGACTCTCTTTAGGAGGAGTACTTTCATTCTCTGTCAGGATCCCTTTCTCCAGGAAATATTTGCTAACGTAATCCAGACCCAATTCATGCAAACTCTCTTCCGTGGGGATACCCTGATTATTCCACCCTTTAAATTTGTAATACTCATCTAAGAGCTTGGCTTCGAGGTCGGGAAACCGTCTTCTCCAATGATCCTCCGGAGGCTTCTCATCTTCTCTCCTCATACCTCTTCTTATATTTACCGCCCTAATTAGCGTTCGGTTTCTCTTGGTTATTTTTGAGAGTTCAACTTCATCGATATCTATACCAGTCCCTGCTGAGATTATCCGTGGGAGGTTGTGTATATGATAGGGAGGCTTCAGAGGAAATGATGACAAACCGGCGCAGATCCCGGTGGAGTCATCTATATAGTGCATCTTCTCCATCCAATCAACAATCTCACAGGTTGCTTGAATAGGTGGGTAATTCGGGATGGAGTTATCTCCACGTAGTTCCCAGTCCACAAAATACTGCTTAATCTTTTCATCAGGAACCTGGAACCAATCCTTTACAAACTCTTCTCTGTCCTCTCTTTTAGGAAAAGGTGCCTGAGGGAACTGCCCTTCGATCTGGGTAATGTTAGCCTTCTCCCCCGTACAATACATAATGTAATAAATGGGATTCAGCATCCCTAGCTTGAGAGGCAGTTGCTCATGTTTCTTAATATTATTATGAGCATATTCTTCTGCGCCCTTACCAATCCGTTGTGCTGCCCAATACGTTCCATCGGCCAAGACATCCCCTATTCCTTCTCGCCGAACAATTTTCTCCAGTAACCAGAGAAATCTCCCCTCGCTATCGGACGGAAATCCCGGCATGTCCTCGTCAGTCAAAATGCCAGCTTCATAAAGCTCGACGGCAAAGGCCATCGTTTGCGGGGCTGAGAATGCGTCCACTCCATACTCCGTAGCACGCTGGGCGATTCTAAGACCAAAATGGAGATCTGTCATGGATGCCATGGTATAAGTAAGTTTCGAGTAGCATTTCATCATGTATACTGAGAGCTCGGGGACGGAAATGGTTGCGCCGCATTTCATCGGACAGTTATAGCAACTAATAAACCGCTCTCGCGAGTTTTCAAGGGTATCCGTCCAATCCTTTGCTACTTCCTCGGTCCAAAACTCTTTTCTCCGATGTCGCGCATTACCCCAGGCGAAATTTTCGGTGTGCCACTTCTCATCATGCACGGCCATCTCTTGGGGCGATCCAAGCCCGGCCAAGATAGGCGGGACCCCCTGAATTGGATTATCTGCCCGGTATTGTATATATTGCAGCACGTCGTTGCATAACTGCAAAAATTCATCCGGCCGGGCAATATTGATGTCTTTTGTTCCACGAACAGCTATCGCCTTTAACCCTTTATCTCCCATAACAGCGCCTACTCCAAGTCGGCTGGCACTGGACCTGCCCTGCTCAATGGAAGCGAAGGCGACCCTGTTTTCACCTGCCAGGCCTATAGAAGCAACCTGCGCTCTGGTCTCGTTTAATTCCTGTTTAATTAGTTCTGCAGCTTCACCGGCGCCTTTCCCCTGTAAATGAGAGGCATCACGTATTTCTACTTTGTCATTGTTGATCCACAAATAAACCAAATTGGGAGACTTGCCTTTAATGATCACCTTGTCATAACCGGCAAATTTCAGCTCGGGCGCCCAAAATCCGCCCATCATTGAATAGGCCATTAACAACGTTTGAGGAGATATAGTAGAAACAATGGTTCGATTAGCACCAGGGGCTGGGGTGCCGCATAAAAGACCCGTGCTGAATATGAGCAAATTATCAGGAGAAAAGGGTTCAGCCTCAGGGGGAACCCTATCCCACAATATCTGGGCGTTCGTACCAAGACCCCCAAGATGAAGTTCTGTCAATCGGGGGTCAGTTGCTACCCTCTCAATATTTCCTCGGGATAGATCAACCTCTAGATTAAACCCTGTCTCTGCGTACCTCATTTTTTACCTCTTCTATCTTATTGCCTGAATCCGTGCTATTCTCTTTAATAATCATAAATTTCAAGCACTTATATAAAAATATACTTCACCAATCGGGTGAAGCTTGTAATTTATTGCATAGATACTCAATCCATAATTTTCTTGAGGTTAATGAATTCACACCTGTTAAAGCCCAAAGACTTGAAGAAGGACAACAGATCCGTGGAGTCCCACCGCACAGATGTAAAGATATTTTGTATATCCATACCCTGGAGTACATCAAAGGTCTTTCTTGCTAACTTTTGTCCTATCCCCATACCCATATATTTTGGATCAACACCGAACACAGCCAGCCAGGCGCTCTTTTCCAGGCCGAATCCTCCATAAATGATATAGGCGATCATGTAGCCAATGACCTTGCCGTTAAACTCTGCCACAAAGTTGACTCTATTGTCTTTTTTTACCTCTTCTTCAATAATCTTATGATAATCGATGGTGCTCGGTTCCTTTGTGATTGATTCCTGAATTCGAGAAATATCTTCTGCATCACCTATTTCTAAGTATCTGATTATAAGGTTTTGCAATATAGGAAACTCCTTATATTAAAATTGAAGGACTAATCTGTTCGGATTATCTTGACATGCTTACCGACCCAATCAGGAGGAAGATATACCCGGCCGCTATTCCCGCTCAGTTTAACTTGCTTTTCAACCATTTCTTCACCGAAGATCTCAAATTTTACCTTTTTTTTTGACTCTTCTTCACTGTCGGCAATGCTGTTTTTTATTTTTTTCTTCATTTATTTTCCATAACTCGTTCATGGTAAATAGTCACGATATACCTGCTCATGTGTCGTAGCAAAATAGTATATTACCATCTATTTTGCGAAAATGTAATTACATTCTAGCTATAATGTAACTGCAATTGTATATTGTCAATAAAAAAATAATATCGTTCCAAAAAAAATAATTTCAGCTAAAATCTATTTTTTTCACCCTTGTATGAGCATTTTGACTTGACTTGAATTACAAGAAAGGAATATATAAAAACACCTTTAGATAATAAAAATGGTGAAAATCCGTTAACACTTATTAAGGAGAAATGTATATGAGCGATGTAGTAATTATTGGCGGCGCGAGAACCCCTGTCGGCTCTTTCGGAGGTTCACTGAAGTCAACATCAGTGGTTACCTTGGGGGCCTTGGTCTTAAAGGAAACCTTAAAAAGACTTGGTCTGAGACCCTTGGCTTCTGAAGAACTAAAAAGTTTTGAACCGGATTCCCTTAAGGGATTGGGCATGATTGAATTGGAAAAAAACACCTATGATTATGCTGATTCTCTGCAACCCATAGATATTGATGAGGTAATCATGGGTAATGTAATAGGTGCAGGTCAGGGTCAAAATGTTGCCAGGCAGGCAACAGTGGGTGCAGGCATTCCTAAGGAGGTGAATGCCTTTACTGTCAATAAGGTTTGCGCCTCGGGTATGAAGGCCCTATCTCTTGCTGCTCTTGCTATAAGGGCAGGCGAGAAAAACACTATTCTTGCCGGTGGTATGGAAAACATGAGCATGGCACCTTATGGATTACATAGTGCACGATGGGGCACCAGAATGAACAATGCCGATATGGTAGATTTAATGATCTTCGATGGTCTCTGGGAAATTTTTTATGGATATCATATGGGTATAACTGCTGAAAATATTGCGGAAAGGTATGATATTTCTCGAACCGAACAGGATGAACTTGGTGCAATGAGCCATGCTAGGGCACGAAAGGCAATTGCTGAAGGGATCTTTAAGCAGGAAATCGCACCGGTGACCATCCCGCAGAGAAAAGGCGAACCTCTTGTGTTTGATACTGATGAAAGGCCAATGGACACTAATGTGGAAAAAATGGGAAAATTGCGGCCGGCATTTAAAAAGGATGGTACAGTCACAGCAGGCAATGCCTCCGGTATTAATGATGCATCTGCTGCACTCCTCTTAATGTCAGCTGAAAGGGCAAAAGAGTTGGGTCTAAAACCCATAGTGAAAATTAAGACATACGCATCAGGGGCTATTGACCCTGCTTTTATGGGACTGGGTCCGATCCCTGCGGTAAGAAAAGTTTTAAAAAGTACGGGATTGGAGGTAAGCGATTTTGGCGAAATCGAGCTCAATGAGGCCTTTGCCTCCCAGGCTATTGCCTGTATACGCGAATTAGGGTTCGATCTTGATAAAACCAACCTTTTAGGAAGCGGGATATCCATAGGCCATCCAATTGGCTGCACCGGGGCCAGAATTATCATAACACTGATGAATGAAATGGTTAGAAACGATGTTGAGTTAGGACTTGCTACCTTATGTATAGGTGGCGGTCAAGGTATGGCCATGGTCCTTGAAAGGGTATAGTGAGAGACCTTTGCATAACCCCTATTGATCTAAAGACGATGGGCTTTTTTCAGTTCCCTCCGGGGCGTAGGCCCTACGGGCCGGAGGCCGAGGCTCTCGGGTTGGTCTTTTCAGCACCTTTCTCTCCGAGCGGGAGGCTCTACGAGCCGGAAGCCACCAGTCACTTCAAAAAAGTCCATCGTCTTTTTGGGGATCATGAAAATCGCCGGGTTTTTCAAAGGCCTCAGTGAGTTGATCATTCATGGTTGAAGATTATCAATCGAAAATCATTAATAGAAAATCGGAAATGTAAAAGGGAGCGAACCATGTCGTATGAAACTATTCTGTATACCAAAGAAGAAAATATTGCGATAATTAAAATTAATCGACCCAAGGTACTGAATGCAATTAATCCAACTGTTGTCCTTGAAATGACAGATGCAGTGGAAAGTATTGCAGCAGATACCTCCATAAAAGTCCTAATCCTATCAGGAGAGGGAGATAAGGCTTTTATTGCAGGAGCAGATATAGCATCGATGAAGGATTATACCCCATTAGAGGGAAAATTTTTCTCACGACAAGGCCAAGAACTTCTCTTTCGATTAGAGTCCTTACCCATACCGGTAATTGCCTGTGTCAATGGCTTTGCCCTGGGTGGTGGAACAGAACTATCAATGGCATGTGATTTTATATATGCTGCTGAGTCTGCTCAGTTCGGTCAGCCGGAGATAAATTTAGGTATTATTCCAGGCTTTGGTGGTACCCAGAGACTATCTCGCCTTGTTGGTAAGGCAATGGCAAAAGAGCTCTGCATGACTGGAGCAATGATAAGCGCTCAGGAGGCCAAGGATATCGGGCTAGTGAACAAGGTATTCCCAAAAGAGTCGTTATGGGAAGAGACCATGAACGTGGCAAAGGTACTTGCTTCAAAGGGAAAAGTTTCTATCCGGGCCGTCAAGGAATCAATCGAAAGGGGATATGATCAGGATCTGAGGACCGGTTGTTACATGGAATCCGATGCATTTGGTATATGCATGGCAAGTGAGGATTCCCGAGAAGGAATGGGAGCATTCTTAGAAAAAAGAAAAGCTGCATTTAAAGGCGAACTTATTTAGCGATGAGGGATACATGGAATTTACATTAGATAAGGAACAGGAAGCGATCCAAAAGGCAGCACGAGAATTTGCCAAAGGAGAGTTTGATAAGGAAGTAGCACTTGAACATGAACGGAACCACACATTTCCTGCTGATATCTGGAAAAAGGCCTGTGAACTTGGTTTTTTGGGCATCCACTTTCCGGAACAATATGGCGGGCAGGAATATGGTATCTTTGAAAATGCCCTTGTTGCAGAAGAATTCTGCCGACAGGATTCAGGGATCGGTGTAGCCATCAGCCTGGCTGACTTTTCATCCGAGATCATCCTGAGGTGTGGAAACGAGGAACAAAAGAAAAAGTATTTGATTCCTATCACCAAAGGAGAGGCAATTTCAAGCGGCGGATTTACCGAGCCGGACCATGGTAGTGATATTACCCTCATGGATACAAAAGCAGTACAAGAAGGAAATGAATATAAAATAAACGGGGTAAAGAACTTCATTACTAATGGAACCATCAGTGACTTTGTTATACTTCTCTGCCAGACAGATTTTGAGACAAAGCCTACCTATCGCGGCCAATCGGTCATCATTGTTGAAAAGGGAACCGCCGGATTTTCTACTGCCGATGTTGGAGAAAAAATGGGGATAAAGATGACATCAACCGGAGAGCTTTCATTTAGTGATGTGAGGGTTCCCGTCTCAAACGTGGTGGGGCAACAAAACAGGGGTTTTTATCACGTGCTTGAATTTTTTGATGAGAGCAGAATAGAAATAGCAGCTCAGGCCCTTGGTATCGCCGAGGGGGCCTTTGATCGTGCCCTTGCATACTGCAAAGAGCGTACCCAGTTTGGAAAAAAACTCGCTCAATTTCAGGTCACACAACATAAATTGGCAGATATGGCAGCCAAGATAGAGTTAGCGAGTCTTATTGTCCGTAAATCAGCCTGGAATTTCGATCAGGGCAGAATTGATCCCAAATTGACCTCTATCGCAAAGATGTATGCGGCTCGAACAGCAGTTGAAGTAGCTGATGAGGCCATTCAATTATTGGGAGGATATGGCTACATGCTTGAATATGAAGTAGAGCGGTTCTATCGGGATGCAAAGATCATGGAGATCTACGAGGGAACCAAGGAGATACAAAAAAATACAATAGCCAGTTCATTATTAGGAAAGTTTTAACTGCTCAAAATGGTGTGGGTCCTCTTGCAGAGGTCCCTCTCCTGGGAATACCACAGGATGGCATGGTATTCCTCTCAATAGGATATTATTCCTGGTTTTTGAGGTCATCCATGCCTTTGTTCATTGTTTTGAGTGAATACTGATAATTTTAATAGAGGGCTATGATGTTTACTAAAGAAAGTATAAAAAAAATTGGTGTAGATAATAAAAAATGGCAACAGGTGTATAAGGAAGTTGTTGCAAAAAATTCTGAAAGGTTAAACCGCTTCTCCACTGTTTCAGACCATCCAGTCAAAAACCTCTACACTCCATTAGACATTGAAGATCTTGATTATTCAAATGATATCGGATTTCCCAATCAATATCCATTTACCAGGGGTGTTCAGCCAACTATGTATAGGGGAAAACTGTGGACCATGAGGATGTTTGCTGGTCTGGGCTCGGCCAAAGATACCAATGAGCGGTTTCACCATCTCGTCAATGAAGGACAGACAGGCCTGTCCACTGCCTTTGATATGCCTACCTTAATGGGATATGATACTGATTCGCCAAAATCACGGGGTGAATGTGGCAGATGTGGAGTTGCTATCGACACAGTAAAGGATATGGATCTACTCTTTGAAGGGCTTCCAATCGATAAAATCACTACCTCGATGACCATAAATCCACCAGCAGCAGTGATGTGGGCAATGTATATTGCAATGGCAGAAAAAAGAGGGATAAACAGGGCTATTTTAGGCGGAACGATACAAAACGATATGCTTAAGGAATTCATTGCACAAAAAACATTCATGTGTCCCCCAAAACCATCCATGAGGATTATTACCGACACGGTTGAATTTGGAACCAAAGAAGTTCCCAGATGGAACCCCATAAGCATAAGTGGCTACCACATCAGAGAGGCTGGGTCCACTGCTGTTCAAGAACTTGCCTTTACCCTAGCCGACGGTATCGCTTATGTAGAGGCCGCTCTCGAAAGAGGTCTCTCTATTGATTCCTTTGCCCCTCGTCTCTCTTTCTTCTTTAACTCACACCTTGACTTTTTTGAAGAGATTGCAAAATATAGGGCAGCCAGACGGATGTGGGCAAAAATAATCAGTGAAAGGTTTAAGGCCAAAGACAGGCGATCAATGTGGCTTAGGTTTCATACGCAAACAGCCGGCTGCTCTCTTACTGCACAACAGCCATACAACAATATAATTAGGACTGCTCTGGAGGCCCTGGCTGCCGTGCTTGGAGGCACACAATCACTCCATACCAACTCTTTAGACGAGGTTTTGGCATTGCCCACTGAAGAGTCGGCTACTATTGCTCTTCGCACCCAGCAAATAATTGCAGAAGAATCAGGAGCAGCAAATACCATTGATCCCATGGCTGGATCGTATTACATTGAGCGTCTGACCAAAGATATGGAAGAAGAGGCATTTGAATACATCAAAAAAATTGATGACATGGGAGGAATGGTAGCAGCAATAGAGAGAAATTACCCTCAATTAGAGATAGCAGATGCTGCCTATAAATATCAAAAACAAATAGACAGCAATGAAAAGACAGTCGTTGGGGTAAATAAGTATATAACTGAAGAAGAAATTCCTGTAGAGATTCTTCAAATAGAAGCAGAATTAGAGGAAAAACAGATTGAATGGACAAATCAAGTGAAGGAAACGAGGGACAATAAAAAAGTTAGCGAGGCATTGGAAAAATTAGGTGAATCAGCCCAGAGCGATGATAATCTTATGAATCCAATTATAAACGCAGTTAAGGTATATGCCACTGAGCAGGAGATTTGTGATGTATTCCGGAACGTGTTTGGTATATACCACGATCCGGGTGTTTATTAATAAAAAAGTATCTGAAGCGCCTAAAAATAGAAGTGAGTTAAAGATATTACCGAGAGTGTCAAATAATTTTTGAATACCGTCACCATCCCATAACCTTCTCGTTACTATACGATGCAAACAATGATATACCCTGCTTAGTAAAAGTGAAAGAAGGTTAAAAGATGGTTGATAGAAGACAATATATTGTATTGTTTTGCCCCCTATGGACAACACACAACCATCATTTGCGAGGAATATCGCATGAATCAAAAAAGAAAAATTAGGGTTTTAGTGGCGAAACCAGGCCTGGATGGTCACGATAGAGGTGCCAGAATTATTGCCAGGGCATACAGGGATGCTGGTTTTGAGGTTGTTTATTCAGGCCTTCATCAAACCCCTGAAGAAGTGGTACAGGCTGCTATTCAAGAAGATGTAGATATGATAGGATTATCTTCGCTAGCAGGGGCGCACATGTATCTCTTCCCACGAGTGGTAGAGTTATTACAAGAGAATGGGGCAGATGACATTGTGGTATGCGGAGGTGGTATTTTTCCAGAAGATGATATTGCTAAACTAAAAAAGGTGGGAATTAAAGAGTTGTTTACTCCGGGAACGCCGTTAAATGAAATTGTGAAATGGGTTGAGGAAAACGTCAAACCCAGGGGTTCATAACAGTAGTGAGCATGAACTAAGAAGGAAGGAGATTGGAAACCAACAATTAACGTAAGGCTACCTGCTGCACTTTGGTTTGCGGGACTGCCATGCGCCTTTACCGTGAAACATTTCCAAAAATTATACAATGAGCATAGCTGAAAAAGTGATATCAGGGGATATTAGGGCCGTTGCCAGACTTATCAGGGATATTGATGATAATGTCTTCGAGGCCAGAGAAGTGCTTAAAGATCTTTATCCATCTACTGGAAGGGCATATGTAGTTGGTATAACTGGTTCACCTGGCGTAGGGAAGTCTACCCTCGTAGATCAGATGATATATCACCTTCGAGCTGCAGGAAAGACCATCGGTGTACTGGCAGTGGATCCAACCAGTCCTTTCAGCGGCGGCGCTATATTGGGTGATAGGGTCAGGATGCAGCGCCACAGTATGGATGAAGGTGTGTTTATCCGTTCAATGGCAACCAGGGGCTATTTTGGTGGTATTACCCAATCGACGAGAAGCGCTATTGATGTATTGGATGCCATGGGAAAGGACTGTATTATAGTTGAAACAGTTGGCGTCGGACAGGATGAAATAGATATTGTTCAAAGCGCACATACCACTATCATTTTACTTGTACCTGGTATGGGCGATGATGTACAGGCCCTAAAGGCAGGTATCTTAGAGATAGGAAATATTTTTGTAATAAACAAGGCTGATAGAGAAGGGGCAGATAGGACGGTAAATGATATTCGATTAATGATAGAGATGGATGAAAAAAGATATAAAGATGGTTGGAAGCCCCCAATTCTAACTGCTCAAGCGGCATTTGGTAAAGGAATAACCGAAATTCTGGATGAAATTGATAGGCACCACAAGTTTCTGCAATCTTCTGAAAAAATAAAATCTATGCATAAGTATGAAAAGGCCCGAAATGATCTTTCAGAGATGATAAAGGCTAAAATAATCCATGATGTCTTTGATGAAATCATCAATTCAGGTGAGTTTGAAACCACCCTTCAATCAATTGTTGATGGTGAAATAGATCCCTACACTGCCTGTGATAGTATTGTTTCAAAAAAACTAAAAACAGGTACTATATAGTGGAAAATCCTATTCCCTGGTGGGTTACCCAGATCATTCTGGCATTGCTGGCTATTTTTTTTATGTTTTTTGGTATAGACCTGCTTTATACCGCATATCAGCTGGGTGAACCATTCTCATTTATTATGACATTCTTTGCCTCAAATTTTATTATACTTATTAGTGCTACCCTTCTCCTTAGTTTTATTTGCAAGATAGTGCGTTCTATGAAAAAAACAAAGGAAAAGGAAAGATAAAGCTTCTCATGAAATAGATTAGGAGAGGATATTATGGCACAGGAAAAAAAAGGAAAGCCTATCGGCAAACGATTAAAAGATATAAGGATGGAAAAAGACTTGAGTATTAATTATGTGGCCAACGAAACAGGTTTCTCTATTGATTATATATCCCGCATAGAAAAAGGGGATATCATGCCGCCGGTTGCTACTCTTTTACGGCTTTCAAGGGCTTTAGAAATAGACAGTGGAATTCTTTTAACAAAAGAAAGGAATGATGCCAACAAAAAAAAATTAGATGGATTTAGAGAAAGGACAGAGTCTTATAGTTATCAGACACTAACGCCAGATGCTGTTCATAAGCATCTCAAGGCCTTCAAGGTATTTATCGATCCTGTTTCCGATCATAAACCGGTAAGCTACCAGCATGAAGGGGAAGAATTTATTTATCTTATTTCTGGTAAACTGGAAGTCACGGTTGGCGATAATAAAACCGTGTTAGACCCTGATGGGTCCATACACTTCAATTCATCCATCATTCATAAACTCAGAAATTTAAGTGAAGAAAAGGCAGAAATGGTGGTTGTGCTTTATACGCCATAATTGATAATCGAAAAGCATCAATTGAAAATTGACAAACTCGTAAAAAGTCTTTTGCGAGCGATTTTGGCCACTTTTGGAAATAGATTCAGGAAATGCTGAGCGTTAATCCCGCTGCAAGCGGGACAAATTGCCCGCCCGCCTCGCCTGAGCGGGTGCGATGGCGGGCAGGCCCGCCCGCCTCGCCTGAGGGAGCGCAGGCTCGCGATGGCGGGCAGGTTTGAGGCCTTTAGGCCGAGTTTTTGGAATTTAGCGAAGCATTTGATGAATCCCAAAATGGGCATCATGAGCGAGTAA
>JAWOBA010000221.1:0-4238 GCA_046498285.1 Desulfatiglandales bacterium | reverse complement strand
CTAGATCTATCTCTTCTTCCATAGACAACCTCCTTTCATTAATTATTAAGGCAAAACTGATCATTATATGAGACCTTTGCATAACCCCTCTGGATCTAAAGACGATGGGCTTTTTTCAGTTCCGGGGCTCCCGGGTTGGTCTTTTCAGCAACGTATCCATGGGGGAGTTTTGCCCCCTCCGCATTGCCCCGATAAATCGGGGCCTGCGGGTTCCCCCACTGATACGTTACGAAAAGACACTACCCTTCCACCAGTCACCTCAAAAAAGTCCATCATCTTTTTGGGGATGGTGAAAATCGCCGGGTTTTTCAAAGGTCTCTCTGTATCAATAAGTGTTTTACATACTTTCGTGGATAGGTCCATATAAACAAAAAATCCAGTCCGAGAAAAGATAGGTATGCTGTAAATACAAAAAGGATAGGCTTATCCCTAGAATACCCTGGCAAAAATCTCATCTACATATTTTAGATGCTGGTCAACGGAAAACATTTCATCTATCTCATTATTACTGAAATACTTCTGAATATCAGGATCCCTTAAAACAAGTTGTTTAAAGCTTTCTCCAGTATTCCAGGCTTGGAGAGCGTTTTTTTGCGTTATTGAATAGGCGTGTTGACGGGAACAACCATTTTTTACCAAAGCTAAAAGCATCTGCTGAGAAAAGATGAGTCCGTGTGATTTTTCGAGATTCCTGACCATAACATCTTTGTTAACCTTTAAATTTCTCATGATTCCTATCATCCGATTGACCATATAATCTATAAGAATGGTGCTGTCCGGTGCAATTACTCTTTCCACAGAGGAATGGCTAATATCCCGTTCATGCCAAAGGGCTATGTTTTCCATAGCAGCAATGCTATTTGATCGAACAAGTCGAGCTAATCCTGAGAGATTTTCTGAGCCAATCGGGTTCTTTTTATGGGGCATGGCTGATGAGCCCTTTTGTCCTGAAGTAAAAGGCTCTTCTGCCTCACCAACTTCAGTTCTCTGTAAATGCCTGATCTCTATTGCTATCTTTTCAATGGAACCTGCCAGAATTGCCAGTGCAGTAAAATATTGTGCATGTCTATCTCTTTGAATGATCTGTGTTGAGATCTCTGCAGGCTTCAGATCAAGCTGCTCGCAAACATATTTTTCTATTTCTGGAGGAATATTGGCAAAGGTTCCTACCGCTCCGGATATTTTTCCATAGCTGATTACATCCAGGGCAAGCTTAAGCCGACTATAATTTCGCTGCATCTCACTATACCATACAGCCAGCTTGAGGCCAAAGGTTATGGGCTCTGCATGCATTCCATGGGATCGGCCGATCATTACCGTATTCTTATGTTCAAAGGCCCTTTTTTGTAAAACATCCATAAGGTTCCGAACATCATTTATAATGATCAGGAGTGCCTCTCTGAGCTGCAGCGCAAAGGCAGTATCCAGGATATCAGACGATGTGAGTCCCATATGAATAAAGCGTGCATCAGGTCCCACAGATTCCTCAACATTCGTTAAAAATGCAATCACATCATGCTTTACCGTTTGCTCAATCTCCTGGATTCTGTCAACAGAGAAATGGGCTTTTTGCTTGATAGTTTCAACTGCTTCTTTTGGGATCATCCCTTTTATAGACATGGCCTCGCATACCAGGATCTCAACCTGAAGCCATTTATCGAAGCGATTCTGGGGCTCCCATATCTTTGACATTTCTGGGCGTGAGTATCGTTCAATCATGAATACACCGAAAAATATATTGACTCTTTACGATTCTATAAGCTACTTTTTTGTTAAAATCAAGGTAAATGAAGAATAAAAGGCTGGTTTTATCCACATCACTTATGATGTTGAGGTGATGACAATTTGGTGCTTGATGGTTATGAATCATTTGGTCTAACCGGATGGGCGGAATTATATAACGAGGTAAATATAACAAGGAGAGAAGAATGATAAGAAAAATATCTATTTTTTCAGGAATCCTTTTATTTGTATTATTAGGATCTACAAAAATCTTGGCATATGAGGAGCTTACCTTGGATGAGAGTATCAAGATAGCCTTAGAGAGAAGTTTGTCTGTTCGATCGGCAGATGAAGAGATAAAGGCAAAAAAATTCGAACACCTTTCCTCAAAGAGTGGATTTTACCCAAAATTAAGTACCAGCTATACGTATACCCGTCTCGATCATGATACTGTTAATGATGCTAAATATACAACATATCCTTATAACCCTTTAACCGACTCTCATTTTGCGCAACCGGTTTCTCCATTAGATATCAATAAATACCAATTGAATATAACACTCACCCAACCGCTCTTTACAGGATGGAGGCTTACCATATTGCGTGATTTAGCAGCAATTGGTGTAGATACTGCCAAGATCCAGAAGGAGACTGCTATTCAGGATTTGGTATTGAACGTCAAGGGGGCCTATTTTGGCATATTGAAAGCGGAAAAGCTTGCCAAGGTTGCCGAACAGTCAGTTGAGCTCCTTGAAGCTCAACTGAGCATATCTAAGGCCTTTTACGATGAAGGGATTATAGCCAAAAATGATCTTCTGCAAACCGAGGTGCAGATGGCCCAGGCACAGCAGGATCTGATCAGGGCAAAGAATGGAGTAGAACTTGCGAAGTCCCTGTTTAACAAATTGCTCAGAAGGGGGCTTAATCAAGCTCTGGAGATTAAAGATATACTCGATTATTATCCCATAAGTTTGCTCCTGGAGCAGTGCATGGAAAAGGCAGAGCAGAACAGGCCAGAAATAAAAGCAGTGTCTCTAAACGTTGCGTCTGCTGAAAAAAATGTAGCCCTGACTAAAAGCAGCTACTACCCATCAGTGATGTTAATCGGAAATTATCAAAGAGAAACCGATGATTTTCTTTTAGATTTCGGTTCAGGGGGAGATCCCGATCACTGGACAATAACATTACAGGGAGAATGGATCTTTTGGGAATGGGGGAAAAAAAGGCATGATGTAGCAGCGGCTAAAGCTAACCTGACCAAAGTTCACTACCTGTTAAAAGAAATCAAGGATAATATACAGTTGGAAGTGAAGGAGGCCTACTTATCGTTGAGAGAAGCAGAGAAGAATATCCAGGTAGCAAAAAAGGCTGTGATGCAGGCAGAAGAAAATTTCAGGATGAATGAGGAAAGATACAAACAACAGGTTGCAACCTCCACGGATGTCCTGGATGCGCTGACACTTCTCACTCAGGCAAGGACAAACTATTTTAATGCCTTAAGTGAGCATAATGTTGCCTGGGCAAGGCTTGAAAGGTCTATGGGGGTAGGAAACGACAATGGAGAGAGGGAATAATTATTTTGCTAACCAATCTTCTCTACAACCAAATCTTCAACTTCTAGAGCTAAGGATCTTTGAAGGAGCTCTATTGAAATGACTACCTTATCAGTTTTACCCTTATGTCTAAGATAAAAGCCAGTTAGGCCTTTTAGAGGGCCTTCCATAATCATAATCCTGTCACCTTCTTTAATATAGGCCTGGTTCCTCACCGTCCTGTCAGTGCCATGCAGTTTCTTAAGCGATAGTATTTCATCATCTTTTACCGGCACAGGTTTTCCTTGTATACCAATGATTCTCACAACTCCATAAGTCTTTAGGATATCCCAATATTGATTGGGGCTCAGATCAGAATGGACAAATACATAACCCCTCAAAATTGGAGCCAATATTCTTTTCCTCCGATCTTTTCTTCTACTCATAATCTGCATCTTAGGGACAAATGCCTCAATCAATCTTTTCTCTAGGCCTTTGAGGACGACATCTTCATGCCTACTTCTCGAATGAATAGCATACCATTTCAATTGATTTTCTATTACTTGATACGTATCTGCCATTTTTCATTCATCAACGATATTTCTTTTTCATGGTATTAAACTTTGGCGGCTTCGTAAAAAATCCTGTTGTGTTATGCTTCACCGTTTGTCATTGCAACATACCGGTAAGCAGCCGTCATTCCTCACCATACGCAAGCCTTGCATTTGGACTTTTTGAGACCTTTGCATAACCCCTCTTGATCTAAAGACGATGGGCTTTTTTTCAGTTCCGAGGCTCCCGGGCTGGTCTTTTCAGCAACGTATCCATGGGGGAGTTTTGCCCCCTCCGCATTGCCCCGATAAATCGGGGCCTGCGGGTTCCCCCATGGATACATTACGAAAAGACAGCACCCTTCCACCAGTCACTTCAAAAAAGTCCATTGTCTTTTTGGGGATGGTGAAAATCGCCAGGTTTTTCAAAGGT
>JAWOBA010000209.1:0-2506 GCA_046498285.1 Desulfatiglandales bacterium | reverse complement strand
AAGTTCTTCTGCCGAAGTCAGGGATACGTATGATATGCTTTCCGCATGGAACTGAAGAGAACGAGCCATGCAGTCTATGATACAAAATACCACCTGGTGTGGGCCCCGAAGTACCGAAAATGGATCTTGCGGGGAGATGTCAGAGTTCGAACGAAAGAGATCTTTGAGGAGATTGCAATACATCACGACTTCGAAATCGATACCCTTGAGATTGCAGAAGACCATGTCCATATCTTTTTGTCGTTTCCACCCAGATAGAGTATCTCCAAAGTGGTGGGGATGGTGAAGAGCATTAGTGCCAGCGTCATATTCAAGGAGTACCCCGAAGTAAAAAAAGAGCTGTGGGGTGGCGAGCTTTGGAAGGATAGATGTTCTGCTGGCACCGTTGGAGACAAGGTAACGGCAGATGTGATTAGGAAATACATTCAGTACCATCGTGAACAAGAGAAATCCCCCACGCAGCTAGAATTGTTTTAAGATGCCCCGCCCTGTGGGCGGGGAGATTCACTTCGTCAATTTTCAGGTTAACAGAGGCAGGTGCCAGATGGGAATGGGTATCGTTCAAGTGGGCAAAGGACATATTGAAAGTGGCAGTCTGAGCGCTACATCCTGTTAAAAGAGTTACAAAAACAGCAAAAATGACTTTAAGCACATGCATGGATACGCCCATTCATCTCTTCTTGAGGTTTGTTTTGTCTGTGAAGAACCAGACGTTATCGCCGGTTACCTTCCCTGCAGCATGATAAAATTTTTTTTGACCGTCTTGTAAAATTGTATGGAATGATATCGCGCCTCTCGAATTCCCAACGGCTCGCGTTCCAAAATATCTATCTACGCACCGCCTGATTCCACTTAACACTACGGAATCAAATATCAGATATCAAGGATTTATGAAAAGATTTTCAGAGACTCCCATGGATATCGGCTCCGCTCCGATATGGCTTTATGGGACAGACTGTTATGACCTTATGCACAACCCAGTGAATTCATAATAAGATTGAGGATTTTTTCCAATTTATGATTTTTGTCATAGCCATATAAAATTTTCATACAGCCTATAAAATTTTCCATTAAAGATATTGAATATGGACTTGAATATTTTATTTGAGGTGTTATCTTACTTATCATTAGATGTCCAAAGGACTAAAAAATAAATCAAAAATCAGGAGGGCTAAAGTAGTGGACTCAATCTCTTATCCAAAAGCAAGGACAGAGGTACTTGTCAACAATTTCATCAGAAGCGTTTACAACTGGATGTGTATAGGCCTTGCGCTTACAGGGTTTATTGCCTTTTACGTATCTCACAATGAAACCATGATGAGAATGGTGTTTGGAAACAATTTTATATTTTTTGGTCTCATCATTGCTGAATTGGCCCTGGTCTTTACCATAAGCAGCAGGATAAACAAGATGAGCGCATCTACCACTACAGCCCTTTTTGTTCTATATTCGGCCCTAAACGGTGTAACCCTTTCATTCATTTTTCTCGCCTATGCCAAGACATCGATAGTAAGTACATTTTTTATCTGTTCTGCAACCTTTTTGGCATCAAGCATATACGCATGGACCACCAAGAGGGATTTAACCTCACTTGGTAGTTTTTTTATGATGGGCCTCATAGGTATTATTATAGCCTCATTAGTAAATATATTCATTCGCAGCAGCTCCATGAGTATGATTATTAGCTACATAGGTGTATTTGTCTTTATAGGCCTAACAGCCTATGATACCCAAAAATTAAAGGATATGGCCCGAAGTCAGCCTGATGGACTTGATAATGCGGTTATAAGGAAAGGGGCAATATCAGGTGCCCTATCACTTTATCTTGATTTCATCAACCTTTTTTTGATGCTTCTCAGAATATTCGGTGCAAGCAAGGAATAGAGAAATACATCAAAAAAACTGGGCTCTGGATTTATTTCCTGAGAGAACAGCAGGAAGGAGGAGCTGAGAGGCTAAATAGTCCCTTTATTGTGCTTGGTTAACCCCATAAGGAGATTATGACTACAAGCCACAGATGACACAGCAGAATTCTATTCCATTGTATTACAACGTACAAATACAATACTTAAAAATTTTAACCTTCTAATTTTTTTATACGTATAGCAGTAACCAAAAGCCAGGAGTTCGATGATTTCAATAGCAATTAAACTGCTTCTGTTTTTTAAAGGCGAAGGTGTATCTTGATAGAAACTGCAGCCATTACCCCCTCAAAGTTATTGTACTATGATATTGTAACTGCTAGCTTTGTCATGTAGGTAACTGAGCAAATTTTTTAGAGCCTGAGCAAGTTTATACGGAGAAAGGTACTATGGATATAAATGTCCTGCTAATGCCGTTTGGCATGATATTCCTTGCCGAATTAGGTGATAAGACGCAATTGGCTACCCTTACCTTTGCTGCTGAAAGTAAATCACGACTTGCTGTATTCCTTGGATCTGCGGAGGCGTTCTGGCCGCTGCGGCAGGTCGGCGCCCAGTTCCACGCGAACGAGGACGCCGCGGCC
>JAWOBA010000089.1:0-3444 GCA_046498285.1 Desulfatiglandales bacterium | reverse complement strand
CCAAAAAACAAGGGCAAGGTACTGGATTGGGCTTAGCAATGGTTCATTCCATTGTCCAGAACATTGGAGCCAGGATTTCAGTTTATAGTGAAGGGGAGCCCGCGGATAAATTTTGCCCCCTCCGCGTTGCGGGACCTCCTTTAGGGGATTCCGCAGGTCAGTTTTTTTCATCCTAAAAAAGACGCTTGACTTTTCTGAAGTGACTGGTGGCCTCCGGCTCTGCTCCCAACCCTTAGGTCCTTCGGGCCGGAGGGTAGAACCTACAAATGAGAAGGAACTGAATCAAAGCCCAGCCTCTTTATTATTGTGACAGAGATTTTCAGGTTTTGCAACGTTCTAATCTTGTTTCAAAACCCGGTCCGGAGGAGCTTGCAGTCAGCTCAAGAAACTGAGCTGTCTTTCTGGTTATACGGATGGCCAAGAGGGCCGACTTCTATTTGACCTTTTCCCTTGACTTTGCGCCAGGGTCTCTCGGGTCCAAAGTGCTGATCACACCAATGGGTCCCCTGATTCAGGCGTTCCTCTAAAAGACGGCGATAATGTTCCAATTTTTTTCCATCTGAAGCTGGAGAAACCCATATCGGTTCAGCATAGTAAATGACAATACGGGCAAAGGGTTTGGGAAGCAGAAACCGATCCCAGGAATTGATAACCCAGCATCGATCAGCACCCCAAGTAATAGGGATGAGAGGAGCCTGGGCCTCATACGCCATGATAACGGCTCCTATTTTGGCTACACGGGCAGGCCCTAAGGGCCCATCTGCCAATATGCCGCCTCTTCCGCCTTTCTTGATGGCTTGTGTCAGCTCTTTTAAGGCCTGGGGACCTCCCCTGGTTGATGAACCACGAACATTGTTATGACCAAGCAGGCTTAGAAGCCGAACAGCATATTCCCCGTCACGGCTCTGACTGACCATCACCGTCAGATTTTTGCTGGCGAGGTGGCGGGCATGGTAGATGACCCGCTGATGCCACGTAGCGTATACCGCTTTTCCTTGCGATTTGGTGAGTGCGTCTGCCTGCTTTTGTCTTCCCTCTACTTTAATTACACGGCAGGAGAGCAACAAAAATTTAAGGACCAACATAGCTACTGGGGGAAGTATAGCCAAAAGAATCGGATCATACCAGCGGAAGAGAGATTTTATGTCTGATTTTGGGCTCATTTTTCTTAATCCATATGTATAGTAGAGCATTCTGGTGAATAAGGCAAGGACATCCCCTTGCCCAGCACGAAGATATCAGAAATCATGCCCCCATTACATTATTTAGAGCTTTGCAAAACCTGACCATTTTTTTTACTCCGAATAGAGAGGGTAGACTTTTCTGAAGTGACTGGTGGCCTCCGGCCCGGAGGAAACTGAAGAAGTGTCGACCCCCTTTAAGAAAATATGAGTTCTGTAAAGCTCTCTTATTGTCTCTAGGCAAATACTCTTACCATCAGTGGTATGGCTACAAAAGTTCCCAAGGAACTACCTATATTTGTAAACACTACGATCAGTAAAATCCGTGTAATCTTATTTTTCCAAAAACCCTTCAGGGAAGATATATCTTCGGAGAGTCTCTCAAAATCCTTTACTTTTGGTTTTCCTAAAAATACCTCTACCAAACCAGCCACCCACCCTGCTGCAATCATTGGATTAATTGAGGTAAGGGGTGAGGCTACAATCGCTGACAGCACCGTTAGAGGATGACCCAATGCAATTGCTGCACCGAGCCCGGATAGGACAGCATTTGCCAGAATCCACCATTTGATCATATGAGCACCGGCAGCACTTCCGGCGAAGCCAAAACCCAAAAGAATTAAGCCTACAATACAAACTGGGATACCCCATTTCAGGAAGGCCAGGACCCTGCCTTTGGGAGGCATCTGGTTCAGTGCATCAAGATCTACATGGCTTTCCCAGTTCCGTTGAATGCCGGGAACGTGTCCAGCTCCAACTACTGCCACAATCTTTCTCCCTGGTGCAGTTCTTATTCTTTGAGCAAGGTACTGATCTCTTTCATCAATCAAAATGCGCTTTACTTCAGGAAAAGATTTTCCTATTTCTGAAAGGAACATCTCAAGGACATCCTTCTTTTTCATCTCTTCAATCTCGGCTTCTTGGATGGTATCCATCTCCCCCATTGAAGTAATCAACTGAAACAACAACTTTATCTTTGTCCATAAACTCATAAGACGCCAGGTCCGTGATAGGGTAATACGTATATCCCTGTCAGCTAAATAAATATGGGCTCCCTCCGACTTGGCCACCTGTATGGCCCGCATGATTTCTTCGCCCGGCCTTACCCCTAATTTCTCTCCGATTTTCTTCTGGAAATAGGCAAGCATCAAATTGGACAGGAGGAGAAAGACCTTTTTTTCCTTAATCACTTTTAGAAGATTTGTATTCTGCCATTGTCTCTTTTCCATAAGAGATTGATATCTGGATTCACAGAGTTCCACACAAACAGTATCAGGTTTTTCCTCCTCAATGACCCGCTGTACGGAGTTGGCGCTTTCCTTGGACACATGGGCAGTCCCTATGAGTGTAATTGCCTTTTCTTCGAAATTCAAGTGATGCGTATTGCTATTGTTTATCATTGATATTCGGTGTATACTCCTTTCCCAAGGTTGAATGCTTCGTAAAAACTCCAGCTGCTGCTTTACGCTTCATCCTCGCCATGGTAAATTCTCGCTGTGCGAGACGGCGGAGGTGATTTAACGGGGTGAATCATTGCAGCACATCGGTAAATATGATTCATCCCTAAAGATTCGAGACCTTTGAAAAATTTGGCGATTTTCAGAATTCCACGTTGTTTCAACCCAGATTATGCAGTAGGCATCGTCACGAGGGTTGAAAAACCTCAGCGAAACGCGAAGTTGGAGCGATTTTGCGCCGAAGGCATATTTGTAAATATGTTGAGAAGCAAAATCGTGAAACGATCGTTGTAGCAAGGTTTTTCAGGCCGCAGTAGGTGGCTACTGCATAATCTGGGTTAAATAAACCATAAAGCCACAAAATACACAAAGCAAGGACTGCCTCTTAGGCGAAACTATGTATGTCCGGCGTTTAACCCAATTAGAGGAGGAAGGCATCGAGATAGCTTCTATGATCAAAGGTCTTATCAACTCCCTCTCAAAATGGCAACCCCTTTAAGCTTTAAGCCTTAAGCTTTCAGCTTTGAGCTTTCAGCTTTGAGCTTTTGTGTGCTTTAAGCCTTGCCCGCCCGCCTCGCCTGAGGGAGCGCAGGCTCGCGATGGCGGGCAGGCTTGCCCCGTGAAACAGCCCGCAGGGCTCCCTGACGAAGACAGGGGTTTCACTGGGGATCTTTCAGCTTCTTCATTTCACCCCTTTTACCGTGTAGCATATTTTACCAGGTACTGTGGTGTTGTGAAGGAGTATGGCGGTAGGCCTTATTGGTGCATGCAGATACCATAGCCATCAGCATGACCAAATACACACC
>JAWOBA010000057.1:0-22399 GCA_046498285.1 Desulfatiglandales bacterium | reverse complement strand
ATCCGCACCGCATCGACGCGCTGCGCATTGCCCATCTGCTCGACCCGGTCGATGCGAAAGCGTGCGCCGCCCGCATCCTCGGGCAACTCAATGACATCGCCCGCCCCGACGCCCAGCTGCGAAGGCGGCAGCGTCAGGCGCAGCGTGTCCACAGCCACCCGCGCCTCCGACAGCCAGCGTTCGACAAGCTGGCGTCCCTCGGCGCGGGTCAGCGCCAGCGGCATCTCGGACATTGCGACCGCATGCGTCGCATCATCCGGCAGGATCGCCTCTTCGGCAATCGCCTCGAAATCGCCATCGGCCTCGAGAAAGCGCAGTCGTACGCGGCCCGCCACTTCCAGATCCGACCCGCGCGTCTGCTCGATCACGCCGCCCAGTTCCGGGTCGCGCACCACCTGTTCCAAATCGAGCAGATGATCGGCCTGCCCGTCGCGGCGCCGAAACCGCAGCACCCCGTCCCGCTCGATCGCGTCCACCCCATGCGCCAGCATCAAGGGTTGCAGGGTCGCGCGCGCCTCGCCGACCCGATCCACCAGATAGCCGCGCACGAAGCCCGGCGCGCCCCCGGTGTCAAGACCCGCAACATCCGCGCGCGCGGCGACCTCTGCGATCACATCGGCAAGCCTGCGCCCGCTGACCCGCCCGGTGATCCAGTGCCCGCGCGCGTAATTCTCGCCATCCGACCAGAGCGACGTGTTGGCCGGGAAATACGGGTAGGGCCGCGCATCCCACGCCCAGACATAGGCGTGATCCATGTCGATCATCCGCCCCCCATACTCCTCGGACAGCGGATTGCGGTCGGAATCGCCCCAGTAGCCTGCGATGGCGCGCAGATACTGCATCTGGATCAGGGGGTCGCGCTGCCCCGTCGAGAAATGCGGCAGGCTCGACTCCGACGATTTCGGGTCGAGGAACTTGTTGGGCTGGTTGGTGCCCTTGTCCACCGCCGAACAGCCGTATTCGGTAAAACGGATCGGCTTGGATTGCGGCACCCATTGCGTCGGCTCGGGCGCGCGCACGCCCTCCACGCGGTCAAAATGCGCGTTGCGCCACCAATTGCGCAGATCCTTGTAGCGAAAGACCCATGGCTCCCCGTGAGCGCCGTCGGTGATCGGTTCGCGCCGCTGCGCCGTGCGCGCCTGCGCGGAGGGGTAGAACCAATCATACCCTTCACCGCCCTCGATATTGGCTTGCAGGTAGTCCAGATCGTGGATCGACGAGTACGCGGATGCGTCGAGATGATCCCCCCCCTCACGCCAGTCACTGAGCGGCATGTAATTGTCGATGCCGATGAAATCGATATTCTCATCCGCCCAGAGCGGGTCGAGGTGAAAAAACCGGTCCCCGTCATCTGTCTGATAGCCGAAATATTCCGACCAGTCGGCGGCATAGCTGATCTTGACCTCGGAGCCGAGGATGCCGCGCACCTCCGCCGCCAGATCGATCAACTGCGCGACCGCCGGAAAGCTGTTCTCCGCGCCGCGGATCTGCGTCAGGGCGCGCATTTCCGAGCCGATGCAGAACGCCTCGACCCCACCCACGGCGGCACAGAGCGCCGCCTGATGCAGGATGAAGCGGCGATAGGACCACTCGTCGGGGCCGGCATAGTCGACCGGACTCTGCTTGGTTGTTCCGCCAAAACTCAGCAGATCCAGAACGCCAGTGCCTGGCGCGGCCACGGGCTGCGCCGCGATCAGCGTCACCGTGAAATCCGAGGCCCGTGCGGTGCCGAAGAAAGCCGCAACCTCGGCCTCGGCCGCCGCCGATCGGTCCGCGCCGCCCGTCTGCCCCGGCGCCTTCGATGTCGTGATCCGCCCGCGCCACGGCAACACCGCCTGATCATCCGCATCGCTGTAAGGATCGGGAAGGCCGTTGCCCGGCATCTGCTCCATCAGGATGAAGGGATAGTAAAGCACGTCCTGCCCCGCCGCCTGCAGGGCCAGAATGGCCTCGATCACTGCCTGATCAGTGGGTGTGCCGCCATAGACCTCACGGCCCTGCGCGTCGCGGGGCACATCGCCGGCCTGCGCGCGCGACAATCCGGCGACCTGCCACGGCATATTGGACGCGTCGAACTGCCGTTGCTCCACGCGCGGGTGGATCTGGCAGTCGGCGCAGCGCAGATCCGTGCCGAACCAACTGACGATCAGCGAGGTCGCACCGCACCGGGGCAACTCCTGCGTCAACGCCTCCAGCGAGGTGACGAAATCCGGCTGCTCGGACGGGGTGTTGATATTGGCTACACCGCTCGATCCGAATCCGAAATCCATCGTGACCGGCGTGGTAGCCAGCACATATTCGCCGCTGCCCGGCAGCATGGCCACGCCACGCACGGCCCGCACCGGATCGAGATCTGCTCCCGGCGTCTCGGCCTGCGACGGGCGGCAGACCTCGAAACTGAACTGCGGCACGCGGTTGCCAAAGCGCGACAGATCCAGATCCTCGATCACCAAATAGGCGGTGCCGCGATAGGCCGGGACGTTGCCCGCACCCTCCACCGCCTCGATCAGCGGATCGGGTGCCTGGTCGCGCGTCCCGTGATAGACGCGGATGCCCAGCCCCGACAGCGACACCTCGGTGCCATCGGCCCAGACCCGCCCAAAAAGGTTGCCGCGCAGCTAGATGGGACAATTTAAGGAAGGGTTCCGGCAATAAATCAAAGCCCAAATGGTGCGTATAGGTGAGAATGATGAAGAGGTCTATGTGGAAGAAATCTGGTTTTCCTTACAAAGGGAAACCTTGTCTTAACAGGTAACATAAAGTTTTTATTGATTTTTACGCTTAATATTCTACACCAAAACGCCAAACTAAAATCAGGGGAGGAAACATTCCCCTGATCCATATTCCCTCTATTTCCCCTGGAGGGCATTCAGGGTCTCCAAGGGGGTCTTTCCGAGCTCCGTGGCTACGTCCTTTAGACGATCATCAGGTTTAGCCTCAATTCCCAGTTTTTTTAGCCTTGAGAGAACTTCTTCTAAAGACAGGCCATGTTCTTCACATATGGCCTTCAGGGTCTTTTTTCCCATTCCAGAGCCCTCAACCGCTTTAGGTGGAGCGGGTTCGGCCCCGCCGGCCTGGATATCCTCATAGAGCTTGTTAGGAGAAACATTATTGGCCTTTGCAATTCCCCCAACGGTCTGTTGGATACCCTCGAAGGTGTAGCCCGAGGATTTCAGAATCTCTGTTATCTGTTCTACCGGCACCTTGATGGTCTCGGCAAAATCCTTGAGGCTGAGCAACTCCGCCTGTCTAACCGGGGATGTTGCTTTGCTTTCTTCCCATCCTTCTTTGAAGTGCTCCCCAATTGTCATGGTGGTACTGAAAGGAGGGATGCTCCAGATGGATCCCAGGAACACCACGAGGCAGACCACCACGGCTAGAGTCAACTCCCGTTTCAGGTGCAAGGCCTTTTTTGCCTTACTCCATAGAAAATTGACAAAGAGCTTCCAATTATAATACACGTGAATGACCACTATAAAGAGGAGCGCATACCCAAAAACGGTGTGCACGGCCGCCCATTGATCTTTTGTGAGCCCCCAGATTCTCCAGTCGTTCCAGTTGGCTATTCTGCCAGGTGGAGCGATATAGAGGATAATCCCGGATAACGTGTCTACGATAAAGGATAGGAAGACCACAAACGTAGTCCACCCCCTCCAGTGAAAGGCCTTTCTATTCTCTGCCATGAAATCCTCCTTGCTTTGCGAAAAACAACATTTACCCTGCCGCCCGAATACCTGAACCTTAAGTGCCTTCAAACTTCTAAAAAATGATTCCTGGGCCTCTCCTTTTGCATTTTGGATGGGTGAATAAACACCGCCTTTTCATGTCAAGTTTTTTTACCTATCGAATCTGCTGATATATTTCCACCCTATTCTGATTGTAAGATCATAATGCCTGAAAAAACGCAGGATATTGGATAGCATGTATCCAAGCTGTGTATATGGATTAGCACAAAGTATCCAGTCTTGCTTGGAGAGGGATCCTTCCAGGGTATCTGTCACCAGTCCCGCTTTGTCCGCCAAACACGCAAGATCACCGTGATTTCAGGAATACACCCCTTCCGTAAATGCCCACAAACAACTTCACCTCTCTCTATAGGTTTAGATTTTTCTGAGGGCAGGGGAGTAAAGTGAAGTAATATGGCTTTCTCGTTTTATAGCGCTTGATGGATCGATGTCTTTTTCATAACAAATAAGTTTCCAGGGGAACTTAAGTTTGGTGTATTTTGAGCGCCCCTGGTTGTGGCATTCTAATCCATCATGCAGATCACACATTGATCCAATATAACAAGTCCCATCTTTCTCAGATTGGATGATGTAAACGCAGAAGGTCAGAATAAAAAGCCTGTCACCAAAGGGCAACAGGCTCTGAGAAATGGCGGGGACGACGGGACTCGAACCCGCGACCTCCGGCGTGACAGGCCGGCGTTCTAACCAAAACTGAACTACGTCCCCGTGGTAGGCGGAACAGGGATTGAACCTGTGACCCTCGGCTTGTAAGGCCGACGCTCTCCCGCTGAGCTACCCGCCCATAATTAGTGTGCAGTAATCTGAGACTTGCTCTCTCCTTTTGGTAAGGCGAAAGGCTGGAATCTATCCTCTGGAAGAAAAATATCTTCGCCTTTATCCCTATTGAGGGCCTTCTCGAGCACCTCATCCATATGCTCAACCAGGATTAATTCCACTTTCTTGAGGACCCTTGGCGGGATTTCTTCAATATCCTTCTTGTTTTCTTTAGGGATGAGAACCTGCTCTATTCCGCCTCTGTGAGCAGCTATTATCTTTTCTTTAAGGCCCCCTATGGGAAGAATTCTGCCCCTTAGGGTGATCTCGCCAGTCATGGCTAGATTTCTTTTAACCGACTTTCTTAAGAGGGCAGATGCAATTGATGTAGCCACCGTGATACCTGCTGATGGCCCATCTTTCGGTGTTGCTCCCTCAGGAATATGGACATGTATGTCTACCTTTTGATAAAAGCCATCTGGCAGATCAAGTATTCGACCCCTCGTGCGAACATAGCTTAAGGCAGCTTTCGCCGATTCTTTCATTACATCTCCAAGGGTTCCTGTTAAAACCAGTTCACCCTTTCCTGGCATAACCGTGGTTTCTATATGAAGCAATTCCCCCCCTGCGCTTGTCCAAGCCAGGCCAGTAGCAAGACCTATTTCATCTTTTTCCTCTTTTTTTCCATAGTGAAATTTAGGAACACCGAGGTAGCGATTAATAGAGTTTCCACTAACTCTTATCTTGGAAAATGTGTCTTTTTTGGAAACTTCCCGCGCCATCTTTCTGCATATGGAAGCTATTTCTCTCTCTAAATTTCGAACTCCTGCCTCCCTGGTGTAATACCTGATTATGTTTAAAATAGCCTTATCAGAAAAAGAAATAGTATTCTCAGAAAGGCCATTTTGTTCTATCTGCTTCTTTACGAGAAACTTCTTAGCTATGTGCAACTTCTCAATTTCCGTATAACCGGGCAATCGTATAATCTCCATTCTATCTTGCAAAGGCATTGGAATACCAGCAAGTTCATTAGCCGTTGTTATGAAGAATATTTCGGAGAGATTGTAATCAATATCAAGATAGTGGTCATTAAAGGCATAGTTTTGTTCTGGATCAAGCACCTCTAAAAGAGCAGATGATGGATCTCCCCTGAAATCAGTGCTCATCTTGTCTACCTCATCCAGACAGAACACAGGATTATTTGATTTTGCCCTTTTAAGGTACTGGATAATCTTTCCTGGCATAGCACCAATATATGTTCTCCTATGTCCTCTTATCTCAGCCTCATCTCTGACACCACCCAGAGAAAGTCGTATGAAATTTCTCCCCATGGATCTTGCTACAGATTTCGCTAATGAGGTCTTACCAACACCAGGAGGTCCAACAAAACAGAGAATCGGGCCTTTGATTTTTTTTGTTAGATTTTGGACAGCTAAATATTCCAGTATTCTCTCTTTAGGTTTTGATAGACCATAGTGGTCTTCTTCAAGTATTGTTTCTGCCTCCTGAATGTCTAATTTGTCTTTTGTGCGTGTATGCCAAGGCAGGGATAATATCCAATCAATATAGTTACGTACAACAGTTGCCTCTGCTGACATGGGCGTCATCATTTTCAATTTTTTGAATTCTTGCCTTACCTTGGTTGCTGCATCTTTGGGTAAGCTTTTGTTCTTTATTTTTTTTTCTAGATCTTTGAGTTCATTGCTAAAATCATCCTGGGTGCCCATTTCTTTCTGTATTGCCCGCAATTGCTCATTGAGGTAATAGTTCTTTTGCGTCTTCTCCATCTGTTTTTTAACGCTTTCCCTCAAATTTTCTTCGAGCTTAAGGATATCGATCTCAGCATTCAATATCTTGTATAGTACTTCAAGCCTATTATTTACATCTTCTATCTCCAGCAAAGATTGCTTTTCCTGTATCTTTGCTGAAAGATGGGCAGCTATGGAATTAACTAATTGAGATGGATTATTTATAGAAATAATTGTCTCAGCTACATCCTCACCAATCTTTTGGTTAAGTTTTGTGTAGGATTCAAACGAAGAATGAATGCTTCGTATGAGGGCCTCGGTTTTGGTATTTGGCTCGTAATATTCTGGAATTTGTTCTACCTCCACCATAAAAAAACCTGAATCAGGTAGAGAGTTTTTTATCTTTGCCCTGCTTTTCCCTTCTACTAAACTCTTAACGGTCCCGTCAGGCATTTTGAGTAGCTGAAGAACGACGCCCAAGGTTCCATAAGAATATATATCGCGAAGGGTAGGATTATCCATCTTGGCCCTTTTCTGCGTGGACATAAAAATTTCCTTCTCCTGAGAAAGGGCATATTTAAGCGCATCAATAGATTTTTCCCTTCCAACAAATAAGGGGATTACCATTCCGGGAAAAACCACGATATCTCTTAGGGGGAGCAATGGAACCTTTTTTTTCTCTTTCCCTAAAAGATTGTCTATAGAATTTTTTTTGAACATAAGTAATTCTCAAGCAGATTTAATTTGATTTTTATTTTCATACAATAAAAGAGGCTCTTCATTATTAAGTATAACTTCTTCTCCTATAACACATTCACTTAAATCTGACCGGGCAGAAAGATCATACATAATATCCAGCATAACTTTTTCAAGAATAGCCCTCAATCCCCTAGCTCCGGATTTGCGATCAAGCGCTAAGTTAGCTATCCTTTGTAACGCTTCCTTGGTAAACTTTAATGTTATACCGTCAAATTCAAAGAGCTTTTGATACTGCTTGATCAGGGCATTTCTGGGTTCTGTTAGGATCCTTACCAAGGCATCAAGGCTCAATTCCCCGAGAGAAGTAATTACTGGAAGACGTCCAATAAACTCCGGTATGAGGCCGAACTTGATGAGATCTTCAGGCTGAACTAGAGATAACGTTTCCTCCAGATTTAACGCCTCTCGACCCCTAATATCAGCCTCAAAACCTAATGTTTTGCTCCCAATCCTTGAAAGAATTATCTTGTCTAAGCCATTAAAGGTACCCCCACAGATAAAAAGGATGTCCCTTGTGTCCACCTTTAAGAAATCCTGTTGAGGATGTTTTCTGCCTCCTTTTGGAGGGATGTTGGCAACTGTGCCCTCTAATATTTTCAAGAGGGCCTGTTGAACCCCCTCGCCAGAGACATCTCTGGTTATTGATGGGCTATCAAATTTTCTGGCAATCTTGTCTATCTCATCAATATAGACAATACCTTTTATTGCCTTCTCAATATCATAGTCAGCCATTTGCACAAGGCTGAGAATAATACTTTCAACATCCTCACCCACATAACCAGCTTCCGTCAATGTAGTAGCATCTGCTATAGTAAACGGTACATCCAATATCCTTGCCATAGTTTGAGCTAAAAGAGTCTTACCTGACCCCGTAGGACCGATTAGAAGGATATTACTTTTATCAATCTCCACATCGTCACTATCTCGGTTTGCTCCGATTCTTTTATAGTGATTGTGCACCGCAACAGAAAGCACCTTTTTTGCCATATCTTGTTCTATCACATACTGGTCTAATTTTTTCTTCATCTCCTGGGGTTTGGGCAGAAGCTCCTTCTGTTTATTTTTCTCTTCCTGCTCATATTCTTCTTGGATAATTTCATTGCAGAGAGCAACACACTCATCACAAATATAAACCGAGGGTCCAGCAATGAGCTTTTTGACCTCATCCTGGCTTTTCCCACAAAATGAACAAACTAATTCACCCGATGTTGCATCTTTCCTGGTCATTTCACACTGCTCCCTTTATTTTTGCCAACATCTAGCATCTCTCTTTTTGTAATCACTTTATCTACGATACCATACTCCAGTGCCTCCTGGCCACTCATAAAAAAATCCCTTTCTGAATCGTTTTCTATCTTCTTTGTATCTTGACCTGTGTGCAGGGCAAAAAGTTCGTTGAGGGCCACTTTTAGCCGTAGTATTTCCTTTGCCTGTATATCTATATCAGTAGCCTGCCCCTGTGTAGTCCCTATAGGTTGATGTATCATTATCCTGGAATGTGGAAGAGCAAACCGCTTCCCATTACTGCCAGCAGCCAATAAAAGGGCAGCCATGCTGCTGGCCTGTCCTGTGCAGATTGTAGCAATATCAGATTTTACATATTGCATAGTATCATAGATTGCCAGCCCTGCTGTAATCGAGCCCCCGGGTGAGTTAATGTAGAGATTTATATCCTTATCCGGATCTTCGGATTCCAGAAATAGAAACTGGGCAATGAGAATATTTGACATATCATCAGTAACTTGCTCCCCCATAAAAATAATCCTATCCTTTAACAGACGTGAGTAAATGTCATAAGCCCTCTCTCCCCGAGAGGTTTGCTCTACTACAACTGGTATCAGCATTTTATTTTAGCACCTTTCTTGCTTTTCGCAGGCATTCCCAGGTTCACGATTGCCTTTCTTTCCTTGACGCTGTTTGTAGAATAGCACATATCTTCTCTGAACCCCGTCTACCCCGATATAATCGGGACGGGCAGACCTACTAAGCTATTGCTTCCGTGAACGGTTACCTATCTTTTTGGATTTTCTCAGATATCTCTTGAACTTCTGTAATATTAGCACCTTCCGCAATATGATTCAAGATCTTTTCAATTAAAAGATGATTTCTAAAAGAATCCATTAACTCGTTTTTTTCATAGTATTGCCGAACTATAGCGAGATCCTGTCCTATTTGAGTAGCCACTTTTTGAAAACCATCCCTTATATCACTATCCTCAAGTTTAATACCTTCCAAATTAGCTATTTCACCTAGTACGAGCTCTTCTTTAACTTTTTCCTCAGCGGATGCCCTTAAATCCTCTCTCATGGTATCTTCTGAAATATTAGCTGACTCAAGGTTAGACCCAGCCCGAATAAGATTTTGCTTTATGGTAGCTATTGAGTACTCAATTTCGTTTTCTACCATGGTCTGGGGTAGTTCGAAATCTACCTTGGCTGTTATCTTTTTGAGAAGGCTCTTTTTTAGCTCGCTGTCTATTCTTTTTTCTTCTTGAGCAATAGTGTCTTTTCTAACCCTCTCCTTTAGCTCTGCTAAAGATGTAAATTCTTTGCCAAGCCCCCGTGCAAAATCGTCATTAAGGTCAGGAAGATTCTTTTCTTTAATGTCTTCAACAGTTATATGGAATGTTACGCTTTTGCCAGCCAATCTACTATCACGAAAATCTTCATTAAAGTGTATGCTTATATCCTTTTTTTCACCTTTTTTCAGGCCCATAATACCCGATTCGATTTCAGGATAAAAATTCTTATCCCCTATATGGATCATAAAATTGTTGCCCTCTATTCCTTTAACAGGTTTATCCTTCCAAGAACATTCGTAGTCAATAATTACATAATCCCCTTCCTGTATGCCGCGTTTTTCACTAATGGAAGTCAACTGGGCATGGGCTTCCCTGATTTCTTCAAGCTTTTTATCGGTAGTATCTTCAGAAACATGTAGAATTTCTTTCTCAACAGGTATGCCCATGTAATCCTTCAACTCAAAATCCGGTTTTACTTCCATAAGAATGGTATACGTAAAACTCTCACCTGGTTTTATTGAACCATCTTCAATAGAGGGGTTTCCTAAAGGCAAAAGTTTGGTTTCTTCCAGTACTTTAGAGAACGATTCTTTTATTATATCATTCTTAACATCAGTGATAATTTCATTACTATAGTACTGCTCAAGTATTTTTCTTGGCGTCTTGCCAGGTCTAAATCCTTTAACCTTAGCCCTTTTTGAAAGCTCTATGTAGGCCTGATCCAGTTTTTTGGTTACCGCTTCTGCCTCAATCTCAACATCAATTTGTTTTTTTACCTGGCTTATTTCTTTAATGCTCGTTTCCATTTTATCTCACCTAATAGCGCCTTCATACCGGGCAAACTTTTTTGATTGGTGCGAGAGAGGGGACTTGAACCCCTATCCGTTAAGAACGGGCTGGATCCTAAGTCCAGTGCGTCTGCCAATTCCGCCACTCTCGCACTAAAAATGCAGCATGATACCCTTACGATTAATTACGATATTCCTCCGTGTCAAGTAGTAAAAGTGAAAAAGCTCAAAGTCCAGATCTCCCTATGAGGGACTCCGTTCTCCGCTGTAATCGTTTCCTGAGTTTTAGATTATCAGTTTTCAGGGTATAGGTCATGGTAGTGGAAAGACCTAAAAATGTGCCAAAAGGAGAGGATTGCACCAGGGATAATTTTTCAATTCTTTTGTGATATGTTTTAAAACAGAATGGGGTTATCTGGATGCTACCCCACTCCATAGGCATATTCCCATATGCCCTTTTCACATACCCTTTTAGCCCACATAAAGTAAAGAGATGCGCCTTCCTAAATATAGAGCCTGAAAAAAGTGAATAACATTTTTTACATATGCACCCCAAAGAAAGACCATTGAGTACACCAATAAAGACCTTGTTTTTTGTTACTCGCCCTGCCTCCCGTAGTGCCGGAAGAGGATTATCAAGAAATTCTAAGGTAAGAATAAGGGTAGTTAAATCAAATTCGTTATCCTCAAACGGCAGATCTTCTGCACTTCCGAGTTTAAGCGAGGCCTTATTTCCCAATCTGGATTTCGCAATATCCAGCATATAGGGAGATGCATCGAGGCCGGTTACATCAAGCCCTAATTGATAAAAAAGAAGAAGGTGATTTCCGGTCCCACAACCAATATCTAAAACACGTTCTCCTTTTTTGGGTCTGACAAGACGAACAATAAGTTCACTGCTTAATCTGTCAAAAAACATACCCTCAGAGGAATTTTGCCATGCTTCATACAGATTGGCTAATTTTACATCAAATATATGTCCCATAAAAATACTTTACTATTATAGTGAAGCTCCCCGCCTACAGGGCGGGGCATCAAAAATGAAACACTAACGTATATTGGGGGAACTTATCCCCCAAACCCCCAGAACCATTCATCCCCGTGCACAGCACGGGGTATTCTGGTAAAATTTCATAAAATAGTAGACATAACCTTAACTAAACGATGGATCTCATTAAAGACTGGCCACCCATAGTGCTCCATCCTGATCATTGTCGGCTCGAGTGTATCCTTTAGACCAATGAGCCAAGTTAAAATCGGTTTGTCCCGATCGTCAACTACACCCATTACTTCAAGCAGATCAAAATTCCATATATCTACACCTGCAAAAAGATTGATGATTATGCCATCCACATGGGGATCATCATAAAGAGCGGACAGGCCATGTTTTAACGCACTCATAAGGCCGTATTTTTCCATGGCAGGCCAATAGTCTACGGGATTCCTTATTGGCATCCAGGGTGGTGATAATTGTTCCAATCTCTTAGTGGTTGCAGGCGAAAGTACTGCAAGATCAAGACCGAACTTTTCTAAATAATCGCTCGTTATAATACCAGAGGCCCCGCTGTAAGTCAAAATAGCAATTCTGCTTCTCTTTGATGTTTTTCTTCTCTGCACAAATCCCTTTTCCAAAACCCGGGCAATATCCATCATCTCAAAGAAGTCATTTGCTTCCACTATCCCTGCTTGTTTGATAACATGGTGTAATATCTGATAGTTTCCGGCTAATGAAGCGGTGTGGCTTATAGCAGCCATGGCCCCTGCAGTGCTTTTACCCCCTTTCAATAAGACAAATGGCTTGTTAGATGATTTTGCCAATTCAACGAACCGACGGCCATTAGATAATGATTCCAGATAAAGAGCAATTACTTTTGTATCAGGATCATCTAAGAGAAATTCTAAAATATCATTCTCAGTTATGTCACATTTGTTCCCGATTGAGCACACTTTGGCCAGACCAAGCGGTTTATGACTCATGATTGTGAATAAAAAGGCTGCTGAAAGGAGACCGCTTTGAACAATCAGGGAGACCCCGCCGCTTTTCATTAAACCTTGCCAAAGAGAGGGTGCCATAAAAGAAAAGACATATTGGCTTTTTGCATCAATCAAGCCCATACAGTTGGGTCCCCAGAGTCGTAATTTGCCATCTGCAGCTATGGCAATACATTCATCCTGCAAGGCCTTTCCTTCAGGGCCAACCTCTGCAAATCCACTATTTTCCAGAATAACTCCCTTTACACCTTTAGCCACACATTCTCTAAGCACTCCCGGCGTTTGTGCGGCAGGAACAAATATAATTGCCAGATCAACCATTCCATCTATTGCAGATACAGTAGGATAGGTTGCTATATCCATAATCTTCTTATAGTTCGGATTAACAGGATATATAGCTCCTTTATAGCCAAGTGTAAGATTCTTAAGAAGATTATTTCCACCCTTATTGGCATGAGCTGTAGCTCCCACTACTGCTATGCCCCTCGGCTCAAAGAACCATTTCAGATCACGTTTCATCATCGTTTTACTTTGAAAACCTCCCTATACGCCTGACAGCCATTATGATCGCCCAGTTCACAGCTTTTTTGAAAGTCTTTCCTGGCCTTGGCAAGCAATCCCAGGGCCTGATAGGCCACACCTCTTGTATAATATGCTTTGGGCATGGCTGGATTCAAGCGAAGCGCTTCACTGCAATCCTTAATGGTATGATTAAATTCCTCTTTTTTAAGATATGCCCATCCCCTATTATTGTAAGTCTCTGCATAATCTGGATTTAATGTAATCGCTGTATCATAGTCACTTATTGCCTTATCATACATGCCCATAGTACTATAAGCAATTCCCCTATCAAGATAGACCCTTGCCTCTTTTGAGTTTATAGAAATAGCCTTACTAAATGCCTCAACTGCTTTCTCGGGGTTGCCTTCTTGATAGTTTTTGCAACCCTCATCAAACCATTCTTTACTATTACCCGGCATGGTATGCTCTCTGGGACTTATCCTACTATTTATCTGCTTTTTCTTTATTGGGTTCAAATGTACGAAGAATAGGTAGTTGATAAAAAAAACCAAACAAAAGAGTACTACCCACATAAGTATCTTTCTGGCAGTTACTGAAGAAGTTTCACGTTTAATTGCAGCCTTTCCCCTCTTGAGGCCCAATGTCCGATCACTGCCCTTACCCTTATAATCTCTTTTCAACATGGCATGTATGAATATATAATGCAACAAAGGAGGAAGATAGGAAAAAATATAATACCTTGGTAACATTTAAGTGCGAGGCATTGATGATCAGTAGGGTAATGACTGGTTCTGAAAGGCAGTATCTCAAAAAGAATTCCACCGTGTTCATCTAAACCCTATAAATATCGCCTTGAAGAAATTGTCATTACCATACAGAGTATTGAATGTCTATCATATTGCCAAAAAAACAATGAGGCTAAAACATTTGAAGGTTATTACTACATTATAAATCGTTTTCATTATTAGGTATTAAACGATGTATGCAGGGAAAAGATCAAGCGTTTGGTAAAGTCCCGGTCAGCGGTGAGGAAAAGAAGGCTCCCTGGTTGGTTTTCAGCTACTTATCTCTGGGAGAATTTTGCCCTCTCCGAACCGAAAGCCGCCAGTCACCTCAGAAAAGTCCATTATCTTTCATATGATGACAAACATTGTCAAGTTTTTCAAAGGTCTCCGGATATAAAACAGAATTTTAGAGAATTTATTACACTAAGAGGGGCAGATCAGCGGAATTGGAGCACAACCCATCCAGCTGATAATAGCCAAAATAGAGGCTTTCCTATTCCTAACGTATTTTGGTAACAACCTCCCCTTGCAGTATAAGCTTTATGGTGTTTTTGTTCAGCATTTTTCATGTCTTCTGAGTGCCTTTGCCATCAATACCGACCCCTCAACGGAAGAAGAGACAGGCACCCCGTTGAGTTCAAACCCTTCGATCAACATGGCGTATTTCTCTTCATTGGGGATATAGGCAATCACTGGTTTGTCTTCAGTCTTGCATATATGGCTGATCCTCGCCCCTAGTTCCGCGCTTATGCCCGGTGAATAGGGCAATATAAGAATAAGCAGGCAATCCACCTCCTGAGACTTTACAAGGATATTGGCCGCGGCCAGAAAATCATCATCGATTGCGCTACCTGTTAGATCTATTGGGTTTTCAAGGGACGCTATGGATTGAATGCTTGAGGATAAATTATCCCTGATAGCCTTTTTAGTTGCCTCTGTAAATTGCGGCACATCCAATCCCAAATCCGCACAGTGATCAACAGCCACAACACCATGACCGCCGCTTATTGTAATAATCCCTATCCTGCCCATTATGCATCTCTGATAGCTGCTCAAGGCCTCACAATAGGAAGCCAATTCCATTTCATTCCTGGCCTCAAGTATTCCGTGCTGTTCTATTACATCAGAAAATATCTGGTAATACCCGGCCATGGATGCAGTATGACTGGAGACTGTCTTACTCCCTGCATGGCTCCTCCCACCCTTCATTACAATGACAGGTTTGGGGCATTTCTCGGCAGACAGCAGGAACCTCCTGCCTTCATCCCTTTCAAATCCTTCAATATAAAAGGCAATTACCCTTGTCTGAGTGTCCTCTGACAGGTAATTGAGCATGTCTATCTCCCTTATCAGGGCCTTGTTTCCTATGCTCGTTGCTATTGATATGCCTATGCCCTGGCGGGTAAACTTTACCATGTGGTCCACCATGACGCCCCCGCTCTGGCTCACAAAGGCAACATTGCCGGGTGTGGGTTGTATCAGGCGCTCCCCTGGAAGGAAAAGGGTATCTATCTTCTGAGGTGAATACACGCCGAGGCAGTTGGGCCCTATAAAGGGGAAATCCGCCTCATGGGCCATATCGACCAAGCGTTTCTGGATGTCTAGTTTGCCGCTTTCCGCGAATCCACCTGATATGACAACCGCCCCTCCAACATTATTCCTGATACACGTCTCCATGATCCCAGGGACAAAATCAGCCCTTACACCTATGACGGCAATGTCTATCTTATCCGGTATTTCGGATATGTCCCGGTAAAGGATCTCCCTTTTTATCGTCCCCCCTTTGGGATTGACAGGATAGACATTAAGGGGGTAACGGAAATGATTCTTGTTGTAGATTACATTGGCAGGGTGGCTGTCATTATGTGAGGATACCCCTATGACGGCCATGGTCTTTGCCTTGAAAATGGGATCTAGGTTCATTTTATTCCTATCAAGCTTATTAATTGTTTAATTTACTTCCGGTTAACTTAAAACCTGTTATTTATTATGCCCGAAGGCCACCGATAAAAATGTGCATGTGAAAACATTTTTATACTTTCTCCTTTCATGGGGAGGCCAGGCCTGCGAGCCAAGCCCTGCTTAGCAGGACGCAAACAGGAGGATATCTGGTGTTAATGGTGGGGACCAGTCGATAGCTATTTGCCCAAAAGCCATCAATTCCTTTAACCCAGATTATGCAGTAGGCATCGTCACGAGGGTTGAAAAACCTCAGCGAAACGAGAAGTTGGAGCGATTTTGCGCCGAAGGCATATTTGTAAATATGTTGAGAAGCAAAATCGTGAAACGATCGTTGTAGCAAGGTCTTTCAGGCCGCAGTAGGTGGCTACTGCATAATCTGGGTTTAACTACTCCCAGAAACTAGACCATGTCATGGCAATAGTATTATCCGGCAGATTCATCTTTTTTTCAACATTGTAATACATGTCTGTCCCCTGCTTCATGTGCGGCAAGCGCCTTGAAACTGTTAAGGACCTTAAGATGATTTACTGTCGGCGTAAAAATCAATGTTATCTCAATCGGCCAGAATTGTCCATCTGCCTTAATTACAAGATCTACCTCAAGTCCGCCTTGATCTCTCCAGAAGAAGGCAGAAGGTTCCTGATGTGAGAGAAATGTACACCAATCATTATCCATGATGCCGATAATGAATCTCATTCTGGATTTCCTTGAGAGCTTTCTGGCTCACCAGGAGCCAAACACAGTGAGACCAGGTCTCATAGTATTTACGTGCTTACAGGGTTCAAATGCTGTCCAAATAAAAAATCGATTTAGGACAAGGGTGTTATTAAGAATATCTTTAGACTATAACCTTTGAACATTGAAGTCTGAACCTGGAACCGATCATTTTATCGCAGAGTTATTTTCTTATTTTAGCCTGTATCCCTTTCCTCTTTTCTCAGGATGATATTATCTTTTCTTACTGAGACAGTAAACGTGTCCCCTTCTTTGAAGCCAAGCTCGTCTACGAGGAGTGCCTTGCTGAGAGTCATTGTTCCTCTCTTGCCGATACTGAACGTTTTTCTTTTCGCCGTTTCTTTTGTAGCCTCCTTTTCGGTGAGGATATCCTTGATCTTCCCAGCCTCCACCAGGGCATCGTAGTACATCTTTTTCAGTGTAGCTTTACTCTGGAGGCCCAGCTTCTCCATCATTTCTTTATCAGGCACGTTTTTCTTAACCATCTCAATCAGCTTTTCGTATTCTTCTTTCATAATGTACTCCTTTCTTTAAAGATTACAAACGCACGAATTGTACCTTAGCTCTTCTATAAGGGGGATACATGAGACCCCTCTTCTTCTTTCATTGTTGGGCCTTGAATTTCCTCAATAGGGACCATTGCAATTGCCATTGATTGTATTTAACCGGGTCAACTACATCCCAGAATTTACGCAGGCTAAGATTTAAATAGGAAATGGCCAAAAGCGATGTCTTGCCCATATTGTGCATATCAAGGCTCTTCTGTTGAAAGCTCGGTGAGACCTGACGATCGAGAATAGGAAATCAAGACATCGATTGAAATTTCCTCCCAGGCTTTTTCCCTATAGGCAGGGCCATAAACCATCTGCTCATGTGGAAAATGAAAGGCGATTTTATGGGTGATCAATTCGGAAAAGTCTACCCCCTCTATTCGGAGTAAAAAAATGCTCAGGTTTTGCAAAGCTCTCAGTTCATCTGCGCTGAGACGCTCCGCTAATGATTCATCTGAATGCTTTATCTCAGTAATGAGATCACTTTAGTTATTAATTTGGGTCCGTAAGGCAAGGCGGCGTAAGTTGCTACAGCAATGGCCCAGCCCATAACATGATGTAGGGGACCAGGTGCATCAAGTCAGGATTTCCCCAGTATATAAAAAACATATCTCTTTGTTGCTATGTTGTCAAGTTGGCTTGGAACCAACCAATGTCCCCTTTTATTTTATTTACCTTTAAATGGTCCTTAAAGAGCATAAGACTATTTTTTTTGTCAAAAAAATGGTAAGAGCCCTAAACAAAACAAAAGATAAGAAGTCAACGGATATGAATAACACAAATAGAATTATATTTAAGAAACCGGATCTTCCGGAATTGACAAAGCACTATACGGTTGTTGATATGCATGCTCACACACATTATTCAGATGGGCTTAGCTCAGTGGAAGAGATTGCTTATCGGGTTCGCGAGCTGGGCATCGGCATTGCCATTACCGATCATAATGATATCAGAGGGGCTGTTGAGATTCACAAAGATACGAGTACGCTTAGCATTCCAGGTATTGAAATAACCTCAAAAGAAGGAGCCCATCTCCTTGTCTATTTCTATGATATTGAAAGCCTCGACCGATTCTATGAAAATGAGATAAGACCAAATATGGGGAACAACGTCATGAGCTCAATATCTCTGAAGATGGAGGAGGTTATCGAACGAGCGCGTGCATTTAAAGGGATTATCATCTTTCCTCACCCTTACTGCGCGGCCTATACGGGCATCTGCAACACCCTTTTCTCGGAAGAACGGCTACGGCGATTATTTGGTATGGTTGATGGCGTGGAGGTGATCAATTCACAGAACCTTAAAAAATGGAACCTGCGATCTGCGGTGTTAGGCTTTAATCTCGATAAGTCCATTACCGGAGGAAGCGATGCTCATAGGCTCCGCCATATAGGGAAGGTGGTTAGTTATGCGTTTTGCGAGAACAATTGCGAAGCATTCCTTGATGCTGTAAAGAATAAGCAAAATAAGGTAATTGGAAAAGAAATCGATATACTGAAAAAGCTTACCTCAACCAGCTTCAAGCTCAAAGCCAATTTTAAGAATTATCCAGATATTGTTGAAAAGAATTTCAAGTATAGTTACACGGTTATTAATTCAAAATCTAAAAAACTCAGAGACGATATCAAGAGCAGCATTAATGGGAAAATCGAGAACAATAGGAAGAGGAGAGATGGCTCAATCTGATACGGGCTACAGGATACCCGGCCTCCAGAGATTTGGCGGGGATCTCTACTCCATTACTATTTCATGGATTCAGAGGTATGGAGAAAAGAGCCAGGCCAGTGCATCGCGGATCCTACCCGGCAACTGGCGACTCTCCAGATCCTCAAGGGAGATCTCCAGTGACCTCTCCAAACTCCTTTGGATATGCTCTGAAAGGATTTTAGCAAACTGCGAATCAAAAACCTCAACGGCGAGCTCAAAGTTCAGGCGCAGGCTTCTGGGATCGATATTGGCCGAGCCGATCAGGCCGTATAGGTCGTCCACGACGAACAGTTTGGTGTGAACAAATGGAGGCGGCTGGTAAAAGACCCGGATACCCCATTCTAACAGCTCCCAGAGCATTTTGCGCGTAGCCCAATGGACAAAGGGCAAGTTGTTCTTGGCTGGCAAAAGAATTGTTACTTCTACACCACGCAGGGCAGCCGACTGAAGAGCGGCAATCAATTCCCGTGAGGGAAGAAAGTAAGGAGTCATTATAGAGATCCGCTGGTGAGCAGCAGAAACAGCACCCAACAGAATAGTAGAGAGTTTGTCTAGGTCTTCGTCAGGACCATCGATAATAGCTCGGCAGATTATCCTATCGGTTTCGATTGCCAAGGCCTGTGATGGGACAGTATGTTCGCCTGTAATGAATCCCCAGTCCTCGAGAAACACCTTTTCTATCTGGGTGACAACCGGCCCGGTGAGACGAAAGTGAGCGTCCACCACCCTGGAGGGATTCTCAAACCTCTCTGTTAAGTGTCGGTCGCCAATATTCATCCCGCCGATAAAACCGATAGTTCCATCTGCGACCAAAATCTTGCGATGGTTACGCAGGTTGATACGCAGCTTGGGAGGTATCAGGCTTGGAGGCAGAAAGCGGGCAACTCGCACCCCCTGTTTTTCAAGGAGAGTTCCAGCTCGCGGGATTGAGTACCATTGACCGACACCGTCGATAATCACCCTGACATCCACACCTCGCCTTGCAGCACGGGCCAGTGCGTCGATGAAGCGCAGCCCGGTGTCATTGGTCTCGAAAATGTAGGTGGAGAGAAACAGTGTGCGTTCCGCGCCCTCGATCGCCTCGAGCATGGAAGGATATACTTGCTCTCCATTGTGCAGGAACTCTATCCCGTTACCTCCCACCAAGGGCCGCCTGGTTACGGCATCGGAAATCCGGGCTATCGCTTTAACCTCTTCAGGGACGTCAAGGCTGGATAACGCTGCTGAACCTTGATGCTCCGGGCGCTCAAAGACCACCGGAAGAAAGAACTGCCAGCGATGCCCCAGTTTTTTAGCCCGAGTGCGCACGCGGTTGACGCCGAAAAGAACATATAAAACTGGCCCCAGCAAAGGATACAGCAGGCAGACCGCTATCCATGCCAGAGCTGCCCTAGGATCTCGTTTATAGAGCAGTGCATGAGATGCGGTGGCAACCGCCACCAGGATGATAAGGGCGAGCAAGGCCCACTTTAATACGTCCATGATCCGATCCCTTGTGATCCTTGTGTGCGCTCATAGGGCGTCAAAAAGTTACCAAATTATTTTGGATTGGCCCGATTCCCAATATGGCACAAAAGACCTGAGAAAATAAAAATAGGTAGTATGACTGCCTTGGCAACTTTCAAAATCTGGCGAAAAGCTGCAGAGATGCCGTGCGCTTCTAGTACAAAGTTGGCTGAAACCATGAGGGTAAGAGCAATACCCACCAAATCAATTGTGATCCCCGCTGGCGTCTCAATGGTTTCAAAATAAAATCCGAGTCTTTCTTTTCAGGTCCAGAATTTTGGATATTGTTTTGTCATAAAAATCTAAATGCTTATGCCTTTAGCTTTAAAAGGTGTTTTAACTTTTTAATTTTTTCTCTCAGCCTATCTCTGTTTTTACCAAAAACTGCTTCAGGGATTATCCTGCTGTGCATAAAATCCCTCCCATCATTCTAGATGCAAAACCAAAGTGATTTATGTAGATTAAGGATATGCACGGCGCACAGGGGAGAAAAATTCACGATTCCACTTTGCCCAATGAGATTTAGTTGCCTTGCGCCTTAGTTCAAACCTTCTTCCCGCTTGATCCATGACGCCGATAAAGTATCTCATTTCGTATTTCCTTGAACGTTTACTAATCCAACAATATCCACGGATGTTTATCCCGTGGAATTCGAACAGTATTCCAGTGGGACTTGATTTGTTCATAAGGCGTTTTGGAATCAACCCTCTTTTACGCATTCAGAAACAGCAGCCCCTTTTAAAAGGTTATTCGGCGAGATATGTTCACGTATGGTTAAGGGGCTGTTATGCCTTGAGACCTTTGCATAATCCCTCTTGATCTAAAGACGATGGGCTTTTTTTCAGCTCCGAGGCTCCCGGGCTGGTCTTTTCAGCACCCTTCTCTCCGAGCGGGAGGCTCTACGAGCCGGAAGCCACCAGTCACTTCAAAAAAACCCATCGTCTTTTTCGGGATAGTGAAAATCGCCGGGTTTTTCAAAGGTCTCACCTTGTTTTTGGGCAAAACAATGCCTTGAAGCTGCTTAGCGAATGATGGATTCCTTTCTAAACTTGATACCCACCCCCTGTGAGTCTATCCTGACGATTTCACCAGTGATTCTGACATTCCTTTTATTGTCTGGATAGGGTATGACCAGTAAAACCTCCTGTCCTATGGACAAGGATTCAACTTCGCTGGGTTTGAGGAATACACCTCCCAGGCTCAGATCTTTTACCAAGCCTTTGCTCTTATTATCCTTGATGATATAATCTGCAGGCATAAGATAGGACCGCCGGGGGTGCTTCCGTTTATCATCCAATTGCCATTCTTCTACCTTCTCTAATAGTTGTATCCGTTCAGGTTCAGACATGTTGTTGATATACTCAACCAGTTTTTGTGTTGTGTCTTTGGTCATTGCGTGGATCCTTGGTTATGATTGTTTTTAACTTCTTATCTAAAAAAGGGTTGAGCTTCGGCCCATAAAGCTAAAATAGACAATTTATGCCTGAAAAATCAATGAAAAAAACAGGTGAAGTTTACACACGGCTATCGAGGATGGTTGAAATCTGGTGGTATTTTGCTTTAAAATTTTTTTGAGAAATTGAATAAACGATGAAATATCGGTGAAGTCACCGGCTGGTGTGAAGAGGCAGCTATTCTTCTTTTTACCATTTTTTATTGAAAGGATTAATGGTATAACCATGTATATCTGGATGCTGGGAGAGGAATGCAAACCAATCATTGTCTGTAACGCCAATAAACCCTTTCATTTTCCATTTCCTGGAATGGTTACTGAGTTAACAATAGTCAACGGAGACCTGACCGCTTTCCGCTGATTAAAAAATACTTAGGATCCTCTCCTTAAAAAAAGCTATTTTTTTCAATCAATTTAATCTTATAGATTTTAGGCCATGTTTTTCCGGTTATTAAAAGATTTTTTGTTTTTCTGTTATAAGCAATTTCATTAAGTACAAAAGGTTCTTTTAATTTGGAGGAATCTGGCTTAATTCCCGTTAAACCCAGATTATGCAGTAGGTATCGTCACGAGGGTTGAAAAACCTCAGCGAAACGAGAAGTTGGAGCGATTTTGCGCCGAAGGCATATTTGTAAATATGTTGAGAAGCAAAATCGTGAAACGATCGTTGTAGCAAGGTTTTTCAGGCCGCAGTAGGTGGCTACTGCATAATCTGGGTTAAATCAACCCATGCTAATATCTTTCCATTCTCCGCAGAGATAGTAGCAATTCAATCCTTCATTAGGGGCACGTCCATGAAATTATAACGTAATTATGTAACCAACGTAAGATTCATATCACTTCCTATCTTCTCCCCCCCCTTGCCACT
>JAWOBA010000288.1:0-5562 GCA_046498285.1 Desulfatiglandales bacterium | reverse complement strand
GTAGAACATGGGGTATTGATCATTGATGATTATGGACACTACGAAGGTGCCAAGTTAGCAGTGGATGAATACATTTCTGAAAAAAACCTCCGCGTGTTTTTACACAGGGTGGATTATTCCTGTCGTTTATCCATCAAGACTAAAGTCTGAACCCTGTCACTTCCTGATTAACAAATCAACATTTTCCGATTCAAAAATCTCCTTATATTCCTCTTGGAAATAGACCCCCTTCGAGACCTCTTTGGTAGCGATTACCAAATCAGGCAATATATAAGGATCTCTAAGTAAATATTTTGTCTCATTCTCAACCCCGATATGTATAAAAATGGGTTTTTTTCTCACGGCATGTTTGTCTGATAATACCCACAACGGATACTCCCAATCATTGCTACCTAAGTATAAACCTACCACATCGGCTTTCTGTTCTTCCATGACCTCCATAGCTCTTATATAATCCTCATAATAATAAAGGTTGCTCGCGAAATATAATTGTTTCCTCTCCGTATACAATACAGAACGATCTTGAAAGAATGGAGACAAAACACTCGAGTATTGTTCGTACCGCTTTGGTCGATCGGAAAAGTACTTTTTTACCTTTCTTGTAACAATATCCTCAGTATGTTCTCTCAAAGGGACCAAAGGACGAGTTTCGTTAAGAAATAGAAAGGGAAGACTGTATAAAAAAAGAAAAACACATAGGAAAGCAAGGATGATCTTCGATCGATTAATGCGTTCTATCAAATAAACCACAAGCGGCATAGCAAACAGAAAAAGGGGGGTTTGCAAGCGACTTGTCCAAGGTTGCCATTTGATTGCAACATTGTAAAATAACCCCGCCAGAAGAAACCCACTTGCATAACATAAGGCCTTTATTTTATTCTTATGTTTAGCACCCAATAACATCGGAAGAGTGAACAAAACCAGGATGAAATGAAAAAAATTACCTATATAGTCCTCATTAATGATAAAAGCGACTTTGAACTCCTCTCCGACAAAGGTTGATGCTGGGTTATTTACGTATTGACCCAAGATTCTCTGAACTCCTTTTGTAATTCCCTCATTGTATGATTTGAACGGAGTGCTAAGATGAATAGCTATATTTCTGATCAGGTTAGCAACCGTGTTTCCTATGGAAATGCGATCAACAGAAATTCTGCTGTACGCCGTGGAAATTGGAAATCCGTAAATATTGATGTTCCTTACATAATGCCCAGTGTTAATGACCAAGGCGCCTAATACTATCAATATGAGAAGACCAACTAAATCCTTCTTTTTGTGGAGGCGCTCAGAAAATAAAAGATTAATTCCGCTTAAACCCAAACCGATCCCAGCACAATAAAGGTATGCTGTACCTTTAGTAAGTAATGCCAATCCCAACGCTAAGGAAGCAAATAAGACATCTGCCAAGTACATCCTCTGGATAACACGGATTAGGAAATACGCAAAAATTAAACATAAAGCGCCGACTACCAAGTCATTTTGAGTGCTAGAGCTTTGTAAAATAGCCATCGGTATGGTGGCAACCAACACACCAACAGACACCTGACCCGATTTGGATACATTCAGTTCTTTGGCAACTAAGGATGCTACAAGGATGGAAATCAGGAAGCTTAACCACTGTACTAAGTTGGCAAATTGATCTGATTTACTCAACAATTGCAAATGGAGAATAGCATATTCAGCTAGGGGCATGGCATGATTTTGTCTAGGGATCGATGTGGGGTAAAAGCGGACGTTTTGATGTTGGATCCACTCCGACACCCGAGCCATATGATAGGTCATAGAGTCAAAATTATTGGGAGGTGAAAGAACAGCAATCATAAATGTCAAAGATAATATAAGGCCTATAATAGTGATCTCCATCCATTCATACCAGGTAAGACTCTGAAACTTCTTTACTGCTTCGTTTAGAGATCGTCTTAATCTCTCATGTTCTTTTCGTGCATTAAGCCATAACACCAAAATTAAGCAAAAGCACCAAAACATGGTTACGGATGTGAAATATAAGATATTAAACAGGGAAAGTAATTCCGTCGAGAAGGTTACAAGAAAGAGGAAGATCAAGAAAGCTTTCACAAATGCCTTGTGAACCAAATATTCACAACGATCGATAAAAAATAATGATAAAAAGAATACACTGAGAGGAATTAATAAAATCATTTAATTTCATTTTCCTGGATACAGACCACAAAAGCTTAACATTTTATTATAAAGATCAGGATCGTAGGCAGCGATAATATTTCCCCAAGCCTGAGGATCTTTTAACTGACAAGGATATGTGGTAAATCTCCGCCACCTATGCCTTCTTCCATACCTATGAATTGGGTACCATTCGGAGATAACCATTTGATAATTCCGATCCGCAAGGTATTTCGCCAGGTCAGAAAGCCCATAACCTAACTTACGCGTCTTTTTGTCCTCAAATTCACATAGAATCAAGCGAGGAGAATTGCTTTCCCAAGGAAACCCTTGGAGGACAAATAAGTCATACCCTTCCGTATCGATTTTTAAAAAATCGATCTGTTCCCCTAAAAGACTTTGATTTTTCAGATAATCTTCCAGCGTTGTGACATCAACCCTTTCTGTTTCTTTGTGGCTTTCATGAAATGGTAATAGCGAGCTTATCCCGCTTGATTCATCGCTATGGTAAAACGGAATTCCCTTTTCAGAGGTTTTAGAGACGGCCCTGGGATCGATATGGACATTTGAGAAGTTACCAAATTTGCTTTTTAATACAAGCCTGTTTTCGGGATCTGGTTCAAAAGCGAACACTTCCCAACCGTTCTCAGCAAAGGAAGCTAATGCACCTCCATAATGTGCACCCACGTCAAACATAATCCCAGGATTTTTTTCCCCATCGAGTACACGAAAACAAAGCTCCCTTTCGTTTCTTCCTTGGCTTACTAGAAATTCCATCTTCAAGTGCAACAGATTTTGTAATTCCAGTTTAATTAAAATCTTATTAAGTATCCTAAAGAACACTTTTCTCATAAAAACCCTACGTTAAAAACACTATATTGAGTGAGGTAGATCATGCGAATGAAGAATAGGTAGGCCTGCTCGCCTACCCCAATCCATCGAAACAAAGAAGCCAAATTGTCATCTTCCTGTGTCAATATCTTTCGCCCAATCTCGTTCACACTCATACCATGCCACCATGCGGGCGATCCCCTCTTCCAGGGGTATTTGCGGCTCCCAACCTAACAATCTCTTCGCCTTCCCCACATCAGCCTGATTCATCATCGCATCCGCTGGATGTTGCGGGAAATGGCGGATTATGGCTTTCTTCCCAATCTTTTTTTCCAAGATCTCGATCAGTTCATTAATGGTGATCACTTCATGTCCCCCCAAATTAATGATCTCATATCCTAAAGACTTGAGCGCTGCAATGGTCCCCCGGGCGATGTCATCCACATACGTAAACCCTCGGGACTGTTCTCCATCGCCGTTTAACCGTAATGGCTCCCCTTCTCGGATCCACTGATTAAAGCGAAACATGACCATATCTGGGCGCCCTGCCGGGCCATAGACGGTGAAATAGCGGACGACAGACACATCTATATCGAATAAGTAATGGTAAGCATAGGCTAAAACCTCCGCGCCTTTCTTGCTCGCTGCATATGCCTGTAAGGGATGGTCGCTGTCCGCACTCTCCGGCGTTGGGTAAGGGACATCATTTCCATAAATACTGGAGGTAGAGGCAAGGATGAATTTCGGTACGCTTTCCTGTTTGCATAGTTCGAGTAGATTCAATGTGCCTGTGGTGTTCGTATCTAAATAAACCCAAGGGTCCTCAAGGCTGGCACGCACACCTGCACGAGCCGCTAGATTGATCACGGCTGCAAATCCTTGATCTCGAAAGGCTTGGTTTTCAAGGATGGACCGGTCGCCAATATCCAATCGATGGAATTGGAAACGGTCATATTTTTCTAACTGATTCAATCGATACTCTTTCATGCGTACATCATAAGCCTGGTTCATATTATCGACCCCGACAACGATGTGTCCTTCCTGTAAGAGCATCTCTGAAACACGGGAAGCAATAAAACCCGCTGCACCCGTCACAAGATACTTTTCCATACCCACTCCCAATCAAACCGATGCTTCATTAAAGAACATGCACCTTCGGATTACCCCGTCCTAAATCCCCTAAGGCATTTCTCGCGTCCATAATGCATTGGGCATGTTCCAAGATTTCTTCGTAATCGTAATCGCTGTGATCCGTAATAATGGCTACACAATCCGCGGAGCCAACTTCAGCAGATAGATTTCCCACACTGCTCAAGCTATACCCTTTCTCCGAGATATGGGGAATATAGGGATCATGATAAACAACCTCGGCTCCTTTATGCTGTAAAATACCAATGATATCCAAAGCAGGAGATTCCCTTATATCACCGATGTCTGGTTTATACGCAGCCCCCAAGATTAAAACCTTGCTCCCCTTAACCGGTTTTCCACTCTCATTTAACGCATCCTGAATTCTACCCACCACATAACGTGGCATACTGGTATTAATCTCAGAAGCTAAATCGATGAACCGAGCTGTGTAATTCAGGGATCTCAATTTCCATGACAGAAAGAGGGGGTCAATGGGAATACAATGTCCGCCCAATCCCGGACCGGGTGTAAATTTCATAAAGCCAAAAGGTTTGGTAGCTGCGGCGTCAATCACTTCCCAAATATTGATACCCATCCGGTCGCACATGAGAGCCATCTCATTGACCAACCCAATATTGACCATCCGGAAAGTATTTTCAAGTAATTTGGTCATCTCCGCAACTTCAACACTGCTAACCTGCACTACAGTCTCCATGGCCTGCTGATAATAGACTCTTGCCACTTCACAGCAGGCGGGCGTGATCCCCCCTACGATTTTGGGTGTATTTACAGTCGTCCAATCTTTCCGGCCCGGATCCACCCGCTCCGGAGAGAAGCCCAAATAAAAATCTTCCCCTACCACCAGTTCCCCATCGCGGCTCAACTTGGGAAGCAATAATTCCCTTGTCGTCCCGGGATACGTGGTCGACTCCAGAACAACCACCATTTCAGGATGAATGTAAGGTTTGATTTCATCCGTGACGGAGAGAATAAAAGAAAGGTCAGGATCGCGGGTTTTTCGGAGCGGGGTGGGGACACAGATGCTGACCGCATCCGCTTCCTTTACGACAGAGAAATCAGTCGTGGCTGAGAATTGGCCCCCTTCCACCAAATTTCTCACTTTCTCTGTTGGTACGTCTTGAATGTAACTGAGGCCCTGGTTTATTGCCTCAACCTTCTCCTCATCAACATCTACCCCTGTCACTGAGTATCCTGCATCCGCCAGGACGGTTGCCAACGGCAAACCGACATATCCCAAACCTAAAACAACAGCATGCGCACCTCGAGACTCAAACTTTTCAATTAACTTTTCTTTACTCATGGAGATTCACTTACCTTCTAAAACATGCTCAATTGTTCGGCCTGATCATTATTATCCACCACTTCTTCCTTTTCAAATACAGGTGCCGCTTCCGCATTTTTGATCAACTCTGGCAGTTTCGCAAAATCTTCCTCGACCAC
>JAWOBA010000284.1:0-5562 GCA_046498285.1 Desulfatiglandales bacterium | reverse complement strand
TTCAGAGTAAAAAAATGGTCTGGTTTTGTAAAGCTCTAAGCATGCTGGCGATTTTAACGCTCAGCATCTCAGGCATTGTTTTCCAAAAGTGGCCAAAATGGCTTGCAAAAGCATTTTTTATCAGTTACTCATTTTGGTTTTTAATGACTTATAAAAAGCAGAGAAAAAATGGGGTATCTGATATTGAAAAGGCCAAAGAGTTAATAAAAGAATATCCTTAGTGCTTGTAAGTAACGCAAAATAGAGCAGTATGATAGAATTGGCCCAGCGCAGAGTGGGGAGGGAAAAGTGCAAAATCTTATCCTGTAAAATAATTATTTACATTTAGAATACACCTATTCAAGCGGACAACTTGGTAAATGAGGAAATTGTTTTGGTTGCGTGCGCCAACTCATAGGTCTCACCTTAACCCCATTTTTAAAGTCTTTAGATACCCAAAATACTACGCCTGCAGAAGTATCTTCAGTGGTTTTCAGTATGATTATTTTTCCCAGAATAACGGGGGGAAGTGTTACCATTTCTTTTGTTGTTGGTTCAGAAAGGGATACTCTTTCCTGTATGGCTTCAAAGATATTTCCTTCCTGAATATTTTTTTTCGAACCAGCATCAATATAGACAACAGAATACTGCCCAAGCACTTCTAATTTGTCTTTTGAGGCTACAATGTGTGGAGTAATATCACCATGGTATGGAATTGGAAGCATGCAAGAGAGGGTCGGATGATAGGGTATAAGAATATCATTTTTCTGGATTGTTTTATATGATTCAGTTATTTTTGCAATGTAGTAACCTTTTTGTGCTTTTTCTATCTCCAGTATTCCTTTAAATGAATATAGATATCCAAATTGTTTTCCGGTCAGGGGGTGGTTAATGGAATCTGATATATTGCAGATGGTAAATTTGTCTCCAGGTTTAATATTTTCTTTATACATTTTTACATAGGCTGGTTCACCTGCAGTATGCAGAATTCTTTCGTTGTGGAAGTCAAGTATTTTACCCCATGGCATAATCCTTTCATGCAGAAGAAGGCCAATGGCGTTGACATCAGTAAAACCTGAAATATCAACTCCCATTAATTTTTGTGTCTTCGCAGGCTGTTCTTTTCGCTCAACTTCCTTTTTTACAGCTGGTAATTCTATTTCTTTATACTCGAGAAGTTTTATAATCTCACCGGGGTTAATCCAGTGAGGGTTCGTGATAAATTGATTCATTTCCCATAGTTCAGGCCACAGATATGGATCACCATAGTATTTTTCACAAATTGACCAAAGGGTATCGCCTTTTTTAACTATATGTGTGGGGGTTTTTCCTTCTGATATGGATAAAGTTAAGCTTAAAAGAAGAACAAAAAACAAAGAAATTTCAAAGTATATAACTCTAAATTTCACTTGTCCCCTCCTTTATAAAGATTGATTTTCTGCTAATATAGCAAAGTACCTAATTTGTTTTTCTCCTGTTGTCAAGAAATTTCCTGCCCAGAGGCCAAAAGGCTTATTCCATCCATTCATAGATTAATCGTTTTTTATTTATTATGCTATAAAAAGGAATCTGATGAGGAAGAAACGATAAATTAATCTCTTGCTTACCTATTGCTTTGAAAAAAATATTTCTCCGAAATAGATCTCAGCCCTGCTATTTGTATGCTGCGAGTTGATATATAGAGATATGAGTTGTGCTTCCGAAGGTTCCTCTTTAAAAAGTTCTTTATAATCATTATAGATATTTCTTTTTTCACATACCCATTTTCCTACGTTTTCAGACCCACTTTCCAGAACAATTAAGCGGGTTTTACTCCAGGCGGGACTTACACCAGTTAGGAATTTAGGTGCCATGTTTTCCCACAAATAGCCTACTATTTTTGCGGTTAGCTTGAACGTGCCAAAGGCAACATAGATCTGACCAGCTTGATCATCTGTTTCCTTTTTCCGAAAATCCCCGTTTTTGGGTAGCTCTGTTGCCTTCCATTTAAAATTAATATAGGGATATTCTTTGATGTCTACATTTATCCTTTTTACTATCCCAAAGGAACTATTCTCACTTATAAGGTGTAATACGTGCGTATTTTCCTCTTTTTCCAGTTTAATGATAGGAGTCCCCTCTTTTTCTTTAAGCTCCCAATCAAGGGGAACACCTTTTTTGTCTATCCCCTTGGAAAAGGTCTCAATTATCAGCTGGTCGCTATAAGCCTTGGCGGGTAAAAATAGAGAACATGATATAATCAATATAATTAATAATATCTCGCTTCTTATGACCTTCATTGTAACTCCCGCAGTATAAGGATGATAAAAAAATGTCTCTGTATCAATTTTAATTTGATGTCAAATCACTCTTTTCCAACAACGGTTTTAAAAAACCGATTGAAAATGGCCTCCTAATGGGAGAGCGTATATCAAAACCAAATTAAACGGAACCCCATAAAAAGGAGGACAGGATCATGATACGACATGCAAGCCTGTTTAGTCAACGTATCTCCCTTTTCAATGAAACCAGTTCAACCACTTGGTTCTTAAATATAGATCCGATTGGTATGCCAAAGGCTATAACTCCTGGCGCTGCTGTCCAAAATAATTCACATTCATCGTTTGTGGACAGATACGTAGTTGATTTTACACGATGCTGTTTGCATGCGGAAATTCAGGTTGTCTGAGACCTTTGCATCACCCCTATTGATCTAAAGCCAATGGGCTTTTTTTCAGTTCCAAGGCTCCCGGGTTGGTCTTTTCAGCAACGTATCCATGGGGGAGCCAGAGGCGGATAAATTTTGCCCCCTCCGCATTGCCCCCATAAATCGGGGCCTGCGGGTTTCCCCAATGATACGTTACGAAAAGACAGCACCCTTCTCTCCGAGCGGGAGGCTCTACGAGCCGGAAGCCACCAGTCACTTCAAAAAAGTCCATTGTCTTTTTGGGGATGGTGAAAATCGCCGGGTTTTTCAAAGCTCTCTGTCTGTGCCTGCACATGCTGTGCAAAACCGGTGGCATTCAACGATGGGCATTTTCAATACACCTTAATCCCTGAAAGGCATGACATAAGACCTTTAAAGAGCTTGTAGAGATTCTAATATAGTATTTATATGCTTACAGGGTTCAAATGCCGTCCAAATAAAAAATCGATTGTGGACAAGAGTTATAAAAAGTAATATGTCATGATTTTTTCTAAAACAGAAGCCAAGGTTATTAGTCAACTACAAACTTATTATAGCGCGATAAAAAATAAATTTCAATATTTGAATGAAGGAGACATAGTGGGATGTCAAGAAAGATTGGTATTCTATAGAAATAAAAGCTTGAGGTTTTTATTAATGTAGGTAATCTATGCTTATAGTATGGATTTTTGTATTTTGGATAAGTGGAGGATTTTCTCATGGCTAAAAAACCACGCTATGAAGAATTGGAGCAGAGAGTGAAGGAGTTGGAGCAAGAAGTATCTAAGCTCGAGCAAAGAGAGAAGGTGTGCAAAGACAGGGAGGAAAAATATAAAATAATCTTTAACTCTGCTACAGATTCATTTCTTATCTTCGATTGGAACGGTAACATTGTAGAGGCAAATCCTCAGGCATGTAAAATGTATGGTTATGATTATGGGGAGTTGATACAACTTTCTGGCAAGGATATTGTTCATCCCCATTATTATCACGTTTTTGAGAAATTCAAGATAGATGTTCAGGCAAAACGTGACTTTCATGCTGAATCCGTAGATATCCGTAAGGATAGAACTGCATTTGATGTCGAGGTTGAAGGGGTGAACTTTGAGCATAAAGGCAAACCCCATCTATTTGCACTTATTAGAGACATTACCAAGCGCAAACAAGTTGAGAAGTTGGTACTGCAAAACGAAGAGAAATACCGAAGCTTGGTAGAGAATAGTTTTGATGGTATTTTTATCCAAAAAGGCTCTATGATTATTTTTGCCAATCAGCGTTTGAATGAGATGCTTGGATATGAAAAAGACGAGCTTGTAGGTTTAGAACATTGGCATGTATGTCATCCCGACTACCAGAAGCTGACAAGAGAACGGGCACAAGCCCTTCTGGACGGAGAAATGGTTACTCCTCAGTATGAGGTCAAATTGCAGCGAAAAGATGGATCATGTTTTTATGGGGAGATTAACGCCCGGGTAATACATGTACAAGAAGAAGATGGAATACAAGTATGGGTTCGAGACATCACAGAGACCATGAAAGAAAAGGAGGAGTATAAGACACGACAGACATACCTCGAATCCGTGCTCTACAGTGCCCCTAATGCTATTGTGACCCTTGATTCCTCCCACCGTATACTTGAGTGGAACATGGGAGCGGAACAGATGTTTGGCTATACCACCCATGAGGCGGCAGGCAAAAATCTCGATGAGATGGTCACCGGCCCTGATTCTGTAGATGAGGCAAAGGCACTCACCCTTCAAGTGTTCTCTGGGGGCACGGTGACACCCAGAGAAAAAGTTCGCTACAGAAAAGATGGAACTCGTATCAATGTACTTTTAGCGGCCTCCCCCATCATTATTGGCGATGAGGTTCAGGGGGTGATAGTAGTCTATACCGATATCACCGAACGCAAAAAGACAGAAGATGCTTTAAAGCAAAGCGAAGAGAAATATCGTACTATCCTTAAAGGTATTGAAGAGGGCTACTATGAAGTTGACATTGCTGGAAATGCTATCTTTGCAAATGACTCCCTGTCCAAAATACTAGGGTATTCCAGAGATGAGTTGATTGATATGAATTACCAGCAGATTATGGAAGAAAAAGATGCCAAGAAAGTGTATCAAGTCTTCAATACGATATACAAAACAGGAATACCTTCTAAAATTCTTGATTGGGAACTTATCAGAAGAGATAAATCCAAAAGGTTTGTTGAGATTTCAGCATCTCTAATAAAGAATTCAGAGGGAAATTCTATTGGATTTCGAGGTATTTTACGGGATGTAACAGAGCATAAATTGATGGAACAAAATCTGCAGTGTGAAAAGGAAAGGTTCTCAACAATTGCTGAAAATGCCCCATTTGGTATGTCAATTATTAATACTTCAGGTAGATATGAATATATTAACCCTAAATTTATAGACATATTTGGTTATACCTTAAACGACATCCCAACAGGAAAGCGATGGCTCAAGCTCGCATACCCTCATTCTAAATACAGAAGAAAAGTTATATCTGCATGGCTTAAAGATTTGAAGGAGATAAAACCAGGTGAGATAAGAACAAGGGAATTCAAGGTTAAATGCAAAGATGGATCTCGAAAAGATATAGATTTTAGGTCCGTGATGCTACGTAATGGAAATTATATTGTAACCTATGAAGACATCACCGAAAAAAAGCTCCTGGAGTACCAGCTCAACCAGGCTCAAAAGATGGAGGCCATTGGTACCCTGGCAGGAGGCATTGCCCATAATTTCAACAACCTCCTGATGTCCATCCAGGGAAATATATCCCTGATGCTCTTGGACATTTCTCCTGATCATCCCCACTATAAACGACTCATCACCATTGAACAATCCGTGCAGAGCGGCTCTAATCTCACCAGCCAGCTTCTTGGCTATGCCCGGGGAGGAAGCTATGAG
>JAWOBA010000086.1:0-5350 GCA_046498285.1 Desulfatiglandales bacterium | reverse complement strand
GTGGAAATGGATCGATCATCCATTCGATGTCCCGCTTCTGGTGCCAAGGTCTGTCCACATACCGCTTCCGCTCACTGGTCTTGGACAGCATCTCCAGAAAAGGACAGCCTGAAATTGAAATAGAGAGCTTAAGGGTGATACATTGTTGCTATGGTTGAGACCCACGTAAAAGATCAGATTATTCTGGATAGCAATGTATTTTATATACTTTTTCCTTGTATTTAATCCATCTTTGAATCTAATATGTAAACTATGATTTTCCGCTACCTTTCATCAATAATAATCCTCCTTCTTATTGGCAGTTGCTACCCCATAGTCAAAAAAGAGATTAAAGATCCAGAGAAGGCCCTTAAAGAGGTAAACTATTTCTGGCCAAAATTCCAGGATGATATGGATACAGATTCCCTTTCAATGGCTATTGAAAGAGATCTTAAATATTTAAACCGTCTAAAGGACGATTCAATTTTCAGTTATGGTCCTGATAAATTTACTGCAGAACACGTCAAAGACTCATTGAATACGTTTTTATCAATTTTCCAGCAAACGTCAGATAGTAAAAAATTTAATACGTATTTAAGGAAAAATTTCTCCTTATACAAAGCGGCTGGTTCTCAGGGAAGCAAAAAGGTCCTCTTTACTGGATATTTTGAGCCAACTTTTGATGGAAATCTTGAGCATGATTCTATACATAGATATCCCATATATAGACGACCAGATAATCTACTAAACATTGATTTAGGACTCTTCCGTGCCTCATTTGCCGGAAAGCGCCTTGTGGCCAGAATAAAAGATAATATGCTTGTCCCTTATTACACAAGAAAAGAGATAATGGAGGGCAAAGTTTTAGAACAAAAAAATCTTGAAATTGCCTGGCTTAAAGATCCTCTCGATGTATCTATATTACAAATTCAGGGTTCAGGTATGATAATATTACCTAATGGAGAAAAAATCAGGGTTGGATATAGTGCTACAAACGGTCATCCCTATAAAAGTATAGGCAGATATATGATTGATAAGGGGTATATTTCATCTGACAATCTATCCCTTCAGACCATTCGGTCTTATATTAATCAACACCCGGAAAGTAAGGATGAGATATTAAATTATAATCCGTCGTACATTTTTTTTAGATTACTGGACAGTGAACCTGTCGGTAATATTGGAGTTCCTCTAACGCCCGGACGGTCTATAGCCGTTGATGACAAATTGTTTCCAAAAGGTGCTCTGGTTTATATTCGCTGCCAGAAGCCCATTATTGGAAAGAATGGTAATATAACTGGATGGTTTCCTTTTTCAAGATTTGTTTTAAATCAAGATACAGGGGGCGTTATAAAAGGTGCAGGAAGAGGAGACATTTTTTGGGGTAGTGACCTGTATGCGGAATTAGCGGCAGGCAATCTCAAACATACAGGAGAGATGTATTTTTTAGTAAAAAAACCAGACAACAAAAAAAATAATAGGAATTCAGCTACCAAGGCGCCAAGACACAAACGAAAAAAATAATATTTTCATAGTATCAAAAGCTGATTCAACTTCAAAAAAGGCTTAGTGACTTTTTGTCTTTGTAATATAAAAGCGTTGAAGCTAAATAGATAGTTTTGAGAAATCAGCTAGTTGAAGGAACTGTTGATGAAGATGCTTTAAAATTGCAAGCCTATTTTCTTTTAAGAGTTTATCTTCTGCCATAACCATTACTTCAGAAAAAAATTCATTTATCGGCTCACTTAATCTGGACATTACATCCAATGCCTCAAGGTAATGATCTCTATCTATCTCCCGTTTTATCTCACCTTTTACTAACTGAAATGTTTTCCACAATCTTTCTTCACTTTTATGCTCAAAGATAGCAGGATTTACCTCATAAATCCCTTCAAAGCCTTTTCCTATATTAATAATCCGTTTAAATGCCATGGTTAGCATTTCAAAATCCTTAGAAATATCTCGGAATTTTTGTAAGGCTTCGATTTTTTTCTCTGCTTGATGGAGGAAATTAAAATCGATAGAAATTACTGCATCAATAATATCCTGACTAATTCCTGCAGATAATAACATATTCTTAAATCGATACTTTATAAAATTAATGGTCGTATTTACAACCTCTTTTGCATTAAATGAAACAGTTTCATTCAGAATGGTGGCTGATTTATTAATGAGATCCTGAAAGGATATAACAATATTTTTTTCTCTCATTATTCTGATAATAGCTAATGCCTGCCTCCTGAGTGCATAGGGATCTGCTGTTCCATCAGGTGCCAGCCCTATGGAAAAAAAACCTACAATAGTATCCACTCTATCAGCTATGCCCACAATTGACCCAATAAAAGAATCTGGGAGCCGAGATTCTGCTTGAATAGGTAAATAATGATCTGAAATAGCCATACAAATGTCATCAGGGTATCCCTCAAGTCGTGCGTATTCTTTTCCCATTTCACCTTGAAGTGAAGGAAACTCCATGACCATTTCAGTAACCAAATCACATTTACAGAGTTGTGCTACAAGTCTGACATCATCAATCTTTCCTGGAATTATCTGTTCAGCTATATACTCGGCTAATCTTGTAAAACGTTCTACTTTTGCATAGGATGTCCCTAACTCTGCCTGATAAACAACTGTTTTTAGATCCTCTAACCTATTTTCTAGAAGCTTTTTTCTGTCCTCGTTGAAAAAGAAATCCGCATCAGCCAACCTTGCATGCAAGACTCTCTCATGCCCTTTTTTGACAATAGATTCATCCCGCACAATGGTGTTGTTAACAGCCACAAAATGTGGCATGAGATTTCCTGTCCGGTCACGAATAGAAAAATATCTTTGATGCTTTTTCATCACTGTTATGAGCACGATATCAGGCAGATTTAGAAATGCCTTATCGAAACTACCACAAATAGTAGATGGAAACTCTACCATATTTGCCACTGTTGATAATAATTCGGGATCTATTACAGGCAAGCCTGATACAGTTTTCGCTGCTGTGATGACAGATTTTTCAACTTCCTCTTCTCGTTTGTCTTGATCAATAATTACAGAGCATTCACTCATTTTTTCCAAATAATCGTTCAGGCCTTCTATTTCTATACTATGGGGTGCCATAAACCGATGACCCCGGGTTTGAGTTCCACTCGTTATCCCAGCTACTTCAAAGGGAATATTGGTACCGTTAAACATTGCGAGTACCCAATGAATAGGCCTAACAAATGAAAATGCTTCACTTCCCCAACGCATCGACTTTGGCCAAGGAATATTTGCTATTAATTTGGGCAACATTTCGGACAAGATAACTATTGTAAATCTCCCTGGCATTTTGTGCGTAATATGAAGATAGTCACCTTTCGGGGTTTGCAATAATTGTAGATCCTCCACAGATACTCTCTGTTTGTTGGCAAAACCAAACGCTGCCTTGGTGGGGTTTCCTTCTTTATCAAATGCAGCCTTTTTGGGAGGCCCTGTTATCTCTTGGATCATATCTTCTTGCTTATCAGCGACAGCCTTGCCCACTAAAACCAATCGTCTTGGAGTTCCGTAGGTATGAAGATCTTCTTTAATTTCGATGCGGTTATCTTTTAAATATATTTCCGCCAATCGTTTAAGCTCGTTTAAACCATTCTCAAGATAGTCTGAGGGAATCTCTTCTATACCTATCTCTAAAAGTAATTCAGCAAACATAACAGCCTCACTTGACTTTTTTTCATTTGTCACTTTTTCATTAAGAGAGGGTAACCCATCTCTTCTCTCTGCTTTAAATAATTTTTTGCCGCGAAACTAGCCAATTCCCTAATCCTTCCAATAAAAGATGTCCTTTCTGTAACACTGATTGCCCCCCTTGCCTCAAGTATATTAAAAATATGAGAACATTTGAGGCAATAATCATATGCTGGCAGGACAATCCCTTTTTTGCTAATTGCAAGCGATTCCTGTTCACACATTTTAAACATTGTGAAAAGCATATCTATATCAGCAAGTTCAAAGCAATATACGGAGTTTTCCCATTCCCCTTTTTTATGAACATCTCCGTAGGTAAGGTTTTCATTCCATGCAAGATCATAGACACTCTCTTTTTCTTGTAAATACATAGCAATTCTTTCCAGGCCATAGGTGATTTCCACGGAAATTGGATCAAGGCGAATGCCGCCTGCCAATTGAAAATAGGTAAACTGGGTGATCTCCATGCCGTCTAGCCAGATCTCCCAGCCAAGTCCTGATGCACCGAGTGTAGGGGATTCCCAATCATCCTCCACAAATCGGATATCATGCTCCAGAGGATCTATTCCCAGCGTTTTTAAACTTTGGAGATAAATTTCCTGAATATCAATGGGAGAAGGCTTTATAATAACCTGATATTGATAATAATGACCCAGGCGGTTGGGATTCTCACCGTATCTGCCATCAGTAGGACGCCTGGACGGCTCTACATAAGCAACAGACCATGGCTCGGGGCCCAATGTCCTTAAAAGAGTAGCTGGGTTAAAGGTTCCCGCCCCAACCTCAATGTCATAAGGCTGCTGAATGATGCATCCACGGTCCGCCCAGAATTTCTCCAAGTCAATGATCAATTCCTGAAATGTCATAGAAATCCTTTTTTTTTGTTTGTTGTCCGTTAGTCATATTTTTCTAATTACTGTTTGCGAGATAAAGTAATTAAAATCTCGACCTTTGCATAACCCCTCTTGATCTAAAGACGATGGGCTTTTTTCAGTTCCCTCCGGGGCGTAGGCCCTCCGGGCCGGAGGCCGAGGCTTTCGGGTTGTTCTTTTCAGCACCCTTCTCTCCGAGCGGGAGGCTCTACGAGCCGGAAGCCACCAGTCACTTCAAAAAAGTCCATCGTCTTTTTGAGGATAATGAAAATCACCAGGTTTTTCAAAAGTCTCAAAATCATCTACAGTTTAAAATGAACCCAATAAAATCAATGAAGACAATTACCATGAGTTATCAAAAATTTCTGCGAAAAATATCACCTACCTTACCAGATGTCAAGAAAGTAACTTTCAATACATAAATATACCTGGTGAATATGATCGCTCTATTCGAAGCTGATGACTTACATATATGACAACATCGTAATAAGCTAATTTACGCCACAAGTAGCATAAATTATGCTTATTACGAAACTATCATATATTGAGCAGATTTCAATCTCTTGCCTAAATTATACTCAACATGCACTCTCAAAACCTTTTTCAGCTCGGCTATTACATCATCATCGTATTTGACATTTTTCAGCAGTGATAGGTCAGTGTGTAATCTCGGGTTCATGATCCCTGGTACGTACGGTATGTGCAGTTGTTCTGGATGACAACCCCCGGCTTTGAGTAATCCCGCGTCTGGGTGCCCCGGTAAGTAGGGTAGGCAAAATCTC
>JAWOBA010000078.1:0-3905 GCA_046498285.1 Desulfatiglandales bacterium | reverse complement strand
GCCTTTTATGTTATGGGAAAAACTACTATGCTTAGAAAAACTAAGAATGTCAAAGACGTAAACTCAATCGGTTCTATGGGCGAAAAGACAATCATTGGTGAGCAAAGCTCCTTTAAAGGCAGTATCCAGAGCAATGAAGACCTGGTCATCAATGGCTCTGTAAAAGGCAATATCAGACTAAAGAACAACCATCTTATCATCGGTCCTGAGGGACAGGTCGAGGCCGATATTTATGCACAAAATATTAGCATTAAAGGTCAGTTGATCGGCAATATCGAAGCTCTTTCCAACGTGGAAATCACCAAGGAAGCTGACTTCAGAGGCGGGATCAAAGCAAAACATATTGTAATAGAAGATGGATCCTTTCTAAAGGCGGCTATCGAGTTAGTGCGTGAGCCGCAAGCACAAAGAACGCCGCTTGATACCATCTCCCAAGAGGAGGAGGATGAATCGGAAGATGAACTTATGACGATGCCTCAAAAGGCTGAATCTTCTGCCATACCAAAACACCTGGACAAAGAAGATATCTCTCTCGATCCCGAGAAAGTCAATTACACCAATAATATCATTCGACTCTTCATCAAGAGCCTGGCAAGACAACAAAATAATGAGATACTGGATATAGGACCGGTGTGCGCTGACAACATCAACTTCTTAGCCCGGCATGTAAAAACTCTTTATGTCTGCGACATGTTCCTCCAGCGTAACCAACAATGGAGTAAGAGTCTTCCCATGAGCAAATTCTGGGTACATCTGGACTATCCACCTCAGAGTTTCGACGGCATTTTACTGTGGAATCTGATTGATTACCTTGAAGACAGTGAAATGAGCAAGCTCGTAGAGCTCTGTAAGGAAATGCTGAGATCACATGGCTTATTGATGGTATTCTCCATGGACAAACAGGCAACCCAGACAGGGACACACTCCTTTGTCATTAGCGATGACTACCGTCTCAACCTACGTCCACAGCCCCACCTCGATCTTCCCTTTCACATGCGCCATAGCAGGGAAGTGCTCGACTTGCTTGCCCCTTTTACGCTTATCAAGTCCCTCATTCATCACACCGGGCTCAGACAGCTTCTCTTCCAACGTGACGCACACGCGTAGAATTAAAGATTATCAATTGCTGTTATAGTTCTTATGTGTAATGGAATTGTGCAAGGGCATAAGTAGAGTCTATCTTCTTATCTGCACAGTACAGTACACGGATTTACACAGCAAAACAGTGAATCACAGCAAGGATATATCAGGGCTGAATACATTTTCTCTAAACATACACCGCTCCAAGACAAATAGTACAAAATATTTGACATCTACAGCCTAACACCTAACTAAAAGAATTCCCTCCACATTACTGATCATAGATCCATGTCAGTGTATACATAGAACATCTTTCTACAGCCATCAGTTTTGTCAGTAAGACCATAACGTTTTCTATTTATGCACCAAGACTCTCAAATAAATCGGAAAGCTAGGTTAGCTTCAAATAGTTTCATCTGATTATTCCCACCTGTTTCCATCTTTCTTTTTCAAATCAATATATTCCATTCTTCCCTGGTCATTGATAAAAGAACTTAAAACCCAGCTTATCAAACTTATAAGCAGGGATCCGAATACAGCGGACCAAAAACCATATACCTCAAATCCTGATATGACCCCCGAGGCCATTTTGAGCAACACGGCATTTATAATAAAGGTGAAAAGGCCCAAACTCAGAATGTTGATGGGGAGCGTTAAAATGATTAAGATAGGACGAAAAAAGGCATTCAATATACCCAAAATAGCTGCTGCGAACAAGGCAGTAAAAAAGCCCTTTACTTGTATACCATCTAAGACATATGAAGTAAACATGATGGCAGCCGTCAGCACCAACCACCGAATAATAATCCCTTTCATTTTTTCTCTCCTCTTTTATGTTCATTTCTCATTACTCCATCCCGAGCTTTCCATTCCCACCAACCTTCCACCATACCCAGATCCCCAAAAAGCCGTTGGTCTGGAGAATTACGATTGTTATCATGTATGCCGTTTATTATGGTGTGGATGTTTTAAATCGACCTGTCCCGTTAAGGAAGGAAAGTATAGATGAAAGGGGTTTGCAGGTCAAAGGAAAAGGAGCAGCTTTATGGACAAGCCGGATATGAAAAGCCTGCTGGCGGACTAATCATCGTCTATACGTTGTCTTTTCTTCTACATCCTTTCTGCGGGTTTGGAGTGGTTCTTCGCTTGGCTTGCCGAGGCATACAAGGGCAAGGGGTGTCTTCTCTTGGTCAATGCTCAGTATCTCCCGCATAGCCTTCTTATCAAAAAACGTAAACCACAGGCTGCCGATACCAAGGGCATGGGCTGCAAGATTCATATTTTGGATGGCTGCGGCACAGCCATGTTGATAGCCTACTCCCCCTCCTTCAAGAAACATATCAACACCGGTCTTTTTGGGATCTCCGATAACAGCTATCAGCACAGGGGCAGATTGTAAAAAATCGACCCGATACTTCTCCAGCCACTTCCAACCGCTTTTTTCAAGGGCCCACGTAAGGCATCGTTTGGCCTCAGAAAAAATCTCTCCCTTTACTCCCTCGTTTGTTATTACGAGAAATTCCCAGGGCTGGGTATTTAAGGGAGAAGGTGCCCAGATGGCAGCCTCTAGAATCTGTTCAATGATCTCTTCACTGATTGGCTCAGGTAAAAAATCCCGGCAACTTCTTCTCGCTCTAATAGCTTCGAAAACATCCATCTTTATCCTCCTTTCTGTTAAGAGTAAAACCCAAAAGTTACATTGATTTTCCTCATTAACCGACAGCTCGCAAGATTTGTTACTCTGCTAGAGAATCAAACGAAAAGATTTGAAAAATCTACAATACATGAAATTCAAATATAGCTGAAGGGCTCTTGTACCGTTATGGTAAACATGGAAATCACCGATCTATGCCTGGTGATAGATATGAAAATGTATGATGTGGAACATTGAGATAATAATCTGAAGAGCTACAACAAAACGATACATCCTGGAAAGAACATGTAGAATAAGAATATGTAGAAATGATGAATTTCCTCTTCTGATAGAGATGCCGAAAAAATCTGTGATTAGCTACCTTAATGAAAAGGGGTATCATGTTTTATTTCAACAAGATGCCCCTTCTATAACTGCAGTTTAGCAAACTAAAGCCTGCTGACGTTTTTAGCCTTGGGTCCTCGGTCTGTCTCTTCCACCTCAAAGCTCACCCTCTCACCTTCGGCGAGTGTCTTAAACCCAGACGCGTTGATTGAGGAATAATGGACAAACAGGTCATTGCCGTCTTCTTGCTCAATAAATCCAAATCCCTTCTTATCACTAAACCACTTTACCGTTCCTTCTGCCATAGAGCTAACCTCCTTTCAAAAAACGTTCTTCCTTGGTTCCAAACATCAGGTCGTCACTCTGGCAAAGGAAACTATCCTTCAGAGCAAATCAAACCCGCAACTAGAACCGGGCTATTTATGATAAATATTATAATACAAATTTGATTATATGTCAAGCAAAAAGCATATATTAGCCGCACCTACTGCGAAAATTATCAAAATGAAGCTAATTGCTTAACCTATGTTCGACAGTCATAGAATGACAGAATTAGCATTGAATCATGGTACCAACCATAGAGACGAACCTGGGAAAAAGCTGTAGTGCCTATGTTTTAGGGGACTACATCGACGTTCAACACGCTCTTCGGCGGCTTCACTTTCAGTTTTCTCAGTATGTTGTGTTGATCTTCAACGGGTTCGGTATGCCTCAGAACACGGCTTTTTTATTCAAAAATCCTCCAAGATGAAGCTGCTGCGTCTGTCTGCGGATCCCGGGCCAACTGAGATCGGTTTTCGTCTCGGCAATACGCACCAACAGGAGCGCCAACCAGCACAACAGTACA
>JAWOBA010000165.1:0-14567 GCA_046498285.1 Desulfatiglandales bacterium | reverse complement strand
ACTTTTTTGAAGTGACTGGTGGAAGGGTGCTGTCTTTTCGTAACGTATCAGTGGGGGAACCCGCAGGCCCCGATTTATCGGGGCAATGCGGAGGGGGCAAAACTCCCCCATGGATACGTTGCTGAAAAGACCAGCCCGGGAGCCTCGGAACTGAAAAAAGGCCCATCGTCTTTAGATCAAGAGGGGTTATGTAAAGGTCTCAATACTATGATACTCCTATCACGTTGCGATAAAAGCCGACAATCACAATTGGCAGCGTTAAGGTACTAGATTGGTGGTTAGTACAAGTGTAAAATTATGGAAATTATGGAAAGAGGAGAGGATATTTTTCTATCCTTTACTCTTTTTGATTTGTGGTCTTTTCGTCATTTTAAGGGGAAGTATAAACCATTTGTTAGAGATCGAATGGTTAGATATTGATATAATTATCATTTTAATCATATATCTTGTCGCAAAAGATCAAACTTATAAGGCCAGTTGCCTTGCCTTTTTTATGGGGATATTGACAGATATCTTTGCCCCATCTCAGCTTGGTTTATTTGCTTTTGTCTATTCTGTTCTTTATCTTGGAGTGAATTATAGTCGGCTATTTTTAGATCTTAACACGACTAAAACCCAGATTTTCTTGGTGGCCCTTTCCCTTTTGGCGAAATGGTTTTTCCTCCTGATTACAATAAAAGCTTCTCGTGCAGGACAATTTATTGACTTGATTACCTTTATTTTAATGTTTGTTTCTATTTTTATAACGAGCCTAATTACCCCTTTTTTATTCTATTTTCTTAATCAGCTCAGAGGGGAAGAGGGTCAGAAGTATTTCCCAAAAACTACTTTAAATTTATTTATAGGCTGAGATCTTTACATGTATCCGCCAGACTCGGCTGCAGCGATAATATCGGATTTGGCAGGCTATTCCGGCGGACGCGGTTTTTATACCTCCTATTGGCTTGTTTCATGTTTCAACCCTGAATTATATACTTCATATGATCATTCAAATCCGTCGTTCCAAGACAGGCTAAACAGGGTATCGGATACCATCGACATCTCAGAAAACTATCAGCCTGCCTGTCACGGGACTCCGCGTGGCAGGCAGGGGGGAAACGTTTAAGGAAATCAACTCGATTCACCTCAACTAACGTGATAGGTACTCTACCAACTCGTTAGCTTGAGGTAAAGCTTCACGATTCTACTTCTAGCTATGGCAAGGAACAATTCATGGTATGGCATTCAAAATATAATCCTATAGAACTCGAAATATACCAGAAAAGACTAAAGAAATTGACTATCTTTGTCCTTATTGTGTTTTGCATTTTATTCGTACGGTTGTGGTTTTTACAAATTCTTAGCGGGGCCACATATAGGAAAAAATCAGAGAGAAATAGAATAGATTTAAGGGATATTGCACCTGTGAGAGGGATGATTTTTGATAGAAATGGAGACCTGCTGGTCGATAACAGGGCATCTTTCGCCTTAGGAGTTATCCCGGAGAATATTAAAGACATTGATGATTTAATATATGATATAGACAAGTTGATCGGAATTGATAAAGTATCTGTTAACAAAAAAATAAAAGAGGCCTTACGACAGAATCCCTTTCATACTGTTTATATAAAAGAGGGACTAACAAGAGATGAATTAGCTATAATAGAAACTTATCGTTTTCACCTGCCAGGTGTAATTATCGAAGTCAAACCTAAGAGACATTATATCTATGGACCCTTTGCTGCCCATCTCATTGGCTATCTCGGAGAAATTGATAAAAGACAGATAAAAACGGAGGAATATGAGGATAATAAAATCGGTGATTTTGTAGGAAAATTTGGCATAGAAAAAAAATGGCAAAGATATCTACATGGTGCGAGGGGTGGACAGCAGGTTGAAGTAGATGCATCTGGCAGAAGATTAAGGGTGTTATACCAAAAGGAGCCAAAACCAGGATTTAATGTCTATTTGACGATAGATAAGGACCTTCAAATGCTTGCACAGCATTTTCTTAAGAATAAGGCGGGGGCTATTATTGCTATGAATCCAAAGACTGGTGAGATATTAGCTATGGCAAGCAGCCCGAGTTTTAATCCTAATGAGTTTGCCAAAGGAATAGATGTGCAAGGGTGGAAAAAACTGGTTTCTAATGATAGATTCCCTCTACAAAACAGGATATTATCAGGACAGTATCCGCCAGGATCTGTTTTTAAAATAGTTGTAGCCCTAGCGGGATTGGAAGAAGGAATTATTGATCCTGAGAAAAAAATCTTTTGTAGAGGAAGCTATAGATTTAAAGGCAGAGTGTATCATGATTGGAAAAAGGCAGGACATGGTTATGTTGATCTACACAGGGCATTAGTTGAATCATGCGATATCTACTTTTATAAGATGGGCCATGAGATAGGGATTGATACTATTGCAAGATATGCCAAAACCCTTGGCCTTGGCTCTGAGACAGGCCTACATTTGGGAGATGAAAAGGAGGGACTAATTCCAAGCAGTGCTTGGAAGTTAAAACGGTGGCATGTTCCGTGGCAGGAAGGTGAGACACTGTCTGTGGCAGTTGGACAAAGTTTTGTACTTGTCACTCCTATCCAAATGGTCAGCCTTATCTCAGCAATTTTTAATGGCGGGATTCTTTTTCAACCACAGGTCACAAAGTATGTAAACAAAGAGAACGAAGAAAAGCTTTTTCAATTTACACCGAATTCACTATCTCGCTTGAGCATAAAAAAAGAAAATATGGAGCTGGTAAAAAAAGCCCTGATCGGCGTTGTGAATGAGCCCCGTGGGACGGGAAAAGCCGCAAGACTTGATCAATTAGAAGTAGCTGGAAAAACCGGAACAGCCCAGGTAATCTCTTTGCCGAAAGGAAAAGAGTCGGCAAGGGAAAAAGAGATTCCATATAAATTTAGAGATCATGCATGGTTTGTTGCTATTGCCCCTTCTGAAAATCCAACAATAGCATTAGCTGTTCTTATAGAGCATAGTGGCACAGGAGGGAGTGTAGCAGCTCCTATTGCAAAGGAAATACTGAAATGCTATTTCAATAAGTAAGCCTTATAAGTCCCAAATGATTATTTTTTTTAAAACCCAGAAAACAAGAAGCAGAAACGAGCATGTTTGATCGTCGATTGATAGACAACTTTGATTGGATACTTTTGGTCATCTTAATTGTTATCGGTTCACTGAGTATTGTTAATCTGTATAGTGCTACCCATTCGATTGGATCTATGGGGGGAAGCCAGGTTTATATTAAACAAATATATTGGTATGCTATAGGCTTTATTATTCTGCTTTTGATGACAACTTTTGACTACCATATCTTAGATAGGCTTGCTTATCCATTATTTTTTATTTCCCTGATTCTTCTGGCAGCTGTTTTTAAGCTGGGTCATGTTACATCTGGCTCTCAACGTTGGTTGAGTTTAGGATATTTTTCTATTCAACCCTCCGAGATGATCAAAATATCAATTATCATTGTTCTTGCTAAACATTTTTCTGGCTTAGAAAAGCCCGGAAATTACAGGCTTAGAGATCTTTTACGGGTATTGGCCTTGATTGCCATTCCTTTCATAATGATAGTTTGTGAACCTGACTTGGGAACGGCACTGATGTTGCTAATAGTCTCTTTTTCGATTATTATTTTTGTACATGTGAATTGGAAATCAATAATAATCTTTTTGTCAATCGCTTTTCTTTCAGCACCATTTTTCTGGATTAATCTCCAAGAATACCAGAAGCAACGGATAATAACATTTTTAAGGCCTGATTTGGATCCCTTGGGTGCCGCCTATCATGTTACGCAATCTAAGATCGCCATTGGTTCAGGTCTTTTTTGGGGGAAAGGTTTTCTTAATGGTACTCAGACGAGGCTGCATTTTCTTCCCCAACAGCATACTGATTTTTTATTTTCTGTTTTAGCAGAAGAATGGGGCTTTGTAGGGTCAGCCATGGTTTTGCTTGTCTATTTATTTCTAATATTATGGTGTCTCAACATAGCAAAAAACAGTAAGGATAAATTTGGTACCCTCATTGTTGTCGGCATTGCTGCCTCAGTTTTCTGGCATCTCACTATCAATGTCAGCATGGTATTTGGCCTCCTCCCCGTAGTTGGCATACCATTGGCCCTGTTTAGCTATGGTGGCTCATCAGTAATTTCCACTATGGCTGCTATGGGTTTGGTAATGAATATCAGTATGAGAAGGTTTATGTTTCAGAAATGATAAAGAGACAAGAGCGGGGTTTTGAAGAATTTTAAAATTAATCGTATTGAATAGTATAATTTCTCTTGCAATCAACTATAACATAATGGTATTAAGCCGCTGGAAAATAAGAAATAGGGGTATCACACCATGAAAAAAACAAAAGATGAGATTAATGCTTTTTTAGGTAAAGACACAGAATTTGAAGGGAAGTTTTCCTTTACTGGTACTGCCAGGATAGATGGAAAACTTTTTGGAGAGATTTTTTCAAGCGGGACTTTGATCGTAGGGGAAAGCGCAGCAATCAAAGCAAAGATTCATGTTGCTGATATGATAATAAGCGGAGAGGTTCATGGTGATATATTTGCGGAAAATAAGATTACACTAACTACCCCAGGTAAACTATTTGGTAATATTAAAACCCCCAAACTGGTCATGGAAGAGGGGGTTGTTTTTGAGGGTAATTGCATGATGAAAGATATAACAGAAGGTAAAACAGAAGGTAAAACAGAAGATCCTGACTTATCACAAAAAAAAACTGAAGCACTCTCTGTCTTGAAATAAATGCACAATCCCCCCCTACACAATTTTTCATTAGTATGAGAGGTTCACCATGATTTTGGAATCCCTACAGAAGATAAAGAAGGCCGAAGCCGAGGTAAAAGAGAGAATAGAGAACTCCAAAGGAGAGGCAATTCATATAATCGAGAAAGCTAAGGCAGAGGCAGATAAGCTATTATCGGAAAAGATGCGAGATTCTCAAAAACAAGCTGAAAATATGAGAGAGAAGGCTAAAGAGGAGGCAATGAATAAAGGTCTCACTATTGAAAATGAATGGAAAAAAGGAACTGAAGCACTTGGCAAGGATGCTCAGCAGAATCTGGAAAATGCCAAAGAGTTTATTTTACACTCCTTATTAGGATAGAGATTATTATGTTAAGACCAGTCCGGATGAAAAAGATAGAAGCCCTTACCTTAGAAACATTTAGATATGAAACAATTAAAAATCTACAATCCCTTGGAGCTATTCATCTCACTGATTATTCTGAAAAACTCCAAGACCCTAAGTGGAATAACCTGTTAAAACCTCATTTCCCATCTTCAAATATCAGAAAAATCGCCGCTCTTACCATTGCAACAAATCGATTGTTGGATCTTTTTGAACGTTATGATCCTGAACAAAAAGAAAGTTTTTTTAAAGGTATCTTTGCGCCTATGCCACCAAAAAGGATCGCAACGAGGGAGGTCTATGGTAAAGATCTTATTGAAGCTGTTGACAATACTATAGAAAAAATTGAGCAAGAAACAGAAGGGCCGGTTAAGGAATTAGAAACCATTGAGGAAAAAATTATAGAATCAGAGAAAATTACCAAGCTCCTGGATTTGATTGAAAATTTAGAGATAGACTTAAGAGACGTTGGAGACTCAGAGCGATTGTCTGTCATTTTAGGCATTATGCCAAAAGAAGAGGTAGATAATATACGTGAAAGGTTAATGGAATTGACAGGAGGCACCTTTTATCTTGGCATAAAGGAAGCACCAGAGAACCAGCTGGTGACAGTGATAATCTGTCTCAAAGAACAGGCCTCGATGATACTAACTAACCTTCGCCGTATAAATTGGGAAAGGATAGAAATCATAGGCCAGCAAGGAATGCCAAAAGAGGCAAGAGATTCCATTAATACAAAAATCCTATCATTAGGTGAAGAGAAGGCAAAGAAGCAGACAATTGTTTTTGATATAGCTAAAAGATGGCGAGATGAGCTTGAAAAGTACCGGGAACTTTTGGCGATGGAGCGACAGAGAGAGGAAAGCCTGAGCAAGTTAGCACAGATGGAGGATATTGTAGCTATTGAGGGTTGGGTACAAGAAGACTCAGCAGCTCAAGTGGCTCAGGATATAGAAAAGGTCAGCCACGGTGCATGTGTGGTGGAGATTTCGGATCCTCAGGACATGGATGATGTGCCGGTGGTATTAAAAAATCCTAAATTTGTTAGGAGCTTTGAGCTGTTAACACGACTTTACGGTATGCCAACCTATGATGGTGTTGATCCAACAGTATTTTTAGTTCCTGGGTTTCTCCTATTTTTTTCAATTATGTTAACTGATGCCATGTATGGAGTATTTGCCCTTGTTTTGGGGTTATTACTAATAAGAGGGGGAGGAAAGTATAATCTGTTTATTAAGGATGCGGGTGTTATTTTATCATCAGCAGGTTTAGCTACTATTATTATAGGTGCCCTTGCTGGAGGATGGTTTGGAAGTTTTGGCCTCAAGATACCAATACTACAAGCTATGCAGTTATTTGATCCCATGGTTCAGGTAACAGCATTCTTGCTGATTGCTCTCACCATCGGCCTGATACATGTTAATCTCGGCGTAGTGATTAATATTTGGAGCAAGCTAAAAAGAAGAGAGATATGGAAAGCCTTAACTGGCAATCTATGGTTTTTATTTGTTCAGCCAGGCATTTTTTTCTTTTTTGTGGGATATAAGTCAGTGGGTATCGTGTTTCTAGCTATTTCCCTTATACTGCTTTTTCTGGGACATAAGGCCATGGCCATGTTTCAAGTAACAGGGTTCATGGGAGATGTACTTTCTTATGCCAGGCTTATGGCACTGGGGTTATGCACAACAGGAATTGCTATGACAGTTAATGTCCTTTCAGGCATGCTTTATGCGGGCAGTTCAATTGGAGTTTTTTTTGCCATCATTGTATTTTTTATCGGACATTTGTTTAATTTTGTAATCAATGCAATGGGGAGCTTTGTGCATGGGCTCCGGCTCCATTATGTAGAATTGTTCACCAAGTTTTTTGAAAGTGGGGGCGCTGAGTTTACACCCCTTAAAACACAGTATGAAGTAGTAGAGATAAAATAAGAGGAGGTATTTTTATGGAATTATCATCAGGAATAGTACTGGCAATTATTGGTGCGGCGATTGCTATGGGTGTGGCAGCAATTAGCTCAGGGATTGGAGTCGGTTTGGCCGGTATTGCCGGTACGGGTGTTATATCAGAGGATCCAAAAAAGTTTGGCCCTGTTTTAGTTCTGCAGGCCCTACCGCAAACACAGGGAATATATGGTTTTTTAGGGGCTGTTTTGATCCTGATCGGTGTTGGTGTGCTTGGGGGAGAGCTTAAAGAAATTCCTCTTGGCATGGGTTATGCCGCTCTTGGAGGAGGCATTGTAATTGGCCTAAGTAGCGTTACGGCCATTGCCCAAGGAGCTATTGCCGCCAGTGGTATGGGTGCTGTAGCAAAGAGGCCGGAAACTTTTGGCCAGTCGGTTGTCCTCGCTGTTATGGCAGAAACATTTGCTATATTTGGTCTCCTTATAGCCATCCTGATTTTTGTTGGAACCAAGATCATGGGTGGGTAAGATTAAAAGTGCCTAAAATTATTGATTTTTAACAAGGCACTCTATCTCACTTTTAACCTTATCTTAATTACGTTAGTTAAAGAGGAGAACTATGCCAGATAAAGGGGTTGAAAAGATAATATCCCATATAGATGCTGATGCCGAAAAGGAAATATCTGAGATACTTCGTAAGGCTCAAGCAGAGGCAGATACTATTACAAAAACTGCTCAGGAGAAAGCAACGAGAGAATCGGAAAAAATCCTTTCAAATGGTAAAAGAATTGCTTCTCTCGAAGGACAAAAAATAATTGCTGAGACTCGGATTAATGTTAGACGAAAGAGGATGGATGCCCAAGAAGAAGCAATCGCTGCCTCATTTGAAGAGGCAAAGAAGGTTTTAGAAGAATTGGCTGAAAAGGGGAAACAGAATAGCTTTATGTATAAAGATATCATGTTTAGTTTAATTTCTTCTGCCTCTGAAATTGTTGCCGGCAACAAGCTTGAGTTGGTCTTTAATCAAAGGGACAGCAAAACTTTCAACAAGAAGATGTTAGAGGAACTAACCACATTTGTGAAGAATAAAATAGGCAGAGAGATTTCTCTGGCCTTATCGCATGATACAATCCAGTGTCTTGGAGGGGTATTGGTTAGGGATTTGGATAATCAAGTGGAGGTTGACCAAACGCTTGAGACCAAATTGGACCGGCTTAAAGAGAATCTTAGAGTAGATGTAGCAAAGATTCTATTTGGGGATAGGATATGATTGGAGACATTCTTTCATACCTCTATGTCAATGCAAAGATAATGGCAAAAGAGGGAAAGTTTATTTCCTCATCAAGATGGGAAGATTTATGGGCGTGTTCATCTCCTGGAGAGATAGCCTCTATCTTAGAGGGTACAGACTATTTTCCTTACCTCTCGGAAGGTGCAGTTAGTGATTCAAAAGAATTGGAGAAGGCTATTTTAGAAGAATTTTCTTCTTTAGGGCAGGAGATAGCCAAAATTATCCCTAGGAGCTCATGGCCAATAAAAGAGTATCTCCTTAAAAAATGGGATGTCATCAATTTGAGAGCTATTATGAGAGGAATACACGGAAATGCGCAGAAAAAAAATGAAGTCGCATATTCCTTTATTGAGGGAGGTGAGCTAAACATTGCTTTTTTCCGGACTCTCATTGATGCAGAGAATATGGATGATTTTGTTGCCCTCTTGTCAAAGACTCCCTATCAATCTCTAGCAGATGGACTGAGTAACTATAATGAGACTAAAAACCTCTTTTTTTTAGAGGCATTGCTAGATAGAATTTTTTGGGAGGACATATGGTTAAAGGTTTTGAAGATAAAAGGTATCAGAGAATTCAAGGAATTTCTACGGATATGTGTGGAAACACATAACCTGAAAATTATTTTGAGGGCAAAGAATGACGGACTCCTCTTAGAAGATATTAATATCTTTCTAATCTCTGATTGCACGTTAGCAAATGAGTTGATATCTACTTTTGATGAAGAGGACTTGTCAGGCCTTATTTCCCTTCTGGAAGATACCATATATTTTGAATCCCTATTAAATGCTCAGCAGGATTTTGAACAGACTGGCTCCATCTTAGCTTTTGAGCTGGTGCTCGATAATCTGATAGTCAAAAAGGCAGAAGACATTCGAAAGAAAAGACCCTTTGGCTTGGGACCTCTTGTCGGTTTTCTTGTAGCAAAGGATGAAGAGGTAAAAAATCTTTTGGCTATAGTGAGAAGCACTGAGGTTACTCTGAACAGGAATGAAATCAGGGAAGCTCTCGGGAGGAAATAATGGAAATTGCACTGATCGGAGATAAACACACAATTTATGGCTTTAGATTGGCAGGCATAAAAAAAACATTCTTGATAGAGGAAAGTAAGCAGGAAGATATTAGAGAAATACTCAAGGGCTTATTCGCGGATAGCACCGCTTTGATATTGATTACTGAGAAGATAGCTGTAAGGATAAGGAATTTATTAGAAGAGGTGGGTAGGTTTAGAAAAGGTATAATGCCTATAGTTTTGCAGATACCGGATAGTGGTGGACCATTGATATCTGAGGTCGACCCTATGCGGGACCTTATTAAAAGGACTGTTGGATTCGAAATAGCATAGCGAGGAAATTATGGTAGATCAAAAGGCAGGAAAGATTAAAAGCATTGCTGGCCCACTCGTAATCGCCAAAGAGATAAGAGGTTGCGAGATGTATGAGGTTGTGAAGGTTGGTCAGGAAGGTCTCATGGGAGAGACGATAAAGCTCATAGGAGATTTGGCATATGTACAGGTTTACGAGGATACCACCGGGCTTAAACCTGGGGAAGAGGTCCTCAGAACTGGCGCCCCTGTTTCAGTGGAGCTTGGTCCGGGAATTATTACCAATTTCTATGATGGGATACAACGGCCTTTGGTTAGGATTAAAGACAAGGTAGGGGATTATATAACCAGAGGAGTTAATGTTCCCAGCCTGGATCCTGAGAAAAAATGGGATTTCAACCCACTCGCTAAAAAGGGTGATGAGCTTGTTGGCGGAGACTACCTTGGGGAAGTTGAAGAATCAAAGGTTATCCTAAACAAGGTAATGGTTCCTCCAGGAATAAAAGGCAAGGTAGTGGAGATTAAAAGTGGAAGCTTTACAGTTGATGAAATCATTGCCATTCTTGATGACAACGGGAAAAAGCACGAATTAATGATGAAACACAAGTGGCCGGTAAGAATAGGAAGGCCTTTAAAAGAAAAACTTGATCCCCGGGAACCATTGCTAACAGGACAGAGGATTTATGATACCTTTTTTCCTATAGCCAAAGGTGGTACAGCTGCAATCCCTGGTGGCTTTGGTACTGGTAAAACGGTTAGCCAGCATCAGCTTGCCAAATGGGCTGACTCCCAGGTTGTCGTATATGTCGGATGTGGAGAAAGAGGGAATGAAATGACGGAGGTATTATTGACCTTTCCAGAATTGGATGATCCAAATACAGGGGAAAAGCTTATGGAAAGGTCCACCTTAATTGCCAATACCTCGAATATGCCAGTGGCAGCCAGGGAAGCATCCATCTATACTGGTGTTACCATCGCTGAATATTATAGGGATATGGGATATGATGTAGCTTTGATGGCTGATTCATCTTCACGTTGGGCTGAAGCACTAAGAGAGATTTCGGGAAGGCTTGAGGAAATGCCAGGCGAAGAGGGTTTTCCGGCCTATTTAGGCACAAGACTTGCTGATTTCTACGAAAGGGCAGGCAGGGTATTAACTCTAGGGAAAGAAAAAAGGCTTGGATCAGTGTCAATTATTGGGGCTGTTTCTCCACCCGGAGGAGATTTTTCTGAACCAGTTTCGCAAAATACATTGAGAGTGGTAAGCGCCTTCTGGGCATTAGACACAAACCTGGCAGACCGAAGACACTTTCCTGCCATCAACTGGTTGACGAGCTATTCGCTCTATCTGGATTTTGTTAAGGATTGGTATGATGAAAACATAGGCGAGGAATTTCAAATTCTCAGAAAAAACGTAATGGCCCTCTTGGAGAAAGAGTCTGAATTGCAGGAAATTGTGCAGCTGGTTGGTCAGGACGCATTACCAGAATCAGATAGAGCCTTTTTAGAGGTAGCAAGGATGATCAGAGAAGATTATCTTCAACAACATGCATACCACGAAGTAGATTCATATTGCTCTAAAGAGAAACAGTTTCTTATGCTTAAGATCATTATGAAATTTTATGAAGAGGTGAACAAGGCAATTGAAGCAACCATTATGGCTGAGAAAATAGCAGGGCTAAAGGTTAAGGATGAGATAGCTCGAATGAAATATATACCAAACCAGGATTTTTCACAGAGATACGAGGAAATAATTAAATCCATTGAATCAGAATTTGAATCTTTGAGGAATCAAAAATGAAAGAGAAAACGGAGGATATAAAATCAAGGGAGTATAGGTCAGTCATCCAGGTTGCAGGGCCTCTTATGATAGTCGAAGGGGTAGAAGAAGTAGCCTTTGGAGAGGTTGTGTATATCAGGACACCCGAAGGGGATAATAGAATGGGGCAAGTCCTGGAGTCACAAGAGAATGTGGCCATAGTACAGGTATTTGAAGGTACGAGAGGGCTTGATACAGACAAGACAAGAGTCAGATTTTCTGGGGACATCATGAGGATACCTCTATCCAAAGAGATCCTTGGAAGATCCTTTGATGGTTTAGGCAGACCGATTGATGGGGGACCAGATATCATCCCAGAGGCTCGATTACCAATCACCGGTGCGCCCATTAACCCGACAGCAAGGGCATACCCGGATGAATTTATCCAAACTGGCATTTCCACTATTGATGGGATGAATACCCTGGTCAGGGGACAAAAGCTTCCGATATTTTCCGGTGCTGGATTACCTCATAATGAGCTTGCCGCGCAGATTGCAAGACAGGCTACTGTTTTGGGTTCAGAGGAACCATTTTCCGTAATCTTCGCTGCTATGGGGATAACCCATGAAGAATCAAATTTTTTTATGAATAGCTTTGAATCTACCGGTGCCTTGGAGAGAATAGTCTCTTTTATTAATTTAGCTGATGACCCAGCCATTGAGAGAATTATTACCCCAAGAATGGCCCTTACAGCCGCCGAATTTTTAGCCTTTAATTATGACACCCACGTATTGGTTATTCTCACTGATATGACTAATTACTGTGAAGCCTTGCGGGAAATATCATCGGCACGAGAAGAGGTTCCCGGGAGAAGAGGATATCCGGGGTATATGTATACCGACTTAGCAAGCCATTATGAAAGGGCAGGAAGAATCGTGGGTAAAAAGGGGTCTATCACTCAGATGCCAATCCTCTCTATGCCAGATGATGATATCACACACCCGGTACCTGACCTTACAGGATACATTACCGAGGGACAATTTGTCCTCTCTCGTGAATTACACAGAAAAGGAGTCTATCCCCCTGTAGATGTTTTACCTAGTCTATCTAGACTCATGAACGAAGGAATTGGGGAAGGCAGAACACGGGCAGATCATTTAGGGGTATCTGACCAATGTTATTCTGGCTACGCTGAAGGAAGAGATGTGAGGAGCCTTGTTGCAGTTGTTGGAGAGGAAGCATTGAGTGAAAGGGATCTCCTCAATTTAAAATTCGCAGATATTTTCGAAGAGAGATTTGTTACCCAGGGGGTGGACGAAAATAGAACTATCGAACAAACACTTAATCTGGGTTGGGAACTTCTGTCAACACTTCCAGAAGGAGAACTAAAAAGAATCGATGAAAAATATGTTAAACAATACTATAAAAAAGATACTATAGTTAAGGCAACAGAAGAGTAATAGATGGCGGAGATTTTACAAAATATTAAGCCCACAAGGATGGAGTTATTGAAGCTCAAAAGGAGAGTAGGGCTGGCTGATAAAGGGCATAGGCTTTTGAAGGAAAAGAGAGATGCCTTGATTTCTGAGTTCATGGGAGTGCTTAAGGAATATAAGAACGCAAGAAAGAATGTAGAGGAAAACTTAAAGGGTGCTTTTTATGATCTTTTTATGGCTGAAGTTTTGTTAGGGTCTCGGGATTTAGAACAAATTACTGAGATAACTCAAAGAGATATAAGCTTAGATTTTATGACTAAAAATATCATGGGTGTCTCAGTTCCTATTCTGAAAGTTGATCATCTGGTCCGGCGAATACATGAGAGAGGTTATGGGTTTTTAAGTACAAATGCCAAGCTTGATGATGCCGCCAAAAGTTTTGAGAAATCAATTTCAGTAATTGTGAAACTGGCTGAGGTAGAAGAGTCGGTCAGGAGAATTGCTGAAGAAATAGAAAAGACAAAAAGACGGGTTAATGCATTGGAATACATTGTTATCCCACGATTAAAGGCAACGATTAAGCACATAGAAATGAGAATGGAAGAGATAGAAAGAGAAAGTTTTCTACGGTTAAAGAAGATAAAAGCCTCTCTTGAAGCAAGAAAAAGTAATCTATAAAGAGTTTTAATCTTTCTTTACGTATATCCAATTTCTTAACCAGCCAGCTTTATTCATCTTCTAACCCTTTATTTTATGTAGTATTAACATTATGATATCGTGAGACCTTTGAAAAACCCGGCGATTTTCACCATCCTCAAAAAGACGATGGACTTTTTTGAAGTGACTGGTGGAAGGGTAGTGTCTTTTCGTAACGTATCAGTGGGGGAACCCGCAGGCCCCGATTTATCGGGGCAATGCGGAGGGGGCAAAACTCCCCCATGGATACATTGCTGAAAAGACCAGCCCGGGAGCCCCGGAACTGAAAAAAAGCCCATCGTCTTTAGATCAAGAGGGGTTCTGCAAAGGTCTCATCGTATCTAATACATGACAATAGAAATATAACAGCCTCCTGACATCCGACTCTTGGACGTATAATGTATATACTATGATCACTGCTCTCAGTAAAAAACAAAGACCTAATAAGCGAGATAATAATCCCAAGATGGCTTTATTTTATCTTTTTTTAATCGCTCAGATCTGCGCCATATTCGGGCTGGTTGTCGGAATAGGTTTTTTTATTGTGCGGTTTTTTAGAATTATTGGATAGAAAGCTATCCTATCTGTAAGTGTTCAGCTATCACTTACAGGTTTTCCCTTCACTTATAACCTTGAAAAATATCATTGACCTTCCGTAAAAATTCCAGTATTTCCTGTCGGTCAATCATTCATTTCGTTTCATAGGGAATAGACCATGTCCGACATCTACGCCATATACCAGCCCAGAAAACCACAGAGCTTTCAATATTATCAGTATGTTAAAGGTAAATTCGCGTCATTTTAGCAGGTTTATGAAGATCTGCCTGCCTTGCCCCGGATGCGCCGAAGAAGATCTATGCAGGGGACGAGGAAACAAAATCCAAATGTGCAGCTTATATTGAGTACGGCCTTGGTGGGCAGGCAGCAAAGATCCTCAAGCACCTTGGGTTGTGGGTCGTAAAGGTCAGATCTCCGCCCAGGGAAACTACCTTAACAAAACAAGAGCCCTCTCTTGCTTATTCCCT
>JAWOBA010000012.1:0-48018 GCA_046498285.1 Desulfatiglandales bacterium | reverse complement strand
AAGTCGTGATGTATTGCAATCTCCTCAAAGATCTCTTTCGTTCGAACTCTGACATCTCCCCGCAAGATCCATTTTCGGTACTTCGGGGCCCACACCAGGTGGTATTTTGTATCATAGACTGCATGGCTCGTTCTCTTCAGTTCCATGCGGAAAGCATATCATACGTATCCCTGACTTCGGCAGAAGAACTTTTCATCCCCGTTTACAAAACGGGGTATTCAAGTTCTGGGTCTTCATAAATACGGTGCTAAAATGCAAATAATCAAGAGTATGTGAACCCCTTAGCATATTAAAATATGATTTTCAATAAAAAAATTTGTAATGTCATTTAAGAAATAGACTATCCTAGAGCAGAGCAGCAGGGTAGTCAGAATATCCATAAGAATATCATAGTCGCTCCCAGGGGCGAGGAATTTATATGCCTTCAATGGATTAAACCGCTAAAACCAGCGGCCCAACCCTTCAAGGAGAGGATTGAAAAAGAAAATAATTCGTGAACGGGGGATATCCCACTGTCTATGGTTGGGCATTAAAGGGTTGCAGTAAATCCAGCATTGACAAATTTGTTTTGAGATTATAGTTTTAAAAATATTCTGCGCAACATGAAATGTATAGCTACACGATGGTGAGATAAAAGAATGGAAGAGATAGTTAGAAGGGTATTCAACGAAAACCGAAGAATTACCGGGAGCTTTATTAAAGAAAATTCCTCTCAATTGATGAAATGTGCTGATTATATATCAAAAGCCTTGAGCATTAATAGAAAGCTTATGCTCTGTGGTAATGGAGGAAGTGCAGCTGATGCACAGCATATTGCTGCAGAATTTGTTAACAGGTTTCTAATAGAACGCCATCCCTTAGCAGCAATTGCACTTACCACTGATACCTCTATTATTACAAGTATTGCCAACGATTACAGCTATGAAGAAGTTTTCTCTAAACAAATTCAGGCCCTTGGTGTTGAAGGGGATATATTACTTGCTATTTCAACGAGTGGGAACTCGAACAATATTCTCTCTGCCATAAGGACTGCAAAAGCGAAGGGTTTATATACCATTGGACTTATAGGAGGAGATGGTGGAAAAATGCTCGCATTAGTAGATTTACCATTGGTGGTTGAAAGCAATGAGACTCCTCGTGTTCAGGAAACCCATATTTTGGCGGGCCATCTAATCTGTGAATTAGTTGAGTATATCCTTTTCCGGAAGGGTTTTTCGTAGTAAATAGTGACAAACTCGTAAAAAGTCTTTTGCGAGCGATTTTGGCCACTTTTGGAAATAGATTCAGGAAATGCTGAGCGTTAAAAATTCCAAATTGTTTGAGGCCTTTAGGCCGAGTTTTTGGAATTTAGCGAAGCATTTGATGAATCCCAAAATGGGCATCATGAGCGAGTAAAATGACTTTTTACGAAATCATCAAACTTTGAACTCGTAAAATCTAATTTATGCCGCAGGCGGCATCCTTTGAGCAACGAACCCAATCACATGTAAAAAAGTAAAAATAATGGTATGTATTCAGATACCTTGCCGCCTAGGCACGACAACTATAGAATTGTTCTTCATTATAGTCTTTTCAATCCCGATAAATCGGGATTGAAAGTAATGAGCCTTAGGCTCATTCATGAAAAAGCTCCGTGATTCAATATATATGTATCTCTTTTTTGTGGCCTTGTGCCTTCGTGGCTAAACAGTTAAAAATAATGAATTATATCAATAGCTAATAATCCGACTACAACATACGGATAAACCGAACTCGCTGGAAGTCTAAATTGGGACGCCAAAGTAAAGTGCTTCAAATGCAAGGCTTGCGAATCTTGATGAATAAAGCGTACTTACCGGTATGCTGCAATGATTCACCCTGTTAAATCGGCTCCGCCATCTCGCAAAGGGAGAATTTAGGGGAGCGGGAATGAAGCATAACGCAACAGTGGGCTTTTCAGGAAGCCGTTAATTTTCGGAAACCTTAATTATTCTAAAGAGAGGTTTTAAATGAAAACAAAAAGTAATGGTAAATCAACAATAGCTATACTTACTGGTGGCGGGGATGTCCCAGGTCTCAATTCATGCATTAAGACTCTTGTTTACAGGGCAGAGAGCGAAGGAATAAATATCATGGGAATACGCCGAGGTTGGGCCGGGCTTTTAGAGTATAATTCAAATGATTCTCATGCCAGTGAGAGGTATGTTCAGAAATTGATTTCCTCAGACGTTAGGACTATTGATCGTTCAGGAGGCACATATCTGCATACGTCTCGGACTAATCCAAGTGCTGTAAAGAAAAAGGAAGCTCCTGATTTTCTTAAAAAAGCGTTTGGGAAAAATGAGAAGGTAAAGGATTTCACATCCCGTGTCATAAAGAACCTGGAATATTTGAAAATAGATGCCATTATTCCTATAGGAGGAGATGATACCCTTAGTTTTGCTGAAAGATTGCACCGTGAAGGATTCCCTGTCATTGCTATACCTAAAACGATGGATAATGACGTTTTTGGGACTGATTATTGTATTGGTTTTTCTACAGCTGTTACAAGGAGTGTAACTTTTATCCATGCATTAAGAACCTCAGCTGGCTCTCATGAACGTATAGCGGTTATTGAGTTATTTGGCAGATATTGTGGTGAGACATCTTTGATAGCAGCTTATTTGGCAGGGGTAGATCGTGCCATTATTTCAGAGGTCCCATTTGATCCGAAAAGCCTAGCAATGCTTATCACAAAAGATAAAAAAGCCAATCCTCAAAATTATGCCATGATTACTATTTCAGAAGGGGCCAAATTGACAGGGGGCGAGATGTTCTTATCTGGAGAGTCAGACGCCTATGGTCATAAAAAATTGGGAGGAATTGGAGAGGAAACTGGAGTTATTCTCAAGGAACTTACCGGAGAGGATGTTTTGAATCAGCGGCTCTCCTATCTTATGAGAAGCGGCACACCTGATTCTTTAGATCAGATGGTGGCTGTTAACTATGCAAATACGGCTATCGATCTTTTTTTAAAAGGTGTCTTTGGACGTCTTGTAGCTCTCAGCCGCGGAATCTATACAGATATCCCCCTCAGCACTATTACCACAGGCCAGAAACGTGTGGATGTAAGAGAACTCTACGATATTGAAGAGTATAGACCTAAAATCCGTCATGTTGGTGGTAAACCAATGTTTTTGTACTAGCAAAGTCAATAAAGACTGAGAACAAGAGGTAAGGGATACTCTCATGAAGATGAAGGCCGATTCTCTTTATTCTTTCTGTGCTTTCTCAATCTTGGCCCATGTGTCTCGTAAAGTTACCGTGCGATTAAATACTAACTTTTCATTTGTCGAGTCAATAGAATCTATGCAGAAATATCCCAGTCTCTCAAATTGGTAATGACTTCCAGATGCTGCACCCGCTAAACTTGGTTCAACACAGCAGGAGGTCAATGTTTCTAATGAGTTTGGATTTACAGAGGCTTTGAAATCAGCATCATCTCTTTCATTGGCTGGATTTGCTTTTAGAAAAAGATGATCGTATAAGCGCACTTCTGCTTTGAGGCAACGGGCCCTTGAAACCCAGTGCAACGTTGCCTTAACCTTGCGCCCATCAGGGGCATCCCCTCCTCGTGTCTTTGGATCATAAGTACAGTGTAGCTCAAGGATTTCCCCGGTTTGCTTATCCTTAATGACATCAACGCATTTGATAAAATATGCGTATCGGAGCCGTACTTCACGATCAGGGGCCAAACGGAAGAACTTTTTTGGAGGGTCCTCGCGAAAATCATCTTGTTCGATGTAGAGCACTCGTGAAAAAGGAACCTTCCGTGTGCCCATACTGGGATCTTCCGGATTGTTCACTGCCTCCAACTCTTCTATCTTGTTTTCTGGATAGTTATCTATAACCACTCGTAGTGGCCGCAATACAGCCATAACACGGGGTGCACGTTTATTTAAATCTTCGCGGATATTATGCTCGAGCAGTGCAATATCGACGATGCTATCCTTCTTGGCTACTCCGATACGCTCGCAGAAATTTCTAATTGCCTCTGGTGTGTAGCCTCGTCTCCGCAACCCTGATATTGTAGGTATCCGTGGATCGTCCCATCCGGTAACATGCCCATGTTCTATCAATTCTAAGAGCATTCGTTTGCTCATTACCGTATAGCTAAGATTGAGTCTGGCGAACTCAATTTGCTGCGGATGAAAGATGTTCAATGCATCAAGGAACCAGTCATACAAAGGGCGATGATCTTCAAATTCCAGGGTACAAAGGGAATGGGTGATCCTTTCGATAGAATCGCACTGGCCGTGAGTAAAATCATACATGGGATAGATGCACCACCTGTTTCCTGTCCTGTGATGTTTTGCCTGAAGAATACGATAGATAACCGGATCCCGCATATTCAAATTTGGAGAAGCCATATCGATCTTTGCTCGAAGTACGCGGGAGCCGTTCGGAAATTCTCCTAACCGCATACGTTCAAACAAGTCCAGGTTTTCTTCAACCGAACGATTTCTATATGGACTATTTTTCCCGGGTTCCTTCAGGGTGCCGCGGTGTTCTCTTATCTCATTTGCAGTTAGGTCACATACGTATGCCTTCTCATCTTTGATGAGCTGAATAGCATATTTAAAGAGTTGCTCAAAGTAGTCAGATGCATAATACTCTCTATCCTCCCAATCAAACCCAAGCCAGCTTATATCTTTTTTGATAGATTCAACATATTTACGTTCCTCTTTGCTGGGATCAGTATCATCAAATCGCAAGTTGCAGAGACCTCCAAACTCTTTGGCGAGGCCAAAATTGAGGCAAATGGACTTGGCGTGTCCAATGTGCAGGTAGCCGTTGGGTTCTGGTGGAAATCTGGTATGAACCCGGCCATCATTTTTGTTTGCCTTGCGGTCTTTAGCGATCATGTTGCGAATAAAGTTAGATGCAGGTATTGAGTTGGAGGTCATCATATTTATAGCTCCATTTTTGTTTTTCTTTGCGTTGTATTATTTTAATTTGCTGCTTTTATGATTTTTCTACTTGATTTTGGATTTAATGGCAATTGATTTGTTTGCCGTATTGAACTTGAATAATATCATGTTTTATCGATTTGTCATATGGTTCTATAAAATTCTTCACTGTCTTTTGTCTCCCTATCGTTTTATCGGTGCCTGAAACAATAAGCTAAAATACTAAGACTTTTACATGTGTAGAAACTACACTCATTGTTGTGGAGATAGGCAATGCAGTTTCCATTGTCTAGGATCAAGGTTGTTTTATGAATTATACTACCTAAAACAAAAGGGATTAGCCATTATTGGCTAATCCCTTCCTATTCCCTGGCAGTAATCCCACATGGAATCATTCCATGGTTTTTGTAAATCCTAAAATACAATTGACCCCCCATCGTCATTTAAAACTGACACCACTAAAGAAAGGTATATAATCTCCTCCCAAAAAGGAAAGGAGGAGTAAACAGGAGGGTGATAAGCATGTATAAGTGGCAACAGGTAAAGGTATTGAGGACGAAGGGGGAATCGATCAAGGGGATAGCCAGACAGTTGAATCTATCGAAGAACAAGGTGAGGAAGTATCTGAGAAATTCACTGCCACCTGTCTTTAAGAGACGCACCTACGAGAAGATGCTGGATGATTATGAAGACAAGATAAGTGATATGCTCGCTAAGGGTTACATAGGAACCAGGATATGTAATGAACTTGAGAGGATAGACTATACCGGGTAGCTTTCTTCAGTGCATTGTTACATACTCAGCATAATAGCTGATAAAAATACAAGAGACAGGGCGACCTAAAGGGCAGAGGCTGCAACGAGCAGGACCTGGGGAGCCATTGTATATCAAAGGCCTTTTTAATGGCTTCAATACCATGATTCCACCAGGAGAGGTGGGTAAAACGCTCTCCTTCAGAGAGCACAGTCAGAAAAGTGGTCGGCACTTTCCCGTAAGCCCCTTTGGCATTATTACTTTTTCCTTAATGGGAATCGTAGATTCTACACATGAGCGAAACTCTAAGGCTTCTAGGAATTTTGCCCCTATGGTAGCCAAGCCTCCTCATGCAGTTATAGGCTTATTGGTAAATAGGATTTTTACTTGATTGACTCTTAAGGTTTTGTTATTTTTTCCATCAGTTTGTTTCACGTTTTTGTGCTCCTTTCTATGGTGGTTTGCTGACTGCATGAAAGGAGCACAATCAATAACGTACACACCTTTTGTCAATACTTTCCTTTATTCAACTGCATAATGTGGGTTTAAGGCAGGAAAGGAAATATACATCAAGCAGCCTTTTTGATTTATCACTTGGTTCATTATTGTCTCAACTTACCAGGAGAATAGTTTAGCTTGAAGATATTCCATATGGTGACATATTCGCTGGAGGTTGCTTATCAATCTTTATACCTTTTTATTTTTTTAGGTATAAAAGTCGTTTAATCATGGGTAGCATCTCATAATGCTGAGATAGAGACTACGGGAGGAGTAATGAGTCATGCCTAAGTCTTTGGAATCATTACTAAAGAGCTTGGAAAAACCAATAACAACTTCAGCCCCGTGCAGGATTGACACTGGTGGGACTTGGGATATAAAGGCGCTGGCTCTTCCTTTGGAGTGGATTGACCCTGTCACAGTAAATCTGGCTATAAACCTAAGAACGTATGTATCTCTTCTGCCTTACAAATCAGGATGGGTCAAGATATCTTCAGATAATTTTGATACAGAGGAGGCATATCCGCTTGATAGTGCCCCATTTAATTCACAATTTGGCCTCTTTTTTTCCATCGCATCTTTTTTTCGGTTTCACGGATTGCATATGAAAATACAATCAACTTCTCCTGTTAATGCCGGTCTCGGGGGATCGAGTACTGCTGCTGTGGCAACCTTGAAGGCATTTTCTGTGGTTAGAAGTTTGTTGAACGAACATGAGATTAACAATGGAGAAATTCTCCACTTGGCATATCATTTGGAGGATGCAGTAAATGGCGGGATGTGTGGGCTGCAGGATCAGGGGGCAGCAGTTTTTGGTGGTGTGAATAAGTGGTCTTGGAATTACTCTCAGAGAAAAAAACCATTCAATAGAGAGTCTCTTCTTGATAAAAATGGGCAAATAGAAATTTCAAAAAGAATCCTGGTTGCGTATAGTGGCAGGAGACATCTATCCATCAGGATAAACAGAATGTGGATAGAGAAATTTTTACAAGGAGAGACCAGATCCGGATGGATTGAAGTGAATAGGATTGTCACCCGGTTTGCCTCACATATAAAAGAGAGAAGCTGGAACAAGGCAGCGGAAGAGCTAATCAGTGAGATTGAGATACGAAAGAAAATAACACCTGAGGCATTCACTCCAGCAATTACAAAGCTTATTAGGGAGTCTGAAAATGTTGGATGTGGCGCCAGGTTTGCAGGTGCAGGGGGTGGCGGGACTGTCTGGGCTCTTGGAGAGATTGATGCTATACAGAGATTACGAGAAATATGGACTCACATATTGAAAGATACAAGAAAGGGAAGGGTACTTGCATGTACTGTGGATTCCGTTGGAGCAAGAGTGTTATCCCCAGGAAGATAAAACCTATATAAATATGGTACAAGATGGCCTGCGAATCATTTTAGTAGGCCATCTTGTAAGGTAAAATTAGTAGGCCATCTTGTAAGGTAAAAGGTTAATCATGATATTTAAATGAGACGTTAATCCTTGTTCTGAAGCCTGTGACCTTACCATCCTCAATGGTGAGATCCAATTTGGTAATTTCTGCGATTCGTAAGTCCTTAAGACTTTTTGAGGCTGTGTCGACGGCATTTTTTGCAGCCTCTTCCCATGAATTGGGGCTGGTTCCAACAAGCTCAATGATCTTATAAGTACTCGTTTCCATAGCTACCTCCTATTGTATTAAGGTTAGAAATAATTTTCCTTTCTTGTAGCTTCACCTCCCTTCAGATTTATTACAAATAGTGATTTATAGGATTTTGCCAAATATTAAGCAGTATTAACTGCCTCATCTGGATATCTCGGAATTTCTATCCTGCTGTAAGCGGAAAAATCACATCATCTTTAAAGGCCCTGAATTTCTGGATGCCGCATGGAATAATTGAGTGTTGAGGCTACGTACCTAAATTCAAGATTCTCAGATTTTTCTTAAAGTATAGGATAAGAATGTTTATGAGTCAATTATAAAAATAGAAGATGGCTTTTTACATTGACTTTTTGTAAATAAGTAGTATAGCATAGTTACATTGTAGCTACTAAAAGATTTCCTTTTTTCCTTATTCTACAAATTGGTTGAAATATGTTTTCTTTTCAGAAACATTCTCTTTTGTTGGCACAAAGATTAGATATGATAGCGGCGTTGGCTATTTTTATCATGATGGCCCTTACCGTTGCAGATGTTATATTGCGTATGTTTCGTATGCCCATCCCTGGAACCTATGAGCTTGTCTCTTTTTTAGGTGCGGTTGCTGTATCCTTTGCCATGGCCCATACATCAGCAAAGAAAGGTCATGTTGCAGTCACCCTTGTTGTACAGCTTTTACCCAGAAGGTTGCAGGGTGTAATTGAGATTTTTATATCAGTGTTTGGGATCATGCTATTTGGCCTTATTGCCCGGCAGAGTGTTTTATATGCTCTAGACACCCAAAGGTCAGGAGAGGTTTCTGTTACCCTGCAGCTACCATTTTATCCCGTAATATATGGCATTGCCTTAAGTGCAGCGGTTGTCTGTATAATCCTTATAGTGGATTTAGTAAATGCTATAGCCAAAGTGAAATACAAATGAGCCTGACAACAATCGGTATAATTGGTTTAGTTATCCTGGTAATTTTTCTTTTCTCCAAGATGCCTGTTGGATTTGTAATGGCCTTTCTTGGTTTCCTTGGTTTTAGCTATGTAGTTAACCTCCATGCCGGCCTTTCTTTATTATCCAGGGATGTTTTTGATACCTTTTCCTCCTATAGTTTAACGGTAATCCCTCTTTTTGTATTTATGGGCCAGATTGCCTTTCATTCTGGGATAAGCAGAAGGCTATATGATTCCGTCTATGTATTTATGGGAAACTACAGAGGCGGTCTTGCGATAGCAACTATTGGTGCATGTGCAGGGTTTTCCGCTATATCAGGATCAACCAATGCAACCGCTGCTACTATGGCAACGGTTACCTTGCCTGAGATGAGACGGTATAAATACGATATGAGTCTGGCTACTGGTACGGTTGCCGCAGGGGGAAGCCTGGGTATACTGATACCTCCAAGTGTTATATTCATCGTTTATGGAATAATGACGGAACAATCCATTGGGAAGCTCTTTGCCGCTGGTATTTTACCGGGCATACTGCTGGCATTTCTTTTTATTTTTACCATCTATATTCGGGTTAAAATTAATCCTGAACTTGCGCCTCCAGGACCAAAGACAGGTTTTAAAGAGAAGGCACGGTCGTTTGTGGGGGTATTAGAGGCACTTATTATTTTTGCCTTTGTAATGGGAGGTCTTTTTTTCGGGATATTTACCCCGACTGAGGCAGCGGCTGTGGGCGCATTTCTTACATTGCTTGTTGCCCTTTTAAGGAGGCAATTGACATGGGAGGGATTTTTGACATCCCTCAAGGATACAACAAGGATCAGTTGTATGGTCATGGTTATAGTGACTGGCGCAGTTGTCTTTGGCCATTTTATGGCTATTACCAGAATTCCCTTTCTTTTAGCAAATTGGGTGAGTACGCTCCCTCTTCCAAATTATGCTGTTATGGGAATAATAGTTTTGGTGTATCTCTTTGGCGGATGTTTCATGGATGCACTTGCTATGATTATGCTCACTATTCCTATTTTTTATCCTGTGGCTACCACTCTTGGGTTTGACCCTATATGGTTTGGGGTGGCCATTGTTCTTGTAACAGAAATGGGTGTAATTACCCCGCCTGTGGGTGTAAATGTATACGTGGTTCACGGTATTGCCAAGGATGTTCCTCTTGAGACTATCTTTAAGGGAGTTGCCCCTTTCGTTCTTGCTCTTTTGGTATGCGTTGTAATCCTCTTAACTTTTCCCCAAATTGTCCTCTTTTTACCTGGTCTACTCTGATAGTAATAAAGTAAAAAAAGGGATACCAGAAATTCCAGCACCCCTTTATTATGATGATTACACTGTTACTCTTTTTTTAACTCTTACCTATTTATTATATTCTGCAACCAGTTCTCGAATAACCTCCACAGCCTTTTTTCCAGGAAGTCCCTTTTCCTCCATATTTGTTTGATATTCAAGGATGATTGGAGTAATAGACTGTATCCATTTTTCCTCCTCAGAAGCCGAGAGGCCATGGATCTCCTTGCCGAGGTCAGTCACAAATTTATAGCCTTCTTCATCAGCAGTGTTCCATACATCTCCATGCACATCAACCCATTCCTCTCCCACTTCATCAAAAACCTTTTGAATATCCGGTGGAAGGGATTCATATTTTTGCTTATTCATAACCACAAACATTGCTGTTGTGTAGCCAAGGGCCTGGGACTCGATTACATAATCAATGACCTCACCCTGTTTCCATCCCTTGAGAGTTTCAATAGGACAGAATGTTCCCTCAACTACCCCTTTCTGTAATGCCTCATAGGCCTCATTTTGAGGCATAGCAACGGCTGCGGCTCCCAGGTATTTGGCAAGCTTTGCGGCTAGGCCAGTGGTTCTAATTTTCATTCCCTTTAAATCACTTAAAGAGTTTACATCCTTTTTGGAAGCGAGTATTCCAGGACCATGTGCATGAACAACAAGCACCTTTACATCCTGGAGTTCTTCAGGATTCATTTTTTTGTAAAATTCATATGCAACTCTGGTAGCAACCTTGCCGTCTTTGTAGCCGAATGGAAGGTCAACTCCCTCCATGAAGGGGAATTTACCTCTGGTATATGCAAAACATGACTGACCAATGTCTGAGATGCCTTTAACAACCCCATCATAGCAAACCGCTGGTTTGGTTAACGTCCCTCCAGGAAAGTAAGAGATTTTAACCCGGCCATTAGTCCTTTTCTCAATTTCTTTTATCATATTTTGACCAGCAATTGCATGGCCATGGGTAGGTGGGAAGAAGTTGCTATAAGTAAGATTGATGGTTTCTGCCTTAGTAGATGGAACCATAGCTAGGGAGAATAAAAAGCATACAATAAATATTACACTTAGAAGACCTTTCTTTTTCATTATTTCCCTCCTTTAGAAATTAATATAAATCGATTTAAAACATCACTGATTTTTACAAGCTTCCTTTACAATCACCTCCTTTCCTGAAAGATAGAAAATAAAAATATCCTTATAATGGACAGTAAAAACATAATTAACAGTCATTTGTCAATCAAAAACGATTCCCTTTTCATAGCCGGCTATAAAGGCTTTACTGTTTATATCTTTGAATCTTTTTGGGCTGATAGCATCAATAGTCATTTTTATATCTTTATATTGAATTGGTCCCTCATAAAAGGCTGAAAAATAACCTAACAGGATCAAGTTGGAAGCCCTTGGAGTGCCTAGCTCCTGAGCTAGGACTCCAGCAGGAATTGAGCGGTAGATAATTTTTCTTTTGTCCAAAAGGTTTTTTGCCTCTTCTCTCGGAAATTGCTTTGAATTTGTGTTGACATACATCCTTGCTCCTCGGGATAAAAATGGAAGGTTTCGGTATGCCTCATTTTCTTCCAAAGACAGCAAAAAATGTGCTGTACCGGTTCTCACTAAAGAACTTTTCACGTCTCCAACTCTGAGGTGTGAAATTACTGATCCACCCCGCTGGGCCATACCATGGGTCTCGGCTCCCATAACATTGAATCCCTTATTCAGAGCAGCTTGTGCCAGGACTCTGGCCATAAACAAAATCCCTTGTCCACCTGTTCCACATAATATAATGTTAACGGTATCCATTTTAGAATTCATTATTTCTCATTATAAGATAGGTATTTTCCATAATCGGATCCCTGATATCAGGAAAGCAGTTTGTTCAGAGGCACTACATCGCACTGCATCCATTAAACCTCAATAATAGCACCTTTAGGGCACACCTGAATACATACACCACAATCGACGCATAGTTCCCTGTTAATATTTACCCTCCCCAGGTTCTTGTCATGGTAGAGGGCTGGGCATTCAAAGCGCTCAAGGCAAAAATTGCATTCTACACAGTCATCCGTTATGGTTACCTTTTTCTTTTGAGGGATAGCCTTATCTGGATAGGCAATAACACAGGGATGACGAGCGATAATTACTGCTATTCCCCCTTTCGGATCCTTTACGTATTTAACCGCCTTCTTGAGCAAACTCATCGTTTTTTTAATATCATATGGGTCAACTACCTCAATGAAATCAACACCGCAACCGGCTACTATTCGTTCCAGAGGAATAGCCTTTCCCTTGCTCCCATTTGCCCTTATCCCCAAGGCAGGAGTTGGCTGCATTCCAGTCATGGCTGTTGTTAGATTATCAAGTATCACCAGGATGAACCTTGCGTCGTTATAAACAGCATTCAATAATCCTGCTGCGCCAGAATGGAAAAAGGTTGAATCTCCAATGGTAGCTACAATAGGCTGCTCTACTGAATCTTGATCAAAAGAATGATAGAAGCCCGATGCCATTGTTATTGCAGCCCCCATATCCAGAACAGTATCCACTGCACCTAGGTTAAGTCCTAAGGTATAACAGCCAATGTCCGAGGTAAATATCGCCTTTGGGCTAGTTTTTCTTATAGCAAAAAAAGCTGCTCTCTCGGGGCAACCGGGGCAGAGGGTTGGCCTTCGCACCGGTAGCTGAAGGTCTTTTACTAATTGCATTGCTTCATAATCATCATCTGCCTGAAAAGGCTCTAAATTCAGTTCTTTAAGTATTTTGTTTATCAATTTGTGGATTACCTCGGGAACGAGCTCTCCTTCAGCTGGGATATGACCAGATAGCCGGCCCATAACTTTATCTCTATCTCTTAAAAGGTACTCGATGAGGGTATCTGTTTCCTCTATGACAAGCACTTTTTTACAGGCTGACATAAAATCTATGACCAATCTTTCGGGAAAGGGATAAGGGGCACCAAGCTTTAGGACAGGGATATCAGTCCGCTTCTCTTCAGACAGAAAATCGTGAATAACAGAGTAGGGTATGCCTCCTGCAATGATACCGAGAGGATATTGCTTCCCGGGTTTAAGATTATGGAAGTTGTACCGGGAGAGATTCTCAAATTTCTTTCCAATTTTCTTCAATTTTGCGTTGAGCTCTCCATGGAGAGTAAGGCGGAAACGTGGAGTGGCTGCCCACCTTTGGGGATTTTTCTCAAAAGAGGCCTTTTGATCATTATTTTTGATGGGACCAAATGAGATATTTTGTTGTGCGTGGGATACTCGAATGGCCGGACGCAGGATCACCGGAATCCTGAATTCCTCTGAGATATCCATGGCAAGGCCAACCATCTCTCTGGCCTCCTGGGGATTGGAGGGGTCTAAAACAGGCACCTTAGCGAGCCTGGCCATAAGGCGGGTATCTTGCTCAGTCTGAGAGGAATGGGGTCCAGGGTCATCACAGGAAATAATAACGAGCCCCCCCACAGTACCGAGATATGCTGCACTCATCAAGGAATCAGCTGCCACATTCAACCCCACCTGTTTCATGCAGCAGGCAGCCCTCTTTCCTGTGATAGAGGCAGCAAAGGCCGTATCCAGTGCTACCTTTTCGTTGGTTGACCATTCCACATAAGTGTCAAGTTTTTCTGATTTCATAAGGCGGACAACTTCCGGCAGGATCTCCGAGCTGGGAGTACCGGGATAGGAGGTAAGCACCTGACAGCCAGACTCTAAAAGGCCTAAGGCTATGGCTCCATTTCCGAGAAAGATTTCATGTTTAATCATTTTTTATCTTATCCTCTTTCGCCTTTTCTATCAGACCCACTAAGCTCTGAAGCTTTGGCTTCGGTGGCTCAAACACTCGGTCCAATTCTTCCTTGGAGTAATGATTTTCCAGAAAGGTATTAATATCTATATAGTTCTTCCAACATCCAACTATCCATCTGCACGGAAGCATGTTATTTTCGAGACGGCAGTACCTAAAATTGACCTCCCCGCCCACCCTCGGGCATCGAAGCGTTTTATGATCATATTGTTCGATCAACTTGTTTACCTCCCATGGTAAAGAAGTATACTCACAGGTCTGAATGTATAGGACCTGTGAGTATACAGTTAAAGAACCAGCCTGTCTCGCGTTGATTACTTTACATTAGTAATGTGAGACATTCTGTTGCTTCTATTTTGCTAAGAGGCAACCTTGGGAAGTTCAGCCTGTGCTTTCTTAACCTCCTCCTCAGGATATGCGTAATCTGTAAGTTTACCTGACAGGTAGGAATCATAGGCAGCAAGGTCGAAGTGTCCGTGACCACTGTGGGCTATTAATATTGTTTTTGATTCTCCTGATTCTTTACACTTAAGTGCCTCATCGATAGCAACCTTGATATTATGGCATGGCTCAGGTCCACTGATAATGCCTTCCGTGCGAGCAAACTGTACGCCGGCTGCGAAGGTGGCAGTCTGGTGAACAGCTACGGCTTCAACCAAACCCAGCTCATAGAGGTGACATATGATTGGAGCCATTCCATGATAGCGAAGGCCTCCTGCATGTACCGGAGGTGGAATAAAACCATGGCCCAAAGTATGCATCTTGAGCAGGGGAGTCAGACCAACTACATCACCAAAATCATAGGCATATAATCCTTTGGTGACAGTGGGACAACTTTCAGGTTCAACACAGATAATCCGCATATCAGGCTTTTCTCCGCTGATTTTATCCCTGATCCATGGCAGGAACTGGCCACCATAGTTGGAGCCGCCCCCAATGTTACCTACAATAATATCAGGGTAGGCATCTGCCATTTCCATTTGTTTCCTGCACTCTTCCCCTTGTACGGTCTGGTGAAGCAGGACATGATTGAGCACGCTGCCCAAAGAATAATGAGTATCATCACGACTTACAGCCTCCTCGACTGCCTCACTGATAGCAAGTCCTAGGCTGCCAGGGCAATCGGGCCATTTTTCCAGCATGTCTCGTCCCGCCTTAGTTTCGGTGCTGGGGCTGGGGATACACGTTCCACCCCAGACTTCCATTGCTATGCGGCGGTATGGCTTTTGGTCATAACTTATTCTGACCATATAGACCTTGATTTCCACATCAAAGAATGCCCCAGCCATACTCAGCGCACTCCCCCACTGGCCCGCACCGGTTTCTGTAGTGATACGTTTTATGCCCTCCTTCATATTATAATAGCACTGAGCCACAGCAGTATTAGGTTTATGGCTACCAGCCTGGTTTGTTCCTTCGTATTTAAAGAAGATCTTGGCCGGGGTGTCTAAAGCCTTCTCAAGGCGATATGCCCGGTGCAACACTGTTGGCCTCCACGTCCGATAAATATCCTGTAGCTCCTCAGGTATTTCAATCCAGCGCTCAGTACTTACTTCTTGTTTGATAAGCTCCATGGGAAATAGAGGAGCTAGGTCATCCGGTGTTACCGGCTTTCCTGTTCCTGGATGCAAAACGGGTGGAAGTGGTTCTGGTAAATCTGCCTGGATATTATACCAATGAGTTGGCATATCCTTTTGGTCAAGGAAAAACATTGATCTTTTCATAGTACCCCCCTTTTTTTGATTGTTATTGTCTGTCAGCCTGCACCAATTTCTGTTGCGGGCAGCCTCACCCAGTTTTATAATCCATCGATTTTTTTAAAGGAGTTACAACTCTATCCTTCTTACTAATAAAAGATCTTCCATGCCGCGCAATTTTTTAAGGATTTCGTCGTTTACTGAAATATTTGTAGCCAAAAAAATCACATTTTGTTTGTTTACTCTTTCTTCACCTACTTGCATGCGGCTGATGTTAACCTTATATCTCCCAAGGGTGCTGGTGATTTTACCGATGACACCAGGTTTGTCCAGGTTGTTAATTAACAGGTTATGGCCTTCGGGAATAGCCTCAAGATGAAAGTTATTAATGCGTAAGATCCTGAGTAAATTATTGCCGAAGATAGTACCTGAGATGATATTTTTACTCTTCTGGGTCTTAATAGTAAGCTTAATAAGGCTGGAGAAATCCTTAGGAGCCTTTGTCTTGGATTCAACCACCTTTATACCTCGCTCAGCAGCAATAACGGGGGCATTTACAAAGTTCACTTGGTCTTTAAGAAGAGGTGTGAGAAGCCCTTTGAGCATCGCAGCAGTGAGAGGTGTTACATCATAATCGGTTACCTTTCCTGAGTAATTTATTTGAGCTTCCAGAATAGCGTTATCAGTTATCTGGCTCTGAAGAGCTCCCATCTTTTCAGCTAACGTGGCATATGGCCGTAAAGTGGATATCAACTCTGGACTGATGCTTGGGACATTCACCGCATTTTTTACTGAGCCGTAAAAAAGATATGCTATGATTTGCTCAGCCACATCTTTAGCCACTTTGTCTTGTGCTTCTTTGGTTGATGCACCAAGGTGGGGTGTGCATATCAGGTTAGGCAGGCATATCAGTTTTGTCTTGCCAGGAGGCTCTTTATTAAAGACATCTAAGGCTGCACCTGATAGATGACCAGATGTTAAGGCCTCGCAGAGATCATCTTCATTGACTATACCCCCGCGTGCGCAATTGATCAGCATTGCCTCTTTTTTCATTTTGGCAATGGTGTCTTTGTTTATCATGTTGATAGTTTCGTCAGTAGCAGGTGTATGAATGGTAATATAATCGGATCTTTGAAGAAGTTCATCAAAGGAAACAGGTTCCATATCCATTCTCTCAATAAGGTCTGGCTTTATATAAGGGTCATAGACTATGATTTTCATGTTCATTGCCTTCGCCTTCTCGGCAACAAGCCGTCCTATACGCCCAATCCCAATAACGCCAAGGGTTTTATTGAAAATCTCCTTGCCCTGAAATCTTTTCTTCTCCCATTTTCCTTCTTTAAGTGATGCGCTTGCCTGGGGAATATTACGCGAAAGGGCCATAATCATTGCCATAGTATGTTCTGCCGCAGTTATAGTGTTACCCTCCGGTGTATTCATAACAACAATTCCTTTTTTGCTTGCAGCAGGTATGTTCACGTTGTCCAGACCTATCCCAGCTCGGCCGATAACCTTCAAATTACTGGCCGCCTCAATAATTTCAGCGGTAACTTTAGTTGCACTACGTATGACAAGAGCATGATAGTCTCCAATAATTTCTTTTAGTTTTGCAGGGGCCAGATCGGTCTTTACATCAACCTCAATATCAGGGGTTTTATGAAAGGTCTTTACACCAACCTCTGATAAGGTGTCACTTATAAGAACTTTCATAGTATCTTCCTTGCATTTATTAGATGCGCCATTTTCGGGTTTTTCAAAAGTGGTGCAAGGTTCTTTTTGTAAAGCCACAAAATAGTAGTTTGGGATGGAAAATTTGAATTTCTGAAATGTTTATTTTTTTCTTATCTGAGGGAAATTTTTTTCGTATAATTTTTATAATATCCATGAAGGGTTCAAAATTAAGGATAGTTACATTATTGTGCATACTGGATGTGCTATTTTCTGTCAAGAAAATTTTTCTTTTTTTATCAGTAAATTTGCTTGAACCTAACATAGTCCTGATGTAGTAATGAACTTGAAAGGATATTTGCAGTCTTTTCTTTTCAATTACTCTCCTGGTCAATTTGTCCATCATTTGATGTATTGAGGATGTAATGAAGGAGAAAGCACTATTATCTTTTGCCGGTTTACATTGAAACAAAATAGAGGGGTGATATGAAAATAATTGGCCTCATTGGAGGTATGAGCTGGGAATCAACATCTGAATATTATAAGATTATCAATGAAACTGTAAAAGAACGACTTGGTAAGCTCCACTCGGCAAAATGTATTTTGTACTCTGTTGATTTTGAGTTAATAGCAAGCTTACAGCATCAAGGAGAGTGGGAAAAGCTTACAAAATTGATGATCAGTTTTGCTCGGAAAGTAGAAGGTGCCGGTGCTGATTGTATTGTAATTTGTACTAATACTATGCATAAAATGGCCCAGGAAGTGCAAGACAGTATAAAGATTCCCCTCCTGCATATAGCTGATGCGGCGGCTGAAAAGATTAAAGAGCAGGGATTAAGAAAACCCGGTTTGCTGGGAACAAAGTTTACCATGGAAGAGGATTTTTATAAACAAAGATTAAAAGTAAAACACCATCTTGATGTTATAATACCTTCGAAGACTGATAGAGCAATCATAGATAGTATTATTTATAATGAATTGTGTTTGGGAATATTAATGCAGTCTTCAAAGGAGAAATTCAAAGCAATTATCAGGAAGCTTGTTGCAAATGGTGCAGATGGACTGATTTTAGGGTGCACGGAAATTCCGCTTTTGATTCGCCAGGAGGATGTAGAGATACCCATATTTGATACGACAACCATTCACTCAAAAGCAGCAGTTGCGTTTTCCTTGCAATAGCACTCATTTTTTATTTTCCTGATTGTTATGGTCTTTCTTTTTCCCTTGTATGAGCCTTAGATTTGCTCGTTTACGAGTATGGGTATCTTGCTTTGATTTTCTTTCAGCCATTGTCTCTTTTATTATTCTGAGTTGCCATTTCTCCCAGGATTCGTCCTTTCTTTTGTCAATAAATCTCAGTATTTCATCTATATCTTTTCGGGAAAAAAGAAATTCACCTTTGACCTGTCTTGGATGAATATCAGGATAATGTTCAGGTGCTATTGTTATTTTTAGCACACGTATGTAATGACGAATTAGATTTTGAGGGAGCTTGGTTATCTTTGAAACCTCATCAATGGTATAAAAAATTTGTGTATTCAAAATCCTATCCCCTGTTTGGAATATTTTGCTGCCAAAACACGAAGTTGCCGTTCCAGACCTGCTTTGAGGAGGCTTTGATCTACGGAATCTGTGTGAAGTACCTTACAGCGTAAACAGGTTATTTAATGAGAATGATGTCAGGGCGGGCACTATGGTTATATAAATTCCAATGTTTTCTCGACCATTTCATATCCTTTGTGCCTGCCCGCCATGGTCAATCACGGGACTGAAAGAGAGTCAGGCTCTCGGGGACTTAATAGGTGTTTATTTTTTCCGTATTCTACATCCTATTGCCTTTAAGTTGGGTGTTCCAAATTCTTTTCCCAATGTTTCAGTTGAGGTAAGGATATTAAAATTGGATTTTTCCCATTCATACAGAGATGCAGCGTCTGCCTCCGGATACCACCACCCATGTGAGGCATTGATTACTCGTGGATCAACAATATCGGTGCAATGGGCAATTTGTGTTATCTTGCCACACCTTGTTTCAATAATAAACTCATCGCCATTTTTTATGCCATACTTTATCGCAGTATCGGGGTGTATTTCAGCCTTGGGACCAGGTCTTTTTTCTCTAAGCCTTTTAATCCACCTATAGGATGAATGAAGGTAATACTGGCTTTTGGAATTAGTTAGCACCAAAGGATATTCAAGATTTTCTTCTTCTGGTAGTCCTTTAAATGTCGGGAGTGGCGGTAGATTGAATTTTTCTGCTGTGCTCAATGTAAGTTCAACCTTCCCTGTGGGGGTTCGGAAGCCTTTTTCTTCATGTAGCTTAAATCTGTCAGGACCTTTTAGATAACCTTTTTCAACAAACTGGTGATATGTGAGACCACTTGGCTTGACTACATCTTCCAGGAATTGGTTATAGTCATCATACCAGTATTCTTGAGGAGAAATACGTTTCCCCAGTTCATTCATAATTTTTATATCAGGCCAACACTCCTCGGGTGGATCAACTACTTTGGGCCGGGATAGAATAAAGCCGTGGCCAAGTCCGTAATGGCCGATATCATCCATCTCGAATTGGCTAGCGACAGGGAGCACTATATCTGCCATAGCTGCTGTAGGCGTCATGAATAAATCAGCTACTGCTATAAAATCAAGATTCATAAATGCCTCAAATGTCTGTCTGCTATCTGCATAGGATAACATGGGATTTGCACACATAGCATAGAATCCCTTAATGGGGTAAGGTATGCCCTCAAGGATTGCCTTTTTAAAGAAAGATGGTGGAATGGTCATCAATCTAGGTATAATATTATGATAGGTGCTGATCATTTCCTTTCTCTTGTTTGGAATAAGATCAGCACGGACAAATTGCCCTAAGCCCATGATCTTCGGATCTTTTGCATGTACATTACCGCCGGGGACATCAAGATTGCCACATATTGCCATCAAGCAAATGAGTGCCCGTGTTGTGTCAAAGGTATGTATATTATGCTCAATCGGGTTTCCCCATTGAATAACAGCAGGTTTTGATGTGGCATATAATCGTGCTGTATCTCGAATGAGATCAGGGGAAACCCAGGTGATCTCAGCCACTTTTTCAGGGGTATATTGTTTAACATGATTTGCCAGATTAGCAAAACCATAGGTCCATTTTTCAACAAAATCCTTATCATATAAAGATTCTTCGATAATGACATTTAGAAATCCCAGTGCAAGTGCGTGGTCTGTTCCGGGTCTCAGCTGTATCCACTTCTTAGCTTTTTTCACCAAATCGATCTTTCTCGGGTCAACAACGATCAGTTCGGTACCATGTCTTAACTGATCTAAGAGCATGCTGCAGATTTCTCCCTCCTCATTTGTGGAGTTGATATTGCTTGCCCACAACATAGCGAGCTTGCTTTTGTGATGCAGATTAGCAACAGGATAAAATCCGCATGTATGAACACCGGTTATCTCTCGAGGGGCATGGCATACATCCTGAGATGCGATAACATTAGGAGACCCAAAGATATTGGCTAACCTGATTAAAACAAAGTGCTCCAAGCCTTTGGGCATGCCAACTCCGAAGGCAACTCCTTTTGCACCATACTTTTCTTTTATGTTAGTTAAATTTTCAACAATATCAGTTAATGCATCTTGCCAGGATATTTGTTGCCATTTTCCTTCACCTCGCTTTCCTGCTCTTTTCAAAGGATGTTTGAGGCGATCAGGATGGGTAAGACGATCAGGTGATGCAATTCCTTTTGCGCACACATACCCCTTGTTTAAAAAGCCATTCGGATCTCCTTTCACACTAACGATTTTGTTATCTTTCACACCTACTAATAGTGCACAACCTCCATGATCCATTCTTGCACAATGGGTTTTTACCCATTTAATAGTATCTTTCATATGAAAGTTCCTTTCAATTAGAGAAAATCATTAAATAAATACCACATAAGTAGTCACAAGGCTATAACGTACAACCTAATATTCGTGCAATACGATCTTTTCTGAACTGATGAGCGGAAGGTCAATATCTTTGGCTTAAACAGAAGGAACCTATTGCGTCATAGTTCCCTATAATCAGAGACCTTTGAAAAAGCTGGCGATTTTCATCATCCTCAAAAAGACGATGGACTTTTTTTCAGTTCCGAGGCTCTCGGGCTGGTCTTTTCAGCAACGTATCCATGGGGGAGCCCGCCAGAGATAAATTTTGGCCTCTCCGCATTGCCCGGATAAATCGGGGCCTGCGGGTTCCCCCACTGATACGTTACGAAAAGACAGCACCCTTCTCTCCGAGCGGGAGGCTCTACGAGCCGGAAGCCACCGGTCACTTCAAAAAAGCCCATCGTCTTTAGATCAATAGGGGTTATGCAAAGGTCTCAATCACTCACGCACTTCATACACTTCGTAGATTATTTTGGCAATGGTAATGTATGTTATTTTGTGTAAAGTCTAAAAAAGAGAAAAAAAGTATTTTTCTTTAGATAGGGTTTTTGAATATCATTTTATAAACAAAGAAAAGAAAAACCTATAGATATCTGAGATAGGAAGAGTGTGTGATATATGCACGTGGGATTTATAAGCATTTGGAGTATGTATCGCTTTAAGAATTAAATATATTGGAAGGCAATGCCCGCAGGAACAATGTTTACTCCCGCCCAAGCGGGACGATTCATTAAAGAATAGGATGCTACAAAACACCAAAATATTGGCAGTATTTGCCTTTATATCCCCTTCTGGGTAGGGTATTAAAAGGTGGCGGTAAAGATATGAGGAATAGAGAGAGGGAAGAAGGCTTGAAGTTTTGATTAATAATCTGTATTTTAAAATATTCTACCTTATGTAAGGTAATTTTCTTGTTTCAACATGAAAAACTAAATACAAGATAGTTTTTTTTGAAGAACAATATGTATAGCTAGGTGAGGCAAATGGCTGAAAGGTATGTATTTCAATTTTCTTCCAGTGCTTATTTGGAAAGACTAAGCGGGAAAAAGGCATGTAATCTTGATGCGTTGCTTAAACTTATTGATTCCTGTACTCTTTCGTCAATTTTCTATCATACCTTTTCTGCCTTACGAAAGTTTCGGGAAATTCACGTTCCTTATACCAATGATTTTGCTGCTTGGATCTCCAGAAATCTTCATGAGGAGGCCCTGTCAGAACAATTGGGGAATATTAATTTGACTGAATATAATACCATAGAGAGCTTAAAGTTGCGCATAGTTGAAATTATTAAGGCTTTCAGAAATCAGAATCCATCAGCATTTGAAAAAAACGCGGATGAGCCTTTTTATCTCTGTGATGTAACGAGGATCGTTTATTTAACAGATAAATTTGCATACAATTTGAAATCATTTCGGGAGGTGCTTGATAGCATCAGTATTGACTCACTATATTTTCATTTTATTGAATCTAGATTGTATAATCAACTTCATTTAGATGATATCTCTACGTGGATAGAGCAGAGTCTCGGTCTTAAACAATTAGCACAAGACATAAGAGATATCGACATTATGGTTTATACCTTAAACACAATAAGGACAAAGATAGAGAAATTGATCGACCAACATCTATACAAAATCAATACATAGCCCACTGTGTAATCAAGTAAAACAGAGCCTTGAATGCAGTCGTTTGAGGCGTTCAAATATGATAAGCTTATACAAGTCGTATTCATTGGATTCGTTATTTCGACTGTAGGGAGAAACCACGTTTTTTCAGTATGTTATAAAGATAATATTTCTCGGTCTGCTTGAAATTACAACTTAGTGAGATTTCCAGCGAAATCGTTTTATCTGCATGTTGTGTTTGTATTATTATTGATATCAGTGATTATTTTTACTTTTCTTCACTTCATCGAGTTCGTTGTTCATAGGATGCTGCTTGTGGGATAAATTAGCTTTTATGAGTTAGACAATCTTAAGGTAAGAAAAAAAGTTCGAAGGCGATAAATGAATATTTCTACATTGTCTGATTATGAATCAGTCGTGGGTAAAGATATTATTGAAGAGCTTTACATCCTTGCCTCGCATGTAGGAAAACGATCCATCAAGATGGTGAACTCCACAGCCACGGGAGGTGGGGTAGCTGAAATGCTCCACTGTATTGTTCCACTTCTCAATGAGCTTGGCGTAGAAACCAAATGGGAAGTGATTAAGGGTGGTTCTGATTTCTTTGATATCACCAAGGCCTTCCACAATGCCTTACAGGGGAATGAAGAAATTTTACCGGAAAAAGCCTTTAATGCCTACCTGGCCTATAACGAGATGAATAGCAGTGAAATGAATTTCGATGAAGACCTCATTGTGATTCACGATCCTCAACCTGCTGCCTTAATCCAACGGTCTCCCCACTGGAAAAATAAATGGGTATGGCGCTGCCACATCGATATGTCTAATCCTAACAGACAGGTTTGGGAATTTTTGAGGCCATATATAGAGCAATATGATGCAGCTATCTTTTCCTCACCCCTTTTTTCTCCCGAGTTATCTATCCCTCAATATCGATTTTATCCGGCAATCGACCCATTGGCTGATAAAAATAAAGATTTGGATGTCGCTTATATCAACAGCACTCTGGAAAAATATAAAATACCCAGAGATAAACCTATCATTTCTCAGATTTCTCGTTACGATCCATGGAAAGATCCCGTGGGGGTGATTCAGGCTTTTAAAATGGCTCGAAAAAATGTAGATTGCCGGCTTCTCCTTGTTGGAGACAAGGCTGCTGATGATCCTGAGTCGGAGACTATTCTCACAAAAGTCAAAGAGGAGTCCGGAGATAACCCGGATATCCATATAATCTTTCTAACTCAGTCCATTGCCACAGAGATAAATGCCTTTCAACGTGCCTCAGATATCGTTGTGCAAAAATCCATACGTGAAGGTTTTGCATTGACTGTCTCGGAGGCCCTTTGGAAATATCGCCCAGTGATCGGGGGGTCGGTAGGCGGTATTCCCGCCCAAATCATCCATGGTTTCACCGGGATGCTGGTCCATTCGGTGGAAGGAGCCAGCCTGCAGATCCGAAAGCTTCTTAGCCAACCAGAACTGGCAAGAACACTTGGGGAAAATGGCCACCAACGGGTAAAAGATGAATTTTTAATCACGAAAAGCCTGAAACGTTATTTGCTCTTGCTTTTGGCCCTTGATCATCAGCCACAAGATATAATATCTTTGACTTAAACCCGGATTTTGCTCTTACAACATCTGGGTTTAAGCGTAATTTTGTTGCCTAATGATGAGAAATGTTATGCCTATAATTGAAAAAAAGAAGTTAAGAACGTTGAAGGGCTTTTTCCTCAGCGGTGGAGGTGATAAGGTTGGGAGGAACAAGAAAAAAACGTGAAGAAATTTTTCTATAATTACATGCTATCTGATATAGAATCATGGAGATTTCTGGATCAAGAAGCAGCCAAGGCTATGGCATGGGATCTTCAGTTGTATAAAGAGATTGGAAAAGAAAATAGGTCTCAGTTCGTTCAATACCTTGAACAATGATGAATGGAGTAAAAAAATAATTCATATCATCATCAGTATTTCAAGTCGGAATAGAAGAGTATGCCTGCATATTAAATGGCAGGCGAAGACTAGTATGATGAAGATACGGCAAGCAATGCCGATTTCATCATAAAACCATAAACCTGCCACTGATAACTTTAGTAGATTCAATATATTTATGATTTTAACGTGGTTGACTCCTATGAGGAGAATAATGTAATATTAAAAGTGAGGTTTTTATTCCTTTATTTTTACCTAATAACAATCATATCAAGGATGGAGTTATGTATGAAAAAGGGTATATTATTTTCTCCTATTATTATTATAATCCTGTTAGCTTATAATGTAGTTTTAGCGGAGGATGTTGCAAGGATTGGTTTAATTGATCTTCAAAGATGCCTGCAGGAATCTAAGGAGGGGCTTAAGGTCTTGGAAATGCTCAAGAAGAAAAAAGATGATCTACAGCAGGAGCTTGATACAAGGCAGAAAGAAATTGTGGAATTACAAAAGGAATTAGATAAGCAGACTATGATGTTGAGTATGGATGCCCAGGAAGATAAAGAGAAGACAATTGAAAGAAAAGGCAGAGAGCTGCAATATCTTTACAAGGATTTAAATGAAGAGATGGCAAAGGCACAGGAAAAAGAAAAAAAGCGTATATTCACAGAGTTAGAAAAGGTTGTTGAAAAGATTGGCTCTCAGGAAAAGTATACCTTGATCATAGAAAAACGGGCAGGAGGAGTTCTGTATTTTTCTAAGGCAATCGATATTACTGACCAGGTTATCAAGGCCTACGACCAGGTGAAGGAATAAAATAAAGAGCGGATGGTTTTAATAAGTTGTTCGGAACAGACAGAGCATGATAGCCTTAAAAACTTTGATTCACTGCGTCTTTCGATTTTCCGGTCTTGGAAGGCGATGGGTGGGCTATAGCACACATGAGGTAGTGTTTACCATTGGAAGTAACCCTTAGGCACATAGCTGAATCAGTATCTGGCACTATAGAAGGCGATGCTCAGGTTTTAATAAGAGGGATCAATTCCCTTGCTTTGGCCGAGAAAGGTGAGATATCTTTTTTGTCAGACCCACGATTAAAGGATCAGGTCAAGACAACAAAGGCGTCTGCTGTTATTGTTAAGGAGCCCATCAGTCTGTATCAAGGTCCACAATTGGTAGTTGCTGATCCCACCCTTGCTTACGCTAAGGTTGCAACCATATTTGCTTCCCAGACTCCTCGTTTTCCAGGAATAAGTGAAAAATCCATTATTGCAGAAGGAGTTCATATAGGAAAAGATGTGTCTATCTATCCCTTTGTTTATGTTGGCAAGGAGTCCATAATAGGGAATGAAGTCACTCTTTTTCCAGGTGTTTATATTGGTGACAGGGTCACAGTAGGAAAGGAAAGCGTTCTCTATCCAAATGTAACAATAATGTCTGACTGTATAATAGGAAAGAATGTAATAATCCACGCAGGGACTGTCATAGGAAGTGATGGTTTCGGTTTTGCTAAGGATGGTGATATAAACATAAAAATTCCACAAACAGGAATTGTGCAAATAGAGGATGAGGTTGAAATTGGGGCACAGAATGCCATTGATAGGGCTGCCCTTGGAAAGACAAAAATAGGGAAAGGAGTAAAGATCGATAATCTTGTTCAGATTGGGCATAATGTAGCTATTGGTGAGAATACCATTGTTGTTGCTCAGGTTGGCATAGCAGGAAGCACTAAAATAGGAAATAATGTAATTATCGGGGGGCAGGTTGGGTTTACGGACCATATTGAGATTGGCGATCGAGTAATGATTGGTTCAAAATCTGGTGTATCCAAATCTATTCCTGCAGGTCAAGTGGTTTCTGGTATCCCGACAATGCCTCATCATCTTTGGCTAAGGACAAGAAACCATATCAAGAAACTCCCTGAATATTCTGAAAGGTTGAAAGAATTAGAAAAAGAACTTAAGGAGTTAAAAGAACAATTAAAGGAAAGATAGGTGGAAAATGGATTTACCTCTTACTTACAAGGATATTATAAAAATACTTCCGCACCGTCCCCCATTTCTATTTGTGGATATAATAACAGAACTCGAGATTGGTGAGAGGGTAGTTGGGATCAAGAATGTAACTATTAATGAATATTTTTTCACGGGCCATTTTCCAGAAAAACCCATTATGCCTGGCGTTTTGGTGATAGAGGCCATGGCTCAAGTAGGAGGAATTCTTGCCAGATTATCGGAACCGGAAAGCATGTCAAAGAAAGGGGATGATGCAATATATTTTGTGGCTATTGACAAGGTAAGATTTCGAAGGCCGATTTTTCCAGGCGATCAGATTATTTTTGAACTGACTGCCATGAGAAAAGGAAGCAGGATATGGAAAATGAAAGGCACGGCAATGGTACATAAGGAAATAGCGGCACAAGCTGAGTTAGTAGCTGCGTTAAGGTAAAGAAATGGGAATAGATATCCATGCATCTGCAGTAGTATCACCAAAGGCAAAAATAGCTGATGGGGTTACAGTCGGACCCTTTTCAATTATAGGCGGACAGGTAGAAGTAGGCAGGGATACTGTGATTGGTTCTCATGTAGTAATAGATGGAAATACTACTATAGGGGAGAAAAATAGAATTTATCCCTTTGTATCTGTTGGTTTACCTCCTCAAGATATCGGGTATCAGGGGGAGGATACCAGGGTTATTATTGGTGATGAAAATATAATTAGGGAGTTTGTAACCATTAATCGGGCTACCACTAAACAGGATAGAGTTACAAAAATTGGCAACAATAATTACCTCATGGCCTATGCCCACATAGCCCATGATTGCACGCTAGGAAATTCCATTATCATGTCAAATGCTGCAACGCTTGGTGGCCATATAGAAATCGGCGACCATGCCATTATTGGCGGTCTTGTAGCCATACATCAATTTGTCAGGATAGGTCCATACGCTTTTATTGGAGGGAAATCAGCAACAGTCAAAGATATCCCCCCTTTCATGATAGCCTCAGGAGACAGAGTCAAGTTATATGGATTAAATCATATGGGCCTTAAAAGAGAAGGATTTTCTAACGAAGTAATCAATGACCTCAAAAGGGCCTATAAGATTATATGGCGCGATCATCATTTATTGAATGAAGCATTGGAAAGGGTTCGAAGAGAGATACCGAATTTTAAGGAATTGCAGATGTTGCTTGATTTTTTAGCTAGCTCAAAAAGGGGAGTTGTCCGGTAGACAATGAGCATTTGATAATTGCTAATCATTAATTGAAAATGGAAAAGATAGGCCTTATAGCGGGGAGCGGTAAGTTCCCTTTTTTGATAGCTGAATCAGCCAAGAGAAGAGGTTTAAAGGTAATTGCCGTGGCACATAAAGGAGAAACCATGCCAGATTTGGCTGAGAAAGTTGATGAAATTACCTGGATAGAACTTGGACAGTTTGGCCATTTACTCAAGGTTTTCAAATCAAGGGAAGTACGTCATGTTTTGATGGCAGGGGCAGTTACTAAGGCTAAGATGTTTTCCAATGTAAAACCAGATCTAAAAGGGCTAGAAGTCATGGGGAAATTATTAATTTTCCACGATGATGATATCTTAAGAGCTGTGGCTAGGGAGCTTGAAAAGGAAGGAATAGCTGTTGTCAGTTCAACTGATTATCTCCCAGAAATTTTAGCACCTTCTGGTTGTCTCACCAAGAGAAAACCGAGTAAAAAGGAGATGAAAGATATAGAATTCGGCTGGATGATAGCTAAAGAATTGGGTCGCCTTGATATAGGGCATTGTGTTGTGGTCAGCAGAAAGACAGTCTTAGCGGTAGAAGCTATAGATGGGACTGATAAGACGATATTAAGAGGAGGAACATTGGCTAAAGAAGGTGGGGTTGTTATTAAGGTTTGTAAACCAAATCAGGATCTTAGATTTGATTTACCTGCTGTTGGTATGAGCACAGTAGAGGTTATGTCAAAGGTTCATGCATCTGTTTTGGCAATTGAAGCAAGCAAGACCCTCGTCTTTGATAAAGCGGAAATGATACAGTTGGCAGACAGTAATGGCATTACTATAGTGTCAAGATAAAATAATAGCTAATAATGAGCAATCGGTATGAAAGAAAAGACAACAGGCTTGCCCGTAAGAGAAATTTTAACAGGGAAGGCAACGGAGCAGAGATTGAAGTTAGGCGTTGTCGGGGTAGGGTACTTGGGTGAATTTCATGTCCAGAAGTATGCCTCTATGGAAGATATAGATCTTGTTGGGATTGCCGATATAAATCTTGAAAGGGCGCAAGAGATGGCACGTAAGTATAATACGAAGGCTTACGATAGCCACACTCAACTGCTTACCCATGTAGATGGGCTGAGTTTAGCTGTTCCAACAATGGCACACTTTGAAATTGGGCATGATATTTTGGATCATGGCATACACCTGTTAATTGAGAAGCCTATCACATTTGAACTGAGTGATGCTGATAGGCTGATAGAGGTGGCAAAAAAGAGGAACGCTATTTTACAGATAGGACATGTAGAACGCTTTAATCCTGCTGTAATCAAGATGGAATCAATGCTTTCACTACCTCTTTTTATTGATTGTCATCGGTATGGCTTGTTTACAAACAGAGGCACCGATGTAGATGTGATTTTAGACCTTATGATTCATGATCTAGATATTATCCTGCACATAGTTAATTCCGAAATTCAAGAGATACATGCCTTTGGGATTCCTGTTGTGAGTGGTAAAATCGATATTGCGAATGTGAGGATACTGTTTTCCAATGGTACGGTAGCAAATTTAAACGCAAGTAGGATTTCAAATGAATCACTTCGAATAATAAGGATTATCCAGCCAGATAACTGTATTTCAATCGATTATGGCAGGAGAAAGATCAATGTATCCCGGTTTACAGGTAATGAGAAATATGCTGCTGATTTGTCACCTATAGTTTATCAAGAGGATGAATTTCCCGATAGTGATCCCTTAGCTGATCAGATTAGATCCTTTGTTGAGTCTATAAAAACGAAGACAGAGCCAAAAGTTACAGGACTTGATGGGAAAAAGGCCTTAGAGGTAGCCCTTTCTATCATTGACCAGATAAGAAAAAATAAAAGCCAAGACATAATTCTGAATTGAACCATAACAAAAGAGTCATGATTATTGCAGGAGAGGCCTCAGGGGATGTTTATGGGGCGCATTTGGTCATGGCGATAAGGGAATTAAACCCTTGTATAGAATTTTTTGGTCTCGGTGGTCCGGAAATGGAAACGGTTGGTGTCAGGGTTATGTATCAATTATCAGCTATGGCCGTAGTAGGAATGACCGAAATTATACCAAAAAGCAGATACATTTTTCGGGCATTACGAGAATTAAAACAGTTATTACACAGCACCCCTCCAGATCTTTTGATACTTATTGACTATCCCGGCTTTAATTTACATTTAGCCAAAAAAGCTCACTCACTTGGTATCCCTGTGCTTTACTATATTCCACCACAGGTATGGGCATGGCGGGAAGGAAGGGTGAAGAAAATAGCTAAAAGGGTAGACAAGGTAGCAGTAATTCTTCCCTTTGAAAAAAAATTTTACCAGAGGCACGGTCTAGAAACAGAATATGTTGGCCATCCACTTTTAGATATCTCGCTGCCGAGAATGGACAAGAAAAGTATTAAGAATAATTTAAATATTAACCCTAATAGAACTCCGATACTTGGGCTTTTACCTGGAAGCAGGTCGGAGGAGATTGCGAGAATGTTGCCGGCAATGATCGGCGCAGCCGAAATTATTTCACGCGATTATCCTGATTTGTATTGTGTTTTACCTTTAGCGTCCACTGTGAAAGAGAATGTCGTCACACCCTATATAAGAAGAGCCAAAATAGATATTAAGGTTGAACGACTTGACACTAAGCAAATATTAAAAATAGCGGATTTAGCTCTAATTGCCTCAGGGACTGCTACCTTAGAGGCAGCAATAATGGAAACTCCCATGGTAATAGCCTATAAGGTATCCTTCTTAAGTTATGTGTTAGGTCGATTTCTTATAAAGGTATCTAACATTGGCTTGGTAAATTTAGTTGCGGGTAAAGACATAGTTCCAGAATTGATTCAAGGTAAGGCAACAGCACTTCGTTTGGCAGAAGAAGCTTTGGTCATCCTAAAAAATAATGCCTTAAAAAGGGATATGAAAAGAGAACTAAAATTGGTGCATGAGCAGCTTGGTCAGGGTGGCACTGCCAAAAATACTGCCTTTATTGCAGGGGAGATGATGGGGTTAAACGGCTCCCCTTAGTCCTGCGGAGCAGGATAGGCAGGCCTAAAGCTAGCCAAACAAAGCGGTCAGTTGCCAGCGGTGAATTGTCAGTTACAATCACAACGGACCACGGAACACGGAAAAATATATGTCAGATACAGTACTCATAGTAGATGACGAGCCAAGTATAATTCAATCCTTACGCGGTATTCTTACTGATGAAGGGTTTGAGGTTATGACTGCAGATGGAGGGCTGAAGGCTCTGGATATAATACGGGAAACCATTCCGGATATTATATTGCTGGATATTTGGATGCCGGATATAGACGGCATGGAAACGCTGGAGATGATAAGGGAATTATACCCAAGTGCGCAAGTGATAATGATCTCAGGCCATGGTACTATCGAAACTGCAGTAAAGGCTACAAAATTAGGTGCCCATGATTTTATTGAGAAGCCCCTCTCTCTGGAGAAGGTCCTTTTATCAGTAAATAACGCATTGAAATACAATAAGCTGGAAACAGAACTTGATATTTTCAAAGAAAAAGATAGGCGAAAACATCAAATAACCGGGCATAGTCAACCCATTTCCGAGTTAAAAGAGAAGATAGGGATTGTTGCACCAACTGATTCATGGGTGCTTATTGTGGGAGAAAACGGCACCGGGAAGGAATTAGTGGCCCATGCAATCCACAGGTTAAGTAAAAGAAAGGACAAACCCTTCATAGAGGTTAATTGCGCTGCTATACCAGAAGATTTAATCGAGTCAGAACTTTTTGGACATGAAAAAGGCTCATTTACCGGTGCTACGACTATGAAGAGGGGTAAATTTGATCAAGCTAATAATGGAATGTTATTTTTAGATGAGATTGGTGACATGAGTCTAAAGGCTCAGTCTAAGGTTCTACGTATTTTACAAGAGCAGAGATTTGAGCGTGTAGGTGGAAATAGAACTATTAGGGTGGATGTACGGGTTATTGCAGCAACAAACAAGAATCTTGAAGAAGAGATTGCTAAGGGAAGATTCAGAGAAGATCTCTATTTTCGCCTCAACGTTATACCTATAAGGGTTCCCCCCTTAAGGGAGCGTACCGATGATATACAAGAACTTGTGAATGAGTTTTTCACTGAGTTTTCTTTTGATACTAAAAAAGAACGAAAATTTTTAAGCCCTAACGCCTTGGAATCGCTAAAAAAGTATACCTGGCCAGGCAATATCAGGGAGCTTAAGAATCTGGTGGAAAGGATGGCTATTATGTATCCCGGCACCGAAATTGATGTAAAAGATCTACCTTTCCCATACAATAGATTAAGGAGTGAACATAGAGAACTGGACACCTTTTTTTCTTCTGACAGCTTTAAAGAAGCCAGAGAGACATTTGAAAAAGACTTTATCGCTCGTAAATTGTCCCAATTTGGCGGAAATATTTCTAAAACTGCAGAAGCTATAGGAGTGGAGAGAAGCAATCTTCATAAAAAGATCAAGGCCTATGGGCTCTGACGGTTACCAGTAAAATGATCTTACCGGGATAAAAAAATAAATGTTTCTCCAATAGAACATGGGGAATTGATTGGGATATCCTCAATCATCCCAACGGGGAGCTAGTGCACCTGAGACACATGAAACCTTTTATCAGCCGGTATTTTGGCTGGCTTGCTCTTCGGCGGATTAAACAGAAAGGAGTTTTTATGAGTACCATATGCGGACACTTTGTGCGAAATGGTAAGACCGAGTCAAAGGATGTCTATGACATGTTAAGAAAAATGGAACATAGAGGACCGGATACACATGGCGCATATTTGGATGGAAGGATAGTCAAGGTTGATGAAATAGATGAAATGAAGGAAGAGCTTTCGAATGAGACTCACATCGCATTGGGTCACTCAAGACTGAAGCTTATGGGCGGTGAAAAAATGACTCAGCCTTATATTTCTTGTGATGACAAATTGGCGTTGATTCATAACGGAGATATTTATAATTATCAAAAACTAAGAACCCTTTTGTATAAACACCATGAAATCAAGACGAATAGCGACAGCGAGATAATTATTCATTTACTGGAGGAGGTTTATCAAGGTGATCTTCTGACTGCTATAAAAAAGATTATAGGGCTCCTTGACGGAACATATTCCCTTGCTGTAACAGACGGCGAGACTGTTGTCGTGGCCAGAGACCCTATAGGCAAAACCCCCCTTTATTACATAATAAATGATAACATCACCTATTTTGCTTCAGAAAAAAAGGCCCTATGGAATGGTAAGGATACTCCAAAAAGGTTAAATCCCGGAGATATCCTCAGTATAAATAATTCCGGTCTGGAGGTGAGCGAAGGATTTCATCTTCAATTTCCCCAGATTGATATTGTTGAATTTCGTGAGGCTGTAGAAATTTACAAGGATGCCCTTATTAAAGCGGTCAAAAAAAGACTAATGGGACTCAGCATGTCCCGGATCGGTGTTATATTTTCTGGGGGTATTGACTCTGTTTTTATCTCAAAACTGTTACAGCGCGAGGGGAAAAATATTATTTGCTACTGCACTGGGACTGAAGAGTCCGGGGATATTATGGCTGCGTACTCAGTAGCTGAGGAACTGGGTCTCGAGCTCAAAACGACCATCATCACAGAAGATATGGTTGAGCAGATATTGCCTGAGATCATTCAAAATGTGGAAGAAGGCGGTCTTTTGCAGGTTGAGGTTGCTATTCCCATGTATCTGGCAGCCAAATTGGCAGCAGAAGATAATATTAGGGTCATGTTTACCGGGCAAGCAGCTGATGAACTGTTTGCGGGGTACCCATGGTATAAAAATACCCTTAGTGATTTTGGTTACTTAGGGCTTCATGAGAGACTCTGGGAGGATTTGATTCTTTCCTCTACTGATACCCTTGAAAGGGAAGACAAGCTTACTATGGCCCACTCAATTGAACTACGGGCCCCATATCTTGATAAATATTTAATCCAAACCGCCATGCGGATGTCTCCGAGACTGAAAATACAAGATACAAACGATGATCTTAGAAAAACTGTTCATCGCCAGGCAGCCGTTGAACTAGGAATTCCTCCTCATATTGCATTCCGATCCAAGAGCCCTGCACAATCTGGTTCAGGGATCCACGAAATTATTGCCAAAATTGCCAAGAAGTATATCAGCGATATTGACCCCGACCTTGTTAATGAAAACATCAGTAGAGATAAAGGCAGCATATATCGCTATGGCCAGAAAATGTATGGCGATGATGCAGCCCGAATTTATGTGCAGCGAATAGAAGAAGATATCCAGAAAAGATATATACCCCCATTTTTGGTCGATTAAATAAGATTTTTTTTGGCAGCTGTGTCTATTTGTATAGATATATAAAATCTGTATCTGACCGGATTCTAATTCTCTCAAGAAACATCAATTTTACCAGACGGCGGGGCTAAAATCACAACATTTTGAATAACTACCAAAATTCCTGTACTAATAATTCAAGCATACTATCATTTGTTTATTGTATGCATCAATGTATACGAGGATTACAAAAAAATGGCAAAAAATACAAAGAAGATAAGAAAAATATGCATAGCACAAATAAATTATAATTCTGAAAATATCCAGAGACATATTGACCGGGTAAAAAATATCATCAATAACTACAAATCGTATGATCTGATCATTTTTCCTGAATTGATCTTGCATGGTCATCCTTCCCTTGAAAAACCAGAGGGATTTTTATACAGAAAAATGAAAGTTATGTACAGTGCAGTATCTAGAGATCTCTATCAATTTGTGAGAACTTTAGATGCTAGGGTAATTATTGGAGAAGTAAAAAGGTGGGGCGAACGATACTTTAACGTCGCAACTTACATAGACAAAGATTTGACGCAGAGTTATACAAAAACGCATGTCCACTGGACTGAAAATTTTATCCCTGGCAGGGAGCTGAAGGTTTTTGATTCTCCATTTGGAAAAATTGGCATAAATATATGTTTTGATGCGGCATTTTCAGAGGTATGGAGGGTTCTTTCACTTAAAGGTGCGGATGTTGTCGTAAATATCTCGGCTGTGCCAGCCTCCTTTCCCGTTGATTATATGTGGCGTCGATTCGTAGGGGCTGCCATTTATAACCAGGTTTTTGTTGTTTATGCCAATAGGCCAAGACCTTTTTTCTCAGGCTACAGTGCCATCTTTAACCCGCAAGGGGATATAGTAATAAGTTCAGGTTCTAAAGAGAATATCATCGAGGCTGATATCGATCTCAGTGAAAGCCAAAAATGGAGAACGGAAGAAGCGATTTATCCAAACAGACGTCCTATCCTTTATAGAGAAATTGTAAATCGGCACAGATCTGAGCTTATAACTGTACAATCTGACACTATAAAATCCAAGCTTGCAATGGCAAACTAAGTATTTTTAAAAAGGGGGTTTACGATGAAAACAATAAAGATCATGATTATCGCCTTTGGAATAAGTTGTTTACTCTGTATCGGCTTTACATTCACATGGGCGGAAGAACCAACGACGGTTGTTTTTCTGACATGGAAGCCCAACCAGCCAGAGGTTTGGGATAAAGTGATTCAAAATTTCCGCCAGAAAAATCCGGATATTCACATCAAGGTTCAAGTTGGACCGCATTCTTCCACCGAATATCACGCAATTGTTGCCCAGCGTCTTAAAAACAGAGATAAATCGGTAGATGTATTTTTTATGGATGTCATATGGCCTCCTGAATTTGCAAATGCTGGCTGGGCTTTAGACCTCACGTCAAGGTTTCCCGTCAAAGAACAAAATAAATTTCTACCCGGGCCAATCACCGCAAACACGTATAATGAAAGAATATATGGCGTGCCCTGCTATCTTAGCGCCGGCCTCTTTTATTACCGAAAAGATCTCCTAAAAAAATATAATTTCAAACCACCCTCATTATGGGATGAAATGCTCACCCAGGGGCAGGTAATTATGCAAGGCGAAAATGATCCAGGCCTCCACATTTATTCGGGCCAGTTTAAGCAGTATGAGGGGTTGGTCTGCGACATGATGGAGTTCATATGGTCTAATGGTGGAGGGGTTATCGACCATGGAACTGGTAAGGCAATTTTGGATGAACCTGCTGCTGTTGATGCAGTTGCATTCGTACGTGATAGGATAATCGGCAAGGCTGCACCCAGAGGTGCAATTAATTATGAAGAACCCGAATCATTGGATCTTTTTATTCAAGGCAAGACCATCTTTCACCGCAATTGGCCATATGCGTGGGCAGTGGCTAACAACCCTGAAAAATCCAGGGTTGCCGGCAAAATTGGGGTGGGAAACCTGCCTGCCTTTCCTGGACATAGTTCCGCCTCAACCCTTGGGGGGTGGCAGTTTGGCATAAACCATTATTCCACACATCCCGAAGAGGCATGGCGCTTTATCCAGTTTATGACCTCCCATGAAACACAGAAGATTTTTGCATTACAGGCAAGCCTGGCTCCTACAAGGAAGTCAGTTTACCAAGACCATGAGGTACAAGAAAAGAGAGCACATTTGAAGGCATTTCTGCCTGCTTTTGAAAAAGCGAGACCCCGGCCTCTTTCTCCTGTTTATCCTATGATCAGCCAGGAACTTCAGCGTTTCTTTAGTCAGGCAATTGTAAAAACAGACTCTAATCTGTCAGAGATGGCTACTTTGACATCCACCAAGGTCGAAAAGCTTTTCAAGCTGGGAGCTATGACCCAAAAATGATTCAAAGGGACCGAAACTTTTACCTGGCTTTGCTTGTTCCGGTGATAGTGGTCCTTTTGTTTTTCATTGCAGCGCCTATCGTCCATTCATTTTTTCTGAGTTTTCATAGGATCATCATTGGGCTTCCACAACTCAAAAGTCCTTTTATAGGGCTGGACAACTATAAGGAACTCATCAATGATCCGGTTGCGAGGCATTCCTTTTGGATTACGGTCATTTTTGTGGGTACCACTACCTTTTTTGAACTTTTGATTGGGCTTTTTCTTGCCCTTCTAATCCACTATCGTTTTCCTGGACGCGGTGCGCTAAGGGCCTGTGTGCTAATCCCATGGGCCATCCCCACGGTAGTTTCTGCACAGATGTGGCGGTTTTTATTTAACGATGTCTACGGCGTGATCAATTATGCGATTTTTGGAGCTGCTACAACCGAATATATCCCATGGCTTGCCTTGCCCCCAACTGCATTTTTATCTATTATATTTGCAGATATATGGAAGACCTCATCTTTTGCTGCTTTGCTGATCCTGGCTGGGCTACAGGTTATCCCGGAAGAGCTTTATCAAGCCGCCAGAGTGGATGGTGCGGGAGTCTGGCGTCGCTTTTTGCACATTACATGGCCATTAATCCGACCTGCGCTCCTTGTAGCCCTGCTATTTCGAACCATTGATGCATTTCGCGTATTCGATCTTGCTTTTGTAATGACTCAAGGAGGACCAGCAAATGCAACAAATGTCCTCCAGCTTTACGGTTATAAAAAAATGTTTGTGGAAGGATGGATGGGCTATGGGTCAGCCATATCTGTATGTATTTTCATTATTGTGCTGGTTCTTGCAATTCTATATGTGCGCATGGTTGGGCGGCGCTTACTAGAGGCTAGTGTATCATGAAAGGATTCTTAAAAAAAATCTTGTTTGTCGTTGGTGTTTTTCTGGCTGCGGGATTTTCTTTGGCTCCTTTCTTGTGGTTCGTTTTATCGGCCTTCAAGAACCAGACAGAGATAACTGCTATCCCACCCCAGTGGTTACCTTCTTTTTCCATGACCTCCTTTTATTCTGCTATTACACGGTATGACATCATCCATTACCTATTGAATTCTGTTATTGTGGCTGGATTTGCTACCATGGTGACCATATCACTGGGTACCATAGCAGGGTATGCACTGGCACGGCTGCCTCGTCGATGGGCACAAATTATTCTCATGGGGATTCTTGCATGTGCTATGTTTCCACAAATCGCCATTGCAGGACCTATCTGGCGTTTCCTGCGATTTATGGGATGGCTGAATACTTACCAGGGATTGGTTTTGCCCTATGTAGCCCTTACCCTCCCGTTGGCTGTCTGGATCTTAGCAATTTTTTTCAGAGAAATGCCTGAAGAGCTGGAGGCGGCAGCCCTGGTAGACGGCTGCACCAGGCTTGGTTCATTAATACGTGTGATAGTGCCTCTATCGGCTCCAGGTCTATTTACAGCTGCCATTCTGAGCTTTATTTATGCCTGGAATGAATTTTTTCTGGCCCTGTTGATAATGACCGATCCTGCCAGGCAGACAATGCCTGTGGGAATTGCCCTGTTTCAGGGAGAGCATACTATTCCATGGGGAGAAATAGCAGCTGCATCGTTTATAACAACGGCTCCTTTGATTATTATGGTACTGATTTTTCAACGGCGTATTGTTACTGGATTATCGGCTGGGGCTATTAAAGGATAAGGAAATGGCATCACTAACTCTCAAGGGAATAAGCAAACGTTTTGGAAAGGTGGTGGCCCTCTCCAATATAAATCTTTCTGTAGATGAGGGCGAATTCTGTGTGCTTCTGGGACCATCAGGATGTGGAAAGAGCACATTGCTGCAGATTGTGGCGGGTTTGACATTGCAAGATGAGGGTTCCCTTTTTGTGAACAACAAACCGATTGACCATCTCAGTCCAAGAAATAGGGATGTTGCCATGGTCTTTCAAAGCTATGCACTCTATCCTCATATGACTGTAGCCCAGAATCTTGGCTTCGGTCTTCGGATGCGTGGCATAGATAAGGATACTATAAGGGAGAATATTACTGAGACAGCGAGTCTATTGGGAATTCACGACCTATTAAAACGAAGGCCAAGAGAACTGTCAGGTGGACAAAGACAAAGGGTAGCCATGGGCCGCGCTTTAGTGCGCAGGCCTCAACTCTTTTTGTTAGATGAGCCATTGAGTAACCTGGATGCCAGGCTGCGGATCAATGTTCGCCTGGAACTCATGAGATTACATAAACAGATTCAGGGAACGATTTTATATGTAACTCATGATCAGGTGGAAGCAATGACTCTTGGAGATAAGGTGGTCATTATGCGAGAGGGGAGAATACATCAAATTGACCAGCCTGAAACGATTTATAATCGCCCTGCAGATACCTTTGTTGCCAGTTTTATTGGCTCACCAACGATGAATATTTTTAAAGGAACTGTAATTCGAGCCAAGAATGAATTACTCTTTCAAAGCAAAGATTTCTCATTGAATATCCAAAATATTCCATATAATCTTCAGAGTAATATTGTGGAAGTAGGTATCCGTCCTGAAGACATAGAGATTGCTGATGAATCTCAGAACGCTCTTAGGGCAGAGGTTGAGATGATCAGTAATGTAGGTTCTGAGAAATATATCCATGCCCGGGTGGGTTCCACCATTATAACGGCCCGGGCGACAAAAGAGGCCGTCTTTAGGTCTGGTGAAACCATTTCCCTGGTTATCAAAAGCTCTAAGCTCCATATTTTTTGCGAGGGTAGAAGGGTTTAAACCCAGATTATGCAGTAGCCACCTACTGCGGCCTGAAAAACCTTGCTGCAACGCTCGCTTCACGATTTTGCTTCTCAACATATTTACAAATATGCCTTCGGCACAAAATCGCTCCAACTTTTCGTTTCGCTGAGGTTTTTCAACCCTCGTGACGATACCTACTGCATAATCTGGGTTAAATGATAAAAGCTCCTTTTTCATGAGTGACGTATAAAAGGTTTCTCCTTGTATATCAAGCCAGATTTAGGCCCATGATGAGAGCTTTGCAAAACCTAACAATTTTTGTCTCTGTACAGGAAGAAGATGAACTTTTTTGAAGTGACTGGTGGAAGGGTGCTGAAAAGACCAACCCGGGAGCCTCGGAACTGAAAAAAAGCCCATCGTCTTTTTGAGGATGGGTAAAATCACCAGGTTTTTCAAAGGTCTCAAGTCTATTCTCGTAAAGCAAATATGAGTTATGCAAAGCTCTCATGATATTTTGGATAGGAACCCGCAGAGCATAATCGATATGGGGTTTTTATTTTGCAGTGCATCGTCTCTGGGTGATTATCCGACCCTTACACCCTAGAATTCCGGCGGCTTAATACCCAAAACGTGAGATGCCCGAATATTGTATGCTTTTCATATGCACGAACTAAAAGAGGACTTCTCTGATTTCCCCTTTGATGGTATTATCATTCTACTGACTTTTTCCATTCCTTTGCAAAAATGTCAGCAATTTTATCCATCTGGCTGGGGTCGATTTTAAGGGCCTTAGCGACCTCTGCGTAAAGACTTTTTCTATCGCTGTTTTCCGCCTCCACAAGGGTTTTTAGCTTTCTTTTGTCCTTGAGGCCCAATCCATCGGTGTTTCCAATGGCTACATATCCGTTGTCCTCTTCTCTAAGCATATCTTTTCCATAAAATGGCTTCATTTGGCTGAACCGATCCTTCATTTTCTGCTTCAATGCCCGAATCGTGGGGTTTGAAATGGTGACCACGTCTTCTGCATGGGCAACAGGATCAAGAAGAGCCAAAATGTCCTGCAGAAAGAGAGAATTTTTCTGGTTTTCAAGGGTCTTGTTTTCATCATCCCCCTCTTTTCCCCTGATGTCTTTGACAATCTCTCCAGCAACAGATTCCACCTTTTCTGCGGGGAAGTAGATATTGACGGTAACACACGCAAATATAAACAATAAACAAGACAAAGTTGCAATCCCTAAAGATTTTCGATAGAATAACATTTTAACCTCCTAGAAAAAGTATTAAGCATGAAGACTACTGCGGATTTTCTTAGGGAAAACTACCGTATGACCGGCTTTCCTTTATCCGCAGTAACGCGTTTAATCCTCTTTATCATGTCCTTAAAGCTGGCTTGATTATCAGGGTTCTGATTTACAACATCTATGCCTGAAAAGCCACCCTTTTTTATTATGTATTCTTTTCCTCCTTCCTTAATCGTTCCATTAATCCTGAATAAATCGTTTTCTAAAGATGCCCGCACACCGATTTTCTTGTAGGGGAATTCCTTAAAAATTCTGGCAAAGCCACCTGCAAGCCCCACAAAAGGACTCTGACCTCCTCCAATCCTGGAGATATTCTCCACTGCCTTTACACTGATCCTTTGAGAAATACCTTTTGTAGGTATTGTTTCTAATAGGAGATCGAACTTCTGTGGTTGGCCATACGCAATTTCCAAATTTTTTACATACCCATTGAGCACCCCTTCAATTTTTCCGAATGGGGTTCCGCTCGTTATTTCGGCCAATCGCAGGGCATTCATCCGGATGCTCAAGCGAAAGATTGGCGAGGAACTGAACATGCCTGATGAGCCAAGGTCTGAAAAAATCATCTGTCCCTCAAAGACATCAGCTTTGATGTTTCCATCAGTCGTCATATTTCCTCCTTTAAAAGTAATGGAATCCAGCTTTCCATCTATTTTTCCCTTTACCGATTGTTGCCAGATCCCGGATAATAGGGGGCGGATATCAACTATGTTTATTGAAAGGCTGGTATGGACAGATGCTTGCTTACTGAATATATCTTTGCCTGAGACGGAGCCAACCCGGACGCTTCCACCAGGAATCTTGATTACGGTTGGGGATTTTATAGATAGCACGTTAGGACCAGCAGTTATTTTGATGTTCAGTGGTTGTTTGGGAAGCATTGGAAGGTTCATGGAGCTTACAGAAAGATCTCCACTTGCCGTCTCCGCCACCTTTAGATTTTCTTGGCTTCGGTAACACACAGGAAGATCAAGATTGATTCCTTGAAACGAGAAATCATTATCAGAGGATAGTACTTTTCCGTCATGCCACATAAGGTGGCCAAATGCAGTCCAGTTTTTCCCGGCGCCTTTTAATTTCAGGTCCATGGAAAAGGTGCCTCCAATCATAAGGTCAGCGAGAATCGGTTTTTCCATCTGAAACGGTTCCAGTACAAAGTGGTCAAATACCGGTTTCAAGGGCGTCTTAAGGATACTGAGTGAAAGATGGGTTCGTTGATCCCGGGTTTTGTTGAGTATGTTCCCATGAATATGACACTCTAATACATCTTTCATCCCGATTTTCAGGGTGGATAATTGCAAAACTTTTTTGGGTAGCTCATATGCCGCATCACAATAACAGGACAATGCGTGCCTGTTGAGGTCCATATAGAAACGATCATACAGGACTTCTCCCTCATTGATTTCAAGAACGGTCGTGGTAGCTATGGAAGTTTTGTTCAGGTCAATTTCTCCAGAAATCTTTGCATTCAGAGAAATTTTTTCTCCCACGCAGCTGGAGTCTTTGTTTTCAAATGCAAGGTCCTGAAAGCCCAGCTCAGAAGTAAATGTCCAGATGTTGGTTTGTTCTTGAGCGGCCCTTAACTGAATTGAATCTTTTCCACTGATTTGCCAGCCGGAGGGTACCAAGTTAAGGTCTTGGGCCGACTCCATGATGTTGATTTGTTTTCCTTTAATGTTAATGGCCACTCGTTTTCTATCAATCCTTAAGGCCAGCAGAAGGTTTTGTAAAAGGGAGGATTCAAAGAGAATTTCAGGGATATCAATAAATCTCTTGTCTGCATCAATGGTACCTTTTTTAATATTCACACGAGTATCACCAATCCGGATATCTTTTTCCCCTGTCTTCACACGTACCTGAGGAACATTCGCTTTTAATTCGTCAATCTCAAAAACCGGATATTTACCGGAGATTGCAAGACCCATTTGAAAAGGTTTTACCGCGATTCCTTTACCGGAAAAAAAGATTTGATCAGCGTTCATTTTAAGCGAAATTTTTATGTCTGGCAGCTTACCTTGAGCAAGAATGTAGCCGGTTATATCACTGTTCATCCTCATCCACTCAGCCGCATAGGAAAACCGGTTTTCCTTGAGTTGCGTCCGCAGGTCAATATCCAAATCCCATGAATTGTTTTTCTTTATTCCGTTTACCTTGCCGTTCAAAAGGACAGGTCCTGATAGCCTAACAGACTTCAAGTGTTCCCTTAGCTTCGAAGGAATAAACGGCATCACTTTTTGAGGAAAAAAGCTTCCACTTGAAAGTTCAAGTATTAACGCCATTTCAATTCCAAACCTCGCATCTATGTTTCCTTTTAAACCGCCAATATCGGACAAAACGAGATCAAAACTGGAAAAGATCAATGCGGATTTTGAAAGGTCAAAATACCCTTGTGTTTTGAGATTGAAATCCAGAGGTAGGGACTCTGTGTCAGATGTCCGGTCGAAGATGATGCCCTTTGTAGAAAAATCCGTGGGCCCAAAGATCAGCTTATTATAATTGTGGTTGTAGATGAGTGTTAGCTTAGACTCGATTTTTCTTATGCTCACCCCAGGCTGCTTTAGAAGGACATCCTCACAATTAAGTTCAGCTTGTTCTATGGTGAGGCTATTATTCTTACGGTTGAAGATGGTCTTTGCCATTAATCCTACTGCTCTTATATTGATCTCAGGGCTTTGAAACACAGAACCAGTTGCTGTCAGAAGACAGCTTATTTTTGGATTGGCAAGAGATACACCGCGATCTGTAGTAATGAGAAGATGCGGGACTCTGAACTGAATTTCTCTGGAAGGCCATAAAAATAATGCCCCGCAGGAAATCTCTACGAGGTGGTTTTCATTTAGGTAGGCATTAATATTAGTGATTTGAACTGTCTGGGCTCTGGTTTTAGCTACCATATGGCCCTTTGAAATTTCAGCGGCTTCGAATTGTATGTCCCCAAACAGAAAAAACGCTAAAGCTTTTTTCAGTATGTGGCTAAAGAATGATGGGTGCTTTGATTTTCCCTCAATTTTCGGCAGAATCATGTCATGAGAGATACGGAAGGAAAATCCGTCAACCTTGAGTTTTTTGAGGATCAGACTCTTGCTTCCGAATGATCCTTCCAGGGTCATATCCGCTGTGAGTTTGGGAATCTCCAGATGGAAACCGCGATGATCCTTACTGGGTTCAAATATAATCCCCTCTGCCTGTATCCTCAAGGGATTTAAGGAGTAGGACAGTTTTTCGATTCTAAATGAAGTGTGGGTGGACCGGGCAATCGATTTTTCAATGAATTCCTTTGCAACAGCAGGATGATAATAGTAATAAAGTCCAATGCCGCAAAGAGAGGTCAGGAAAATAAGGACAATGATAAGAAGAGCAAGGAGGATTTTTCTTTGAATTTTCATCACTTAGTATCTCGGCAATTCCTCAGACAGTCAGCCACTCTACTAGTGCATATGATAACAGAGGAATAAAATCTTGGCTGTAGGATAGGGTGTCAAGGTTTTTTCTGAATGGCTAAATGAAATGATAAGAAACCCTTTTTCGTAATTAATGTGAGACCTTTGTATAACCCCTCTTGATCTAAAGACGATGGGCTTTTTTGCAGTTCCCTCCGGGGCGTAGGCCCTCCGGGCCGGAGGCCGGGGCTCCCGGGCTGGTCTTTTCAGTACCCTTCCATCAGTCAGTTCAAAAAAGTCCATCATCTTTTTGGGGATGGTGAAAATCGCCAGGTTTTTCAAAGGTCTCAATGTATAGAGAATTTTCCTTTGTATGTCAAGCCAAATGAAGCTTAACCAATCCATCACTCAACTACTAAACCAAGTTCACTATTTCATGTATTTTTTCCCAGAGTTCGTGTATTCCCTGGCCGGTTTTGGCGGAAAAAGATATAGGGTGATGAAAGCCTTCCTTTATGAGCTCCTTGGAAATCAAATCAATTTGTGTATGTGCCTGACTCTTTGATAATTTATCTACCTTGGTGAGTACAATAATTGGCGTTATCTGGTATGCCGTTAGCCAATTTAAGAGATTGAAATCCTCTTCTCTTACTTTTCGTCTTATATCTACAATAACCACAACCGCTTTTAGATTGGTTCTTTTTTGCAGATAGGTTTCAACAAGTTTTTTCCAACTTTGTCTAACATGTAACGGAACCTCAGCATACCCGTAACCAGGAAGATCTGTAAAATAGAGATTTTTTTCAACCGAAAAGAAGTTGATGTATCTTGTTCTGCCTGGTCTCGAACTTGTCCTGGCTACATTTCGGGAATTGATTAGTCTATTTATCAGGGATGATTTTCCTACATTAGATCTACCTGCAAAGGCAATTTCGGGCTTATTTGAGGGGGGGAATTGTTCAGGAAGGGTAGCGCTCTTTAAGAAGGAGGTTTGCATTTATCTCGTTTTTAAAAATTGTTCTATTCTGAGGAGTCCTTCGGTAATTTTTTCAAGCGAGTTAGCATAAGAGAACCTGAGATATCCTTCAGCATTGTTTCCAAAATCGATCCCTGGTGCAACACCTACTCCTGCTTTCTCTAAGATTTCAAAGGCAAGCTCGTAGGAGTTATTGGAGAGATGATTCGCATTAGCGAGTACATAAAATGCTCCAACTGGATCAACACTGATTCCAAAACCGACTTCTCTAAGCCTTTTGATGATATACTGCCTCCTTTGATCGAATATGGCTCTCATCCTTTCACTATCTTCCCCTGCTTCATTAAGGGCTGCGAGACCCGCCCATTGGGATACACTGCTTGCTGAGATAAAAAAGTTTTGCTGCATCTTTTGTATTGGCCTGACGAAATCCTTTGGTGCGATTACATATCCGAGCCTCCAACCGGTCATAGCATAGAGTTTGGAAAAGCCGTTCAAGACAAATGCCTTATCCGTATACTCTAAGATTGTATGGTCTTTCCCTTCATATACCAGGCCGTGATATATCTCATCAGAAATGATATAGGGTCCAAGATCAGCTATGTGCTCCATTCTATCAGATGAAATCAGGTTTCCTGCAGGATTTGAGGGAGAATTTATCAGGATGCCCTTGGTTTGAGGTGATATGTTTTGAGCAATATCTTCTGGGCGGAGTTGAAACCCTTCATCCTCTTTCGTATTGATGAATGTGCAATTTCCACCAACATATTCAATAACGTTGGGATAGCAAGGATAATATGGATTAGATACGATAATTGTATCTCCTGGGTCTAAGAGAGTCGAAAAGATCAATAACAGTGCCGGCGACGTACCAGAGGTAACAATGATCTGGTCAGGATTTACATGCACGGCATATTTATTCATGTAATGCTGGCATATGGCCTTTCTCAACTCAAGTATACCTTGAGAGTGGGTATAGTGGGTTTCCCCTTTTTTGATGGCCTTCATTCCGGCTTCTTTTATACATTGTGGTGTATCGAAATCCGGCTCACCTATCTCAAGGTGTATGATATCTTGGCCTTGGCTTTCGAGGACACTTGCCCTCTCCAAAATATCCATGACAATAAAGGAACGGAAATCTATGAGCCTTGATGCAATTTTCATAATCTTATATTATTTAAAGGTTAGTATAATACCTAATTTTTCAAGTGGAATCCAAATAGTTAAATCACCTTATTCAAAGGATATTCAATGATACCTTTTGCCCCCTGTTTTATTAATTGAGGGATTAGTTCTCTTACTTTTTCCTGATTAACCATTACCTCAACTGATACCCAGTTAGATTGAAATAGATTTGCTGTTGTCGGCGATGTAATACTTGGGAGCAATGAAACAATACCATCCAATTGTTCCTTTGGAACATTCATCTTTAGGCCTACCATATTCTCAGCCCTTAAGGCCCCTTTGAGGAGTAACGCAATGTTTTCTATCTTTCTCCTTTTCCATGAATCCTCCCAGGCTTGTTTGTTTGCAATAAGTATGGTGTTCGACTGCATCAGTTCGTGAATAATCTTCAATCCATGAGCTTTGATAGTGCTACCCGTCTCGGTAACCTCTACAATAGCATCTGCTAATCCTGCTGCGACCTTGGCCTCTGTTGTGCCCCATGAAAATTCAATCTTAACGTCAATGCCTTTTTGGGTAAAATAATTTTTTGTATAATTAACTAATTCTGTTGCTATGACTTTACCCTCAAGATCAGACAATTCTTTGATATCAGAGTCGGCAGACACTGCTAAAACCCATTTGGTAGGGTTTTGGCTCAATTTGGAATAAATTAAATCAGCAACAATAATAACATCTGATTCATTTTCCTCTTTCCAATCTCTGCCAGTAAGGCCTGCATCTATAGTTCCGTTTTCTACATGGATAGGCATTTCTTGTGCCCTTAGGAGTGAGCATGCGAGAGTCTCATCATTTATTTTAGGAAAGTAATTCCGATCAGTTATCGAGATATTCCACCCTGATTTTCGAAATAATTTGATGGTGGCTTCCTGCAGGCTCCCCTTTGGTATACCGAGCTTAAGCAAATTCATTTTTATATACCTTTTCTGGATCAAATATTTTTTTTCCTATGATCGTTTTTTCTCCGTTATTGTTAACCTTGTTATGAAAGCAACTCTCATAGCCGAGGTGGCACGCAGCTCCCCCTATCTGTTCTATCTTAAGGAGGATGGTATCATAGTCACAGTCCACAACAATTTCTTTCACTATCTGGGTATTTCCCGAAGTTTCGCCCTTATGCCAGATCTTTCCACGTGTGCGGCTCCAGTAATGGGCCTCTCCGGTCTGAAGAGTGAGTTTCCACGCATCATTATTCATATAGGCCAGCATTAAAACCTTTCCTGATTTAAAATCCTGGGCGATAGCAGGCAAGATTCCACCACCTTTTTGAAAATCCAATTTTATCATATTATCTCTTTCTATCTCCCCATTATAATGTTATTTTTGGGGTTTAATTGTAAAGTTTCATTTGTTTATATACAAAAGATCTTTTATATTGTCCATAGTGCTTTTTTATAATAATTTCATCAGTTAGTTGTCATTACTTAGTTGTTTCATATTTCCAAAAACTTACATAAATACAAACTGGTATTTTTTCTCTATTTTACTTAATGGGTTTTTACTGCTGCCATGTAATCCCTCAGCCTGAAGGCTAAGGATTGAGGCGGCTCATAAATTATTTCATTTTATTCTAGATTATGCAGTAGGCATCGTCACGAGGTTTTTCAACCCTCGTGACGATGCCTACTACATAATCTGGGATAAAAGGAAATAATTTATGAGCCGCCTCAATCCCTAACCTTCAGGCTGAGGGATTACATGGCAGCAGTAAAAACCAATTAAGTAAAATAGAGAAAAAAATACCAGTTTGTATTTATATAAATTTTTAGAAATATACCCCAAGAACGCCAAGA
>JAWOBA010000199.1:0-15231 GCA_046498285.1 Desulfatiglandales bacterium | reverse complement strand
CAGGGAATTTGTTGAGCAAGGAATTGCTCTCGGAAATCGGCCTGAGCTGGTTGGGTGGTTGGAGGTGTTGGCCCTGAGGAAAATGGGAATCAGAGAGAATCTGAGGATGATACCCCGACAGATGGATCTCGCTCGTTTGGCAGAGAAGGTATGCAAGATTCATGGGGGCAGCTCCGGGGAGGTTCGCTCCGAGAGCCGGAGGCCATCAGTCACTTCAGAAAACTCTACCCTCTCTATTCGAAGTAAGTACATGATCAGGTTTTGCAAAGCTCTAGCAACGATGCCAGTTGTGAGTGGTCAGTAGTTAGTTATGAGGATACACACTTTTACAGAACAAAACATGGTTTAGTGAGAGTCGGCAATGAATAACCTTCAAACGGACAATGCTTTAATTCCAATATCGGTTAAGCCTTTCAGCTAATTCAAGTACTGTGTTTGCGTAATATATACTGTTATTGTATTTAAGGATGACCTTTATTTTCTTTTTATCATCATCATCCTTTTTCCATTTATGGGCTTTAAGGTAAGAAGCAATGCTGGCAATGGCATCTTCGTGCTGGAAAAGATTGATCTTATTATCGCCATTTCCATCAGAGCCATATCTTTTGATATTTGAAGGAAGAAACTGCGGCAGTCCAATGGCTCCCTCTGTTGATCCCTTGATGCTAAAGGGGTCGATATTTTGCTCTTTTGCATAGATGAGTAGTGCCTTTAATTCCCTGTAAGCCCTGGCAGTCTTTTTCTTTAGTTTTGTTTTAATTTCCTTGGCAGTCAGGTTTGACTTCTCTTTTAAGGGAATCTGATTACAGATCTGCTGGTAGATTTCTGGCTCTAGTGAAACCGCTTGTGTTACCAAAATATTTACTGTATTAAAGTTTCCGATGTATGCTCCAAATCTGGTTTCTACAGAAAGAATTGCTACCACCACAGGGGCGGAGACACCATAGTGGCTTTCTACCTCTTTAAGGGTTGTATCATGGGTTTTGAGGTAGGAGATAGCGTTGCTGACTGATTTTTTTGTGAGAAACTGGGAATAGTTAAGATTGGCCTCTCTTCTGATCAGGCTTCGAGCTACCACTTTATACATCAGTTCAAGCCCCGGATGCGTGAAAAGCGTTTGGAGATATTGTTTATTCATGCCATCTAATTCAAGGCGGTTGTGTAATTTATTAAAAACCGGGTGAACTTGGCCTGCATGAATGAAATTAGATAAAAGCAACTGAACTGAACCCAAGGATAGTATGATAATAATTTTGATGAGTGATTTCATTACCGTATTGAGAGCTTTAGAACGCATATTTTCCTAAAGAGGGTCGACTGTTTTTCAGTTCCCTTCTGGCCGGAGGCCACCAGTCACTTCAGAAAAGTCTACCCCCTCTATTAGAAGTAAGAAGATGATCACGTTGTGCAAGAAAGTTCTCGTATTTTTTAAATAGGATATAATTCAAAGCTTTTATAAGGTCAGCAGATAAGGATGATATATCTAAGAACTCTCATATATGTATCGCAGACAGGGCTATAGAGTACACCAAGAAGATAATCGTAAAAAGACAACTGCACCATGTTCGCGGAAAAAAAATGTTATTTCAGCTAAAAGATTTTGATCTCTTTAAGAGACCGCTCCTTTCTTTCTAAGGATACGCCGTTTTTTAAGGCCTTATCCGCTATATCTTTTCCAAGTAGGGCGGCACCCACAGCACCGGTTAAAAGAGGTTCAGGGGGGACGGATAAGGTATAACCCAATTTATCAGAAAGTGCCTTTACCAGGCCGGGATTTTTTGCTCCACCGCCAGTAACAACAACCTTTCCTTCCACATGCAGTCTATTTACCATCCTTGAGATCCTGTTAGCAAGTGATTCAAGGATACCGGCAACTAAATCATTAAGAGGAACACCTTCTGTCAGTCTGGCTACGACCTCCTGCTCAGCAAATACGGTACAGATGTTGCTTATTTTTGCAGGATTGTTGCTTTTTAAACCTATTTCACCCATTTCTTGTAAGCTTATTCCTAATGCATCAGCAATAATCTCTAAGAATCTACCGGTACCTGCAGCACATTTGTCATTCATAACAAAATCCACAGGTTTGCCCTGGTTTATCTTTATTCCTTTACAATCCTGACCCCCTACCTCAATAATTGTTTGGGCCTTAGGGAAAAAATGTTCTACGCCTTTGGCATGACAACTAATTTCCGTGATCTGTTTGTCAGCAAAAGGAACATTGATTCTTCCATACCCCGTAGCCACAACATAGGTTATTGCGTTAAAAGGAAGATTCACTTCTTGTAATGCCCTCTCCATTACCTTATTGGCCAATCTTCTCTGTTCCGGTCCAGTAGGCCCTATATTCGAGGTAATGATTTCAGTATCCATGATCACCACCTTTGTCATAGTGGACCCTATATCAATACCGGCAAAATATTGTGTCATAGTATCATGATGCCTTGATGAATAATATTATTCGACTATTTAACCCGTTCAAGGAGAAATATTTTTTACCCCAATCCCGTCTTTTTTAGTTGGGATTGAGGCCGGGTCTGACTGTCATGTTTGTGGAGGGATTGCGCATGGACTCCACATCACACTCTATTTTTCTTGCTTTGCTCCAAAGTTTCAATGAATGCATCAATCCTGTTTCTTGTATCAACCTCTGAATAGGAGCTTATATCAACAATATCACTTTCCAAAATCAAGGAAGGGAGTTCTCTCTTTTTTTCTTGTTTTTGGTCCTTTGACCCTAATATCAATACAGGTATTGGTTTGTATATTTTTTTCAATTGATTGAGCTGCCAAATCAGACCGAGATGCCATGTTCTACATGAAAATGCCTCATGCATCACAATACCATCAATCTGGTAGTCTTGAATGTATTGTATTAATCGTTCTACATCTGGTTCTGATCCAGGCCTCTTTCTGGCCTTGTCATACCAGTAGGTCCAGTACCTAATCCATCTCCAGGCGAGTCGTTCAATGGGATCATTGGTATCAGGTATGTTCAACCGGTAGATGGGCTCAATCATGCGATATGTTGTCTCAACTGGAAATACTGCGCCTTTAGTATTAAAATAATTAAAGTCAGTCAGGGCAAACCATGATGGTAATCCACCACCCCATAGGAGTCTATATTTTTCATCCTGAACAACGCCCTCTTTTTTAGCAATTTTATTTTTCAGTTCCTTGTTTAATTCAAGAAAGAAATCATATCCTTCCTGTGTGCCAAGCATAAACACCATGGGCACCATGGTATTCATAGCATCTCCTGTGCCCATTGGTGTGGGAACAGCCTTTCTAAGTTCGTAGGTTTCCCAGATTAGATTCCAGGTTCTCTCACCTAAATCAACAAGCTCACTCAATCGATCCCAATTCATTTTTCGTCCGGTGTGCCGTTCTAAAAACTTGACCAGGCCTCGTAATTCCTCCACGATATATTTGATATAATACTCTTCAACTTCGGCTACATCAATGTCAGCTTCATAGAGGGGCCATGGTAAGCCAACATTGTAGATAGGAACATCAGGCATATATTGCTGTACTGCCTGGTACCATTTGTTTCTCGGGTCACAAAGAATCTGACCGCTGGATAACATAAAATCAGGTTTTGCCTGTCCACCCCACGGAGCATCAGGAGGCATTTCACCTAAGTCTTCCCTCCATTCATCGAAACCTAGCCCACAGAGTGCATATGTGCAAAGAGAACGAGAAAAATTAAGGGATTCTGCCTTTTCAAGGAATCTCGTGGCATCCCTTTTTGCACCGCAAATACCGGCATAATTCTCAGTCCAGACTGGCACTATGTCCATTGCCCTTATGATTTCATCATAGCTACAGACAATAAATGCATAAGCAATTGATTTTCCTTCCTCCCGTGCCTTTACTGTGCCGCCTATAGTAGCCTTTACCATAGGGCCAATTTTTCCAGCGGCTTCAGTTGCATGTTTTCTTCTTTTTCTTTCTTCCTTTTTTTGTTCTTCAGCCATGTACTTATACCTCCTTACTATTGTTTGTTATGTATCGCTTGTTGACCGTTTTCCCTTAGAAACCCAACAAACACAACAAACTCTATGATCCAATCATCTCAAGGAATGCCTGGATTCTTGTACGTAGTCTGCCAATAGTGCCTGCCGAGTATTCATCCTCTAAATAGAGGACCGGCATTTGTAGAGAATCAAGATATGCCTTTCGTGCAGGCACCTCAAAACCAAATGGATCACAATATTTATAGACATAGAGGATAACGCCATCCACATTAAATTCCTTACTCAAAAAACCCACATCGCCAAATCTTGATTCAAGGTCATCTTGGTAGGTTTTCCCTACTTGTTCCCTATAGGTTCTAGGACAATTAACTTTATCCAGATAACGGTGGGCAAGTGCCTCTATAGGATTATCCCCAACCTCAGTTTGAGGCCAGTAATCCCGGGTTCCGATGCAAAGGCTATCAACAACGACATTCGCCCCACTCTCCTCAATAAGATTGAAAAAATCAATATTATCCACACAAGCACCATCTATCATTATTCGAGGTGACTTATGAAAAGGAGATTCTTTTCTCTGCTTGAGTTTCTCTAAAACCTCGTCAAATAATTCATTGGCCTCTTCAATTGGCAGACTCATTCCCACGGTTAATATTTTTGCTATTTCTGTACCCGAGACCAGGGGGGGATCGCTCTTTCTTATATCATATAGCGCCCGAGCCTTTTTCCTGTTTTCATTGTATAGATCGATTGCTTTTGCAAGGTCATCATCCGAAATGTCTTTTCCAGCGAACTTTCCTAAACTTTTCCTAAATGTCTCCAGCTCTGCCTTGAAGAAATCCATAGAAGGACCTCTGACTGTATGAGGGAGATTAATAAAATGTGAATATGGTAAATTCAGTGAATACCTCCACACACTGTAAGTTCTTGTAATGCTGTCACAGGCGTGAGGTAAAATAATACCTTCACAAAAATCATATTTACCTTTCAATGAAACATCAAAGCAACTCCGCATAAAAGGGCATGCTATGGTCTCCAACTGCGTATCCCCTTTTGTGATAGGCTCATGGACATCCCCCCTTATCCTGAATGGCATAAATCCAGCTGCCGAAATAATCTCAAGGGGAACAAGTGAACAGAGATAGGCCATTATTCTCTGTCCCTGATTATTCAGTTCTTTTGCTCTGAGCCCATAGTCTTGATAGTATTTTTCAACCTTAGATAATATGTCACTATTCTGTTCATTCATTAGCTTTGTCTCCTTGCTTATACTGTTTACAATATGGCTATTTTATAGCTACAAAGTAACTAAATTATTATACCTTGTCAATATTTCTTTCTCATTCTCATTCAAATGTGTGCCTGTTAATCCCGCTTAGAGAAGATGGCAGAGGTTAGCACTGACTGCTGATAGCTTACAGACTAAATCAATGTAAATGATACATGGTATTAAGAAAAAAATCTGTTGTTTTTTTATTTCACATTATTTAATTTACAAACTCCCTTTAATGCCCCATAAGGAAGGGCGGAGTTGTTGATTTTTGTGAGGAGGTAAGAAATAATGACAGAAAAAACCGAGATAATAGCCAGTTACGACCAAGACTCAAAAAGATATCACAGATATGTGATTGATGAAGGCCAGGGAATTGTGGGAAATATTTACATCCCCAAGGGGAACGAGATCCCAAAAGAACTAAAGATTGCACTCAGGGTTAAGGAATAGAAATACACCAAAGAACCGGGGGAATCGAATAAAGAAAGTTTTCTAACGGAGGGGGCAAAGGCTCTAAACTCATTTCCAAAGTGTTTATGGGGAGAGTTTTGCCCCCTCCGCGTTGCCCCGATAAATTGGGGCCCACGGTTTCCCCCACTGATACGTTGCTGAAAAGACAGCACCCTTCCACCAGTCACTTCAAAAAAGCCCATTGTCTTTTTGGGGATGGTGAAAATCGCCGGGTTTTTCAAAGGTCTCACGTTGAGAAAAGAAAGCGCCCTTCTCTCCGAGCGGGAGGATCCACGAGCCGGAAGCCACCAGTCACTTCAGAAAAGTCTACCCTCTCTATTCGAAGTAAAAAAAATGGTCAGGTTTTGCACAGCTCTAATTGGGTCTTCTAAGCTGTCTATTTTTGCTGTTTGGATTTTAGTTTGGAAATGAGGTCTGCAAACGATGAGCTGGCAAGTATTTCCTTGAACTGTGCTCGATAGTTTTTAGCAATGCTAACCCCTTCAATCGCTACATCACAGACAAGCCACTTACCCTGGTTGTTTTTAAACAGGTAGTGTACAGGGATTTTAGCATCGTCAGCAGTTAGAATCTGAGTGGTTATCACTACATAATCCCCTCTGGCACTCTCATCGAGATAAAGGATGTTTTTCTTGGAAAAATTCTTGTCTTTTGTCAGATGGCTATCAATTTTATCCAAATATGTGCGCCCCAGAAGATCACTAAAGACTTCTACAAATTCCTTTTTTTCTTCTTCTGTCCTTTTCGTCCAATGGACCCCTAATGCCCTCCTGGCAAAGGCTTCCTCGTCGAATCTTTCCATTATCAATGTGAAGAGGATTTCATTTCTTTCATTCTCCTTGCCAGGCGTTTTAAGAGACGGATCATTAAGTACGTTGATGATTTTGTCGAGGGTTCCTTTAAGGGAATCAGTGGCAGGTCCTGTATCTGCCCAGGCAAAAGAGGTCAGAAATGCCATCCCTACCAAAAGCAATGTTCCTTGTGTGATAATACCTTTGCTCCTTTTTCTTTTCATTGATTCTCCTGCCTGTCAGTACATTTTGAAAAATTTTATCTTATTTTTATACCATGTTCAAGAGCTTCAGGCAATAGAAAATAATTGTAGATTGAAAAACACATAAAATGCATCACTTAGGAGGTACGAGTTGTAAATGGTTTCCAAATCAAGATTAGTTTTGGTAATAATAGCAGCACAGACAACAGTGCAATGAACATAGCAAGTCCTGTAAACACACCAAAATAAATAGTCGGAAGGAAATTGGATAATACCAATATGGAAAAACCGAATATAATTGTTATAGAGGTATTGAGAATGGCCCTTCCCACGGTTTTATGACACAGATGGAGGGTATCTGAATAGTCAGAATTTTTATTGAATTCCTCTCTAAATCTATAGATATAGTGAATGCTGTTATCTATTGCTATTCCCATCGTAATAGCAGCGATCGTGATGGTCATCACATCCAAAGATATACCCATTAAACCCATTATACCAAGCACAATACTGACGGCAAGAAGGTTGGGAATAATGCCGATTATGGAGAGGGTAATGGATCTGAAAAAAACAAGTAGCATGCCACCGATTCCCAACAGCACAATACCTAATGTTAAAATTTGGGATTTAAATAAGCTCTGCAACATGTTGTTGTATAAAACGAGCATTCCGGCAACTGTTACTTTGTTTTCTGAAAGCCCAAATTTATTTTTAAGATCGCTCCTTATTTTTCTCAAAAGTTCTTGTCTCCTTAAGCCTTCCATGGAGTCCAGGATTCTAAGGGAGATAAGGGCTTCATTATGTTCAATGGACACATACGGGTCCAAGACCTCAGATCGAATTCTATCGGGAATCTTTTTACTTAACACCCCCAGCTCAAGGCCGTCAAACGGTCTTCCCTTGTTAAGCTGTTCGGCGACCCTGATAATGGAGGCAAGTGAGAGAACTTTCCCGATTTCTGGTAAGCCGGCCAAATAATCATGAACTTCCTTGATTCTCTCAACTTTGAAGGGGGTAAGCCAGTAATCTTTTGTGTCATGCTCTCCAACCCAGTCATCCGCTTCGAGAAAACCCTCATCATCAGTGTCAACAATAGTATCATCTGCTGCGCTATTGTCCTGTTGCTCATCAAAGGTAAGTATAATGTCAAGCGGGAATGTTCCTCCAAGCTTTTCATCTATTAATTTCATCCCTTGGTATATTTCAGTTTTCTTGCTGAAGTAATCTATGAAGCTATTTTCCACCTTTAGCTTGCTGATTCCGATGCCGCTTATGACGGCAAGAATGATTGATATAACTATTACCTTGTAGCCGTGGAGTTTCACAATCGAGGCAAGTCGAGAGGTGATAAAAGATTCTTCTCTGCGAGTCATTTGGGGACTGGATTTTTTGAGTAATACTAAAGCAGACGGGAATAACAAAAATGAGGTGAGGAAGGTTACACATAGACCTATTGCCATCATCCATCCGAAATCAATGACAGGTCGAATGCCGCTGAATACCAGGGAGCTAAAGGCCAGGATTGTGGTTAAGGCGGCATACAGGCACGGCCACACCATCTTTTTTGCTGTAGTATATACAATGTCGAATTGACTCTCTGAGGCCATATCGTGACAAAGCTGCCGGTAACGAACAGATAGATGGATATTCATTGACATGGTAAGTATAAGCATCAAGGAGATAAAATTTGAAGATATAACAGTGACTTTCCAGTTTAAAAAACCGAGCATGCCTATCATGATTAAAACTGTAAAGAAACAGCTGAGCAAAGGTAATATTACCAATCGTGGTTGGCGAAAAATAATACCAAGGGTTGCAACTATGAAAATGAAAACACCAAAACCGAATACCACCAGATCGTTTTTAATGAATGTGATCATGTCATCGGCCACCATTGGGACTCCGCCAAGATGTATTTCAGCGTATTTCTTATAGGGCTGCAGAATTAATCGAATTCTCTCGATGTCCTGATGCCGCTCTCTATCATAGGTTTCATAGTAATCGTCATACTCAGCCATATAGTGTGCTAATTGAGATTTTTCGTTTTTGCTGAGTGTTTTTTCCCTCTTTTTTGTCAGAAGCCGGGTCCTTTTTTCGGCAAGCTCCGAGAGATAAGGATCTTGTTTCATGTACACGACCAGGGCGGTAGTTTGGCCGTCGCTGCTTATGATCGACTCGCGATAAATCGGGCTTTCCAGTATTTCCTTTTTTGCCTCTTGCATATCGATACTAGGATCTTCCAGGCTCTTGACGGTTTCCTCTGTCATTTTTGAGAGCTCTACATTGGAGGATTGTAAAAGTGGAATATCAAGAAGGGTTGTTACCGAATCAACCCGCTCTAATGAATTTAATTCTTCCCGTAATTTTCTTAGCTGGGTTAATGATTCCTTGGAGAATAGATCATCGCGGGGGGTAAAGGTTATCATGAAGAATTCCTTGATTGAATACCGGGAAACAATCTCACGGTATATCTTTAAATCCTTATCGTCTTCAAGAAGGAGGGTGTCGGGAGAGGCATCGAGCTTAAAATCCTTTGCGTGATAGGAAAAGAATGCAAGGAGCAATAAAAGTACGATCAGTACAATTTTAGGATGCCTTAAAACTATTCTGTTATAGAGGTTGGAATGATCATTCATCCTGTTCGATTGATTTTTTGATCAAATGTGATTTAGTGAGCTTATTTTCTCGCACCAGAATATAGAATTTGGTATTGAAGTCCTTAAGAGAGCTTTGCAGAACTCATATTTTCCTAAAGAGGGTTGATACTTCTTCAGTTCCCTCCGGGGCGGAGGCCACCAGTCACTTCAGAAAACTCTACCCTCTCTATTTGGAGTAAAAAAAATCAAGTTGTGCAAAGATCTACTTAAGTTTGAGCATGGTTTTTCTGCGTAACTTCGTCGCGGAGATCGCTTCTGACGAGAAAAAAAGTATAGAGTAAGCGAATATGTGTGTCAACATAAAAGGCATCAATAACCAATAACGTTTCCCCAAAACAATGTCCAAAAAATAATATCCACACCATCGGACGAGTAATTAAGATTGACACAATGGCATCAACTCTCTATCATTATGAGGGCAAAATAAGGTGCATAACAATGACACGAGGAACAAAAAATCAATTGAAGTATCTCCTGTTTGTTTTTTTTCTTCTCACCTTTTCTTTTAATGGATGTGCTCATCAAAACAATGTCATACCTTCCCCCAAGGCCTTAGAAGAATCATCCCATTACAATAATGAAACAAATATATTTGCATTAAATCAGCCTCAATCGAAACAAGGAGAGATTCAAGAGTATTCTCTCGATGATAGTTTCGATTTTTTCGACAAAGACGACGAGGAAGAGGTGATCCAGATAGCAGATCCCTTCTCTGTTTGGAACAGGGCTATGTTCCATTTCAACGACAAGCTCTACTTTTGGGCCCTTAAGCCTCTTGCAAGGGGATATAAGGCTTTAATACCTACGCCTGCGAGGATAGGTGTAAAAAATTTCTTTCATAATCTTGCTATGCCCATTCGAATGGTCAGCTGCCTTTTACAGGGAAAAGGGCGCGCAGCCAGTGGGGAATTATCCAGGTTTCTGATAAACAGCACTGTGGGAATCCTTGGATTTGGAAATCCCGCCAAAAATTGGCCCGAGCTTAATCCAAGTCAGGAAGACGTGGGGCAGGCCCTGGCAAGCTATGGGATTGGGAATGGGTTTTATATTGTGTGGCCCTTTCTGGGACCATCGACCTTACGCGACACCGTGGGACTCGTAGGAGATTGGTTCTTGTATCCCGTCTCATATGTGGATCCTATCGAAAAATACCTTCAAATTTGGACCTTTGAGATGGTAAACAAGACTTCATTTAGTATTGGCGATTATGAATCTCTAAAGGAAGCTACTATCGATCCTTACGTGGCATTTCGCGATGCATATATCCAAAACCGGAAAAAGAAAGTGCAAGAATAGGAAAAAAGTGGTGCAATATGTTATCTGGTGGTCATGGTAAATACCTCTATCCCAGACAGCAGGCAGTGGATTTTACTGAGATCAGAACATCCGTCAATATATATGTATGCAGCATAGAGATTGGGATTCATAAAGTGCTTCTCTAACCGCCAAAAATTCGGCCTCAAGGCCTCAAACCTGCCCAGCATCGCTTTTGCTCAGGCGAGGCGGGCGGGCCTGGCGATTTTAACATTCAGCATTTCATGAATCATTTTCCAAAAGTGGCCAAAATGGCTCGTAAAAGACTTTTTAAGAGTTTTTCATAATTTAATTGACATATTTTTGAGGGGATTGATAGATTAACATTAATATTGTATATCGATTACCCCTCCTTCAAACTGTGATCAGATATCGTTGATTTCCAGGGGAAAGCGGCTTTTTATGAAATGATATGCGTAATAGTGTGAAACAATCCCAGCCACAGATATTAGTATTCACAGACCTAGATGGTACCCTATTAGATGATCAAACCTATGATTTCAATGCGGCATTACCTGCCCTGAAGATTATACATTCAAGGAAAATCCCACTTATTTTAGTAAGTAGTAAGACCAGGGCTGAAATTGAATTATTTAGGAAATTATTGTCTCTTGAAAGCCCTTTTATAGCAGAAAACGGTGGAGGAATATATTTCCCTTCCTCTTTTTCATTGCCGAAGGAATATGTGCATGAGAAGATTAGTGATTTTCAGGCAGTCTTTATAGGAAGGCCGATTAAAGAGGTGCTCGAAAGAGGCAAAAAATTAAAGGAGGATTTTAATTTTAGAGGTTTTTCAGAGATGTCTGTTCAAGAGATTGCTTCTTTAACCGGTCTTACAGTAGAGTATGCAGTACTTGCATCAAAAAGAGAGTTTGATGAACCTATCCTGTTGCAGGAACCGCTTGATGATAAGGAGCTATTTTGTCAGAAAGCGGCACAGTACAGCCTTGATTGTGTACATGGAGGCCGCTTTATTCATCTATTTTGTGGAGGAAATAAGGGAAGGGCTGTAGAGAAAGTTCTGGAAATCTATCAAAAACAAAGAGGGGCAACCTTTTCCATTGCCCTTGGCGACAGCCCTAATGATATATCCATGTTACATGCAGCGGATAAGGCCGTGTTAATGCAAGGAAGAGATGGCACATATATACAGGATCTTGTTCATCCTGATCTTATCATGTGCGATGGAAATGGACCTGAGGCATGGAATAGGGTGATGTTATCAATTTTAGAAAATTCTTCTCCATGACCTGGGGTTTTTAATATGATTCCGACAATAAAATGGGACAATGACTCTATCGTTATTATTGATCAGCGAAAACTCCCCGAGAAAAAGGAATGGCTTGTCTGTAGGACATTTCAGGATGTCATTACTGCAATAAAAGAAATGGCTATAAGAGGTGCTCCGGCTATCGGCATAGCTGCATCTATGGGTTTGGCATTGGGCTCTCATACTATTGAAACGGAAACCTATGAAGCCTTTAAGAGACAGGTTTTAGAAATGGCTTGGCAAATGCAATTAGCGAGGCCAACAGCAGCTAACCTTTGGTGGGCAGTTGAGAGAATGATAGGGATTGTTGAAATGATGAATCATAACACTGTGGAGGAGATTAAAGACGCCCTTAAAAAAGAATCCCAGAGTATCTTGGAGAAAGATATTGAGATAAATCAAAAAATAGCTCAAAATAGTCTCCCCCTTATTCCAGATACTGCAACAATACTTACTCACTGCAACGCTGGTGCCTTAGCTACAGGGGGATATGGTACTGCCTTGGGTGTGATCAGGGCAGCCAATGAGGCTGGAAAAAATATCCACGTGATTGTTGATGAAACAAGGCCATTGCTCCAGGGTGTGCGTTTGACAGCATTCGAACTCATGGAAGAGCATATTCCAGTCACAGTCATAGTCGATAGTGCAGCCGGGTCTCTCATGCGAAAAAAGATGATAGATTTCGTAATAACCGGCGCTGACAGGATAGCGTCAAATGGAGATACGGCAAATAAGATTGGCACCTACCAATTGGCCGTGCTTGCAAAAGAAAACACAATACCTTTTTATGTTGCCGCACCCCTTTCAACCTTTGATCCCGGACTAAAAAACGGGGACCTGATTCCTATTGAAGAAAGAGACCCAAGCGAGGTTACTTCATATAATGGTCATCTGCTCGGCCCAAAAGGTGTAAATGCTTTAAATCCTGCTTTTGATATAACTCCAGCCGCATACATTTCTGCCATCATAACCGAGAAGGGAATCATTGAATCACCGTATAAAGATAGCATTAGAAATCTTTTTGGGCTTAAGGGAAAATAGGGTAGTACAAATTCAATTCTCGGCTGTCAGATTCAAGCCTGCCATGCCCGCCCAGGCGCGCTTTGCCTGAAATATTCTATTGTTCCTGCAATGTGTCAGAAGCTGTGTCTGCATAGCGAGACCTTTGCATAACCCCTATTGATCTAAAGACGATGGGCTTTTTTCCCCTGCCCTCACAACAAGGGCCTGCACAGGGCCGTTTCAAACCGATGCACCTCCCCATGAGCCTGAGCAGCTAAGGTAACCAGCCTGTGCACGCCGTTTTTAAACGCCTATTTTCCTGAACCATGCTCGGACCGAGTCAAAAAAAAGACATGTCCATGCTCAGCAGGGCGTTTTTTTCATGCATAACCCTGAAGTAAAGCGCCGGGGTCATTTGCTGTGTAGTTACATAAAAATAATACAAGATTGCCTACACTTCTTTTTCAGCTGAATGTTTTTTTCTCCCAAAGCTTTTAGTTACCATTAGGTAGATAAAACCAGCTAAAAGGAAACTCGGAATGGCTCCTCCGATCTGTAGATACCTGCCAAGCCAGAATATGAATGAACCAACTGCCAGGCAGCCAAATGCTATCCAATTAATTCCCTTTGTATACCAGTAAACACCAATGGTAAACAGGTCATCAGCCAACAGTGTTCGCTTCCTGGTGAAAAAGTAATCTGCCAGCACTATGCTGAATAGGGGACAAAAAATAAATCCGATGATTTCTAAAAAATGCACATATGTTCCCGGGTAGCCAGAGAAGATGAGTGCGATAATAGTCCCGAGGGCACCTCCAATTATAATTCCTTTTTTCTCTCCCAGTTTTGGATAGATATTGAGGGCTGAGACCGATGTAGAGTATATATCCAAAAATGTGGTGGTAAAGGTGGAGAAGAGCACGATAATCACGGCTGGAATCACGAGTCCAAAGGAGACCATCAATTCTAATACCATTGATTCAGGAGTTGGTGATTTCGTGGCTAATGCAGCGCTTAATCCAATAAAGTACATCCACGAACTGATGATGAAATATCCAATCCATGTTCCCCAAAAGCTGCTGCTATCATCTTTTGCATATCGAGAGTAGTCACACACGAGTGCCAGCCATGAAATCGGCATGATTATCACATAATCGAGGCCTACCATAAAGGGTAGCCCACCCGTTGAGCGAACCTTGATCAATTGAGAGATTCCATACTCCTTGAATACTACATAAGTCATCATAATACAGAGAATTACCAGGGCGGTTACCGCTATGCGGTGGAGCCATTTCCAAAACCGGTGTCCAACGATCGCCCATAAGGTAGTTCCCAAACCCAGAAAAAGTATCCAGAAATTGGGGGTGTAGATTGAGGATTCCTGGGTGAAGGTGGCAGCTGCCTGACCGCCGATCCACACCATGACAGCAGTCCACCCGATGAGCTGAAAGATATTCAGTACTGCTGGTAGATATGATCCGCGGACGCCAAACGACGGACGCGTGCTGACCATGGTAGGAATACCCTGCTGGCTCCCGATAATACCTCCCAGCGCTAGGGGAGTATTTCCGATAATGTGACCCAAGAGAATTACTACTAACCCTGTGATGTATCCCATGGGCACCAAAATACCCCCGGCCCATATCTCGGCCAGAGAAACAGCTCCCCCGGCCCATAAGAGAAAGAAATCGAAACCATTCAATGTTCTTTGGCTTCTTGGAATTGGTGTAACGCCATCCATATGCCGTATACCTCCTTTTAATTGTTGATACAATCGTAAAAGGACATTCTACCAGACTATCAATTGTGATGGTTTTGAGATCTTTGCATAACCCCTCTTGATCTAAAGACGATCGGCTTTTTTTCAGTTCCCTCCGGGGCGTAGGCCCTCCGGGCCGGAGGCCGAGGCTCCCGGGTTGGTCTTTTCAGCAACGTATCCATGGGGGAGTTTTGCCCCCTCTGCATTGCCCCGATAAATCCGGGCCTGCGGGTTCCCCCACTGATACGTTAAGAAAAGACAGCACCCTTCCACCAGTCACTTCAAAAAAGTCCATCGTCTTTTTGGGGAGGGTGAAAATCGCCAGTTTTTTCAAAGGTCTCGAGAATATACCTATTACCATAATTTCATATTATACATAATCCCCTACCATTATCAAGTTATCAAATCGGATTTGTCATGTACGAATTAAAAGTGGACTGCCCGAAAGCGTAGTGAGTTTGAGTAAGAGTAGAAGATATGGGAATATGGGAAAGTGAAAAAGTTTTCCACATTCCCA
>JAWOBA010000151.1:0-11292 GCA_046498285.1 Desulfatiglandales bacterium | reverse complement strand
GGGCGTAGATGGTATTGGAAGCAATGATCCGCGAGTGCTCTGCGAGTATTTTATGTAACCAATGGGTTTGTTCAATGAATGGAATGAATGAATCATTGACCATAGCCCGATTACCTATATCATAAATAATTCACGACAGCGCCCAACATATTGATAATAGCCCTTATCCATGTTTCAGGAGCCCAAATCCGTAAAGGCCTCAAAAACTCAACGGCAAGCGAAATACGATTATAGCAGGCGCGGCGTTTGACAATCCAAGCGCTCTCGCATTGACAATACTTCGAGATTATGCTGAGGCATTTGTTTCCTTTCTAGACGATATAGCAATGATAGGTATGCGCATTCTCGGCAATCCTCTGGGGGCTATGATAAGGTTATTTCAGGCGAATCAGATGTAGTAACGTTGGATTTAGGTTTGTTTACAACCGTGCTTGTACAGAAATCCTGCCGAACTATTGCAAAAGCGCTACAGCCTGATAAAACATCAAAAGGCTTACTCCTATCAACTGAAGGCGATACAGATCCCACTAGGTACCGAAAGATTGCATGTGGTTCATTGGAATAGGAATTCTAGGTAATGACGCTTAAGGTTTATACGAGCAACAGATTGGAAATCCTGGCCGATACATTGGCTGAGGTGTTAGAGGAACCGTTATCATCAGTACTGGATGAAGAAATTATTGTTGTACAGAGTAAGGGCATGGAGCGATGGGTATCCATGCAACTTGCAAGGCGTCATGGTATCTGTGCAAACTATCGATTTCCTTTTCCCAACAATTTTATCCATGAAGTTTTTCAAAAAGTCATTTCGAAGCTTCCTGAACGTTCAGATTTTGATCCAAAAATAATGACCTGGAAGATTCTGAAGCTTCTCCCCTCATTCTTTAAAAAGCCGGGTTTTGGAAGCCTGAGTTCCTATCTAAAACATACTCAGACAGATTTAAAATACTTTCAGCTTTCTAAGCGAATCGCAGACACCTTTGATCAGTACCTTCTTTTTCGTCCAGAAATGATGTTTGAATGGGAAGGTGGAGAGGAAAACCACTGGCAGGCTGTGCTCTGGAGAGAACTCATTAAAGAGACTGAAACAATGCACCGTGCCGCAGTCGGTAAAGAGTTTTTTAAGGCAACAGAGGAAATATCCACTACAATCGATGGTCTTCCTGAAAGAATTTCTGTCTTTGGGATATCAGCACTTCCCCGATTTCACATGCAGATATTTAAAGCCATTTCCCAATTTATCCGGATAAATTTATTTCTTATGAATCCTTGCAAAGAATACTGGGGTGACATCCTGTCGGATTGGGCGATGAAAAAAACCATGGGAAGAAAGGATAAAACCGGTCTTACCTTTGAAGAACTCCATCTGGAGAAAGGAAATAGCCTCCTTGCATCCATGGGAACATTGGCTAAGGATTTTTTTGATCTGGTAAATGAGTATAACCTCGAGGAATTTCCACTCTTTGACAATTCCCATGAAAATAATCTTCTCTCGCTAATCCAATCAGACATTCTAAATCTTCGAGATAGGCATAACGGATTGAATACAAAGGAAATGATTGTACATACCGATCACTCAATCCAAATCCATTCATGCCATAGCCCGATGCGGGAAATCGAAATCCTTTATGACCATCTCCTCGATATGTTTGAGAACGATCCATACCTCCTTCCTAAGGATATCCTGGTAATGATGCCGGACATAGAAACCTATGCTCCTTATATCCAGGCTGTATTTGATACCCCCGAAGATTCTTCCAGGAAAATACCCTTTAGTATCTCAGATCGCAGCATACGGAAGGAGAGCAAGATTATCAATACATTCCTGGCAATGCTAGATCTTTTGGGCAGCCGCTTTGCTGCCTCACAGGTTTTTGCCATCTTGGAATCTCCGGCAATACATCGAAAGTTTGATATTATGGAGGCAGACCTAACGCTTATTCGGAAATGGTTGACTGATACCCGAATACGGTGGGGAATTGATAAAGATGACCGGAGTCAGCGGGGCCTGCCTGCATTAGAAGAAAACACATGGAAGGCCGGCCTGGAAAGGCTAATATTAGGCTATGCCTTGCCTGGTCAGGATGAAAATATGTTTAGGGGTATCCTTCCATATGATCATATCGAAGGCAGTGATGCCTCGGTTCTAGGGAGCCTTCTTGATTTTACGGAGAAGCTATTTACCTATGTCACAGCCCTTTACCCACCCCGCACCCTTAATCAGTGGTCAAAAACCTTCATAAAACTCCTTGATACGTTTTTTATGCCTGATGAGGATACAGAAAGAGAAATGCAGGTGATACGGCGCACCCTCAATGAGCTTGGTGATATGCAGGAAATAGCGGACTTTAATGAAAAGATTGATATCAATGTTATTACGTGGCACCTTAGAAATTTCCTTGAAACAGAAGGTTTTGGATCCGGTTTTATTACTGGTGGAGTTACCTTTTGCGCAATGCTGCCCATGCGATCTATTCCCTTTCAGGTTATCTGCTGTGTTGGCATGAATGATGATTCTTATCCGAGACAGTCCAAACCCCTAAGTTTTGATCTTATAGCACAATATCCTCAACCAGGAGACCGCTCCAGGCGCAATGACGATCGGTATCTCTTTCTGGAGACACTACTTTCCGCACGAAAGATATTATATATAAGTTATGTCGGCCAAAACATTCAGGACAATAGTATTATTCCTCCATCTGTTGTTGTCAGCGAACTCATGGATTATATTGAACAAGGCTTCGCAATATCAGGGGAAAGAATCCACGACCACATTGTTACCAAGCATCGCCTTCAAGCCTTTAGCCCGGAATATTTCAAGAAAGGTGAAAAACTATTCAGCTATTCAGATGAAAATTGCCATACAGGTCAATATATTCTTAAGGCTCGCAAGACTCCCATTTTGTTTATTTCAAAAGGACTCTCAATCCCTGAAGAGGAATGGAAAACAGTTGATTTAAACGATCTCTCCAGCTTCTTTTCTAATCCATCGAGATTTTTGCTCAAAAAACGCCTGGGAATTCATCTTGAGGAGCAATCCCTTATCCTGGAAGACAGAGAGGCATTTGAAGTCAAGACACTGGAAAAATATCTGCTTAATAAAAAACTGCTGGAAAGGAAACTCGAAGGAGCAAATCTTAAGGATTCCATCCCTATTGTTCGTGCCCATGGTCAACTCCCACATGGGACGCCTGGAGAATGCATATATGAAAATCTTTGTAATGGAATCGACAACTTTGTAAAAAAAAATACACCGTATATGCAGGAAACAACCCTTGAGCCTCTTGATATTGATCTGAATATAGCAGGTTTCAGGCTGACAGGACGAATCAATACCATTTACCCAGCAAGGCTTATACAATACCGATACGCACGGGTAAAAGCCAGAGACCGTCTTAGGGTATGGATCCACCACCTAACACTGAATTGTCTTATGGCTGATGCCTATCCCCGTACCAGTATGCTGGCAGGCCTGGATCCGAATAAAAGACCTGATTCTGTATGGGCAGCATGGGAATTTTCCCCCGTGGAAAATAGCAGAAATATTCTGGAACATCTCTTAAAGAAATACTGGGAAGGACTTATGAAGCCTCTTCATTTTTTTTCAGACACCTCTTGGAACTATGCAAATACGCTCCTGGCAAAAAACAAATCAGAACAAGATGCCCTGAATGCTGCGCGCAGGATTTGGGAAAAAACCGACTACAACCCTGGTGAGTGCAATGATCCATACTACGAATTTTGCTTTGGAAACGCTGATCCACTTGATTCAGAATTTCGAGGCCTTGCAGAAGAAATCTTTCGGCCTTTTTTTGACCACCAAGTAGCAATTACAAATGACAACACGTAAGTATTTTAATCTCATAAGCAGTCCTCTTAAAGGAACAAACCTTATCGAAGCAAGTGCAGGCACTGGAAAAACCTATGCAATTGCCGGCCTGTTTCTCAGGCTTATGCTGGAGAAAAAGCTCTCCATTAATGAAATACTTGTCGTTACCTTTACCGTTCCTGCCACTGAGGAGTTGAAAAACAGGATTCGCCTAAAGCTGCTCGAAGCTATGGAGGCATTTAAAGGAAAAAAAGTCGAGGACTCTTTTCTGATTGATCTGGTGAAAACATACACAGATCATGGGGATGCATTATGGATACTTGATGAAGCACTCCGGTCATTCGATCAGGCTTCCATATTCACGATACATGGATTTTGCAGAAGAATCCTGCATGAGAATGCATTTGAAAGTGGCAACCTATTTGATACCGAGCTGGTTACTGACCAGGAACACCTCAAAATGGAAATTATAGATGATTTCTGGCGCATTCACTTCTATAATGCATCATCTCTTTTTGTAAACTATGCCATTAGTAATAAAGTAAACGTGAAAACCCTCCTTTCCCTTCTCGGAAGCAGGCATACTCAGCCATACCTCAAAATAATCCCTCCGGTTGAAAAACCAGACACAGTTTTTTATGAAAAGGAATTTCAGGAGATTTTTCATAAAACATGTACTGCCTGGAAATCGGCAAGGGGAGAGGTTGAAGCCATTCTTATGAATGATAAAACGCTCAATAGAAGCAAATATAGTAAAGCAAAGATTCCTGTATGGATACATGGTATGGATGCTTTTATGTCAACAGGAGGCAATAATTCCCTATTGTTTGAAAACTTTAGGAAATTCACCTCCAGCGAAATTAATGGGGCTATAAAAAAAGATCATATTCCCCCTGCTCACTCATTTTTTGAGCTCTGCGAAAAATTGAAGAAAACACAGGAGGAGCTTGAGAGGATTTTTGATCAGCACCTCATATGGCTCAAAATAGAGCTATTTCATTACGTGCACGATGAGCTTATTAAGAGAAAAAAGGAGAAGAACATTCAGTTTTTTGACGACCTTCTGCTCAAAGTTTATCAATCTCTTCATGAAGCAGATGGTGAAGTATTTTCGGGAGCAATCGGTAAAAAATATAAGGCTGCCCTGATCGATGAATTCCAGGATACGGATCCTATTCAATACGCCATTTTCAAAAGGATTTTTGGTACTACCGCGTGCACCCTCTTTCTCATTGGAGATCCAAAGCAGGCCATATATAGTTTTCGTGGGGCTGATATTTTTGCCTATATGGATGCTGCAAAAAATGTTGAATCCAGATTCACCCTAGGTGAAAACTGGCGATCCGAGCCTGACTTGGTTGCAGCAATAAATACCATCTTTAGCAAGGTCGACTATCCCTTTCTCTATCAAGAAATACCATTTCAACCAGTTACGCCGGCAGCAAAGAAAAGCCCTGAATCTCTCATAATAGATAATAAGAAAAAATCACCCATACAGCTTTGGTTTCTGGATGCCGGCAAAGTAACAAAATCTGATAAAGCTGTTACCAAGACGCAAGCCAGGAAAATGATTTCCAAATCTGTAGCAGCTGAAATCTCACGGCTTATCAATCTTGGTACAAGCAATAGGGCATCTATAGGAAAAAGATCTCTAAGGGAAGGAGATATTGCTGTTTTAGTAAGGACACACTCTGAGGCACGCACCATGAAAAATGCCCTAGCAGCCTTTGATATTCCCAGTGTGCTTTATACTACTGAAAACCTCTTTGATTCCCATGAAGCCCTGGAGATGCAGCGGCTTTTGGGAGGCATTAACGAGCCGAATAATGATGGGCTCCTTAAAGCAGCCCTGACTACCGATATGATGGGTGTTAAAGGTGAGGAACTGAATTACCTGATACAGGATGAAAACGGATTGGAGGAGTGGCTTGTTACATTTCAGGAATATCATGAACTTTGGGACAAGCGCGGGTTTATTCAAATGTTTCGTCACTTACTCGTGCAAGAAAAAATCTTAACCCGCCTCATGCCGTTGCCTGACGGTGAACGGCGAAATACGAACGTGCTGCATCTCTCTGAAGTCCTTCATCAGGTATCTATTGAACAAAAGTTGTGCATGGCAGGTCTTCTGAAATGGTTATCTGAACAAAGAGATCCAAACACCCCACGGTTAGATGAACACCAGCTGCGCTTAGAGAGTGATGAAGATGCTGTGAAACTGGTTACCATTCATAAGAGCAAGGGCCTTGAATACCCGGTTGTATTTTGTCCCTTTGTATGGTCCGGTTCCAAAATCAAAAAAAACAACTATCCTTTTACCTTCCATGACAACATGAGATTGACCCTTGATCTTGGTTCGACAGCCATGGATAAAAACAGGGTGCTTGCTAAAACGGAAGAACTGGCTGAGAATCTGCGGATTTTCTATGTGGCTTTAACAAGGGCGAGAAATCGCTGTTATGTGATCTGGGGCCGTTTCACAGATGCCGAAACCTCTGCCCCGGCATATCTTTTCCATCACCAGGAACTATGGAAAGAGGAAAACATTGTCAACAGCACAGAAAAACGGTTTAAGCATTTAAGGGATAATGATGTACTTGCAGAATTGAAATTACTTGTTGATAAATCTGCTGGGACAATTAGGCTCTCTGAAATGCCGGTGGAGGAAGGGAAAAAATATTCATCCTTATTACATGGAAACTGGGAACTGCAATCTCGTAAATTTTCCGGGACTATAGATCGTCAGTGGCACATCTCAAGTTTTTCTTCCCTTATATCTGGCCAGCAGCATGATACCGAACGAGCCGACTATGATGAAATAAAGCACCCCACATCTCCTGTGCGAGAGCAATGGCAGGCGAGTCATCATACCGTACATAACTCAAAAGAAGTAAGCAGTCCTTATACGTATAGTCAAAAGGATTTTGAAGATTCAAGAATAGATGAGAAGCCTTTAGACATTTTCTCATTCCCCAGGGGAACAAAGGCAGGGACATGTCTGCATGATATATTCGAGCACCTTGATTTTAGACAAAAAGATAAGGCTATAATAAAAAAACTAATCGCCAATAAACTCAATGAATACGGCTTTGAGCCCATATGGCAGGAAACTCTCTGTGATATGATACACAAAGTGCTATCCGTTCCACTTGAGCCAGAGAGAAACGACTTTACCTTATCACAAATACCAAACCATGATCGGCTTAATGAACTGGGATTCTACTATCCGTTAAAGTCGATCTCAATGAAAAGACTCCATGCCATATTTGCGAAACATCCCGACCCCGAGCTCTCCGAAGCTTTTCCCGAGCATATCGAGCGACTTAATGTGACGCCTGTCAGGGGATTTATGAGGGGATTTATAGATATGGTCTTCCAATTCCAGGGTCAATTCTACCTCGTTGATTGGAAATCAAATTTCCTTGGAAGAGGGATAGACCATTATAAACAAAAAGGCCTGGCTAAATCCATGAAAGAGGAATTTTATAGCATCCAGTGCCACCTATACATCGCTGCCCTGAATCAATACCTTCACCTGCGCATGCCTGACTATACCTATGAAAGGCATTTTGGAGGAGCCTACTATATATTCCTGCGCGGTGTGGATCCGAGCAAAGGGACTACATTTGGTATTTATAAAAAGAGACCATCTGGGTCATTTATAAACAGATTATGTGCAAACCTTATAGATGAGACAGGGCTCATATAACGGTGAATCAGCATATTCTCCATAGACTTTACGATATTGGGATACTCTCCATGATTGACATGCATTTTGCAAGCTTTATATCAATGCTTGCAGGTACAAACGTTTTCGGGTTATCCCTTGCAGCAGCACTTGTAAGCAGCTACACAAGACAAGGGCATGTATGCCTTGATCTTTCCAGCATAGAGGGAAAAGAATTGTTTAAGGGGGAAAATGGGATTGATCCTGTTGTATGCCCTACATTGAACAATTGGTGCAAACAGCTGAGAGAAAGTGCTGTAGTAGGAAATCCCGGAGAATACAAGCCACTGATTCTTGATGACCAATCAAGAGTCTATCTGTTTCGTTACTGGGAATATGAATACAAACTCTCAAATTCAATTAAGAAACGAATACATGATTCTGATATGGAAAGCGGTATTGGCCTTTTGAAAGAAGAACTACGAAGGTTTTTCCCCCTCGATGATTCAGAAGAGATCAACTGGCAGAGGGTAGCATCTTATACATCGCTGATAAAAAGATTCTGTGTTATTTCAGGGGGTCCTGGAACAGGAAAGACCTCAATTGTAGCCAAAATACTGGCCCTCCTTCTTACACTGACTAAGCCGGAAAGGCTGCGAATAGCCCTTGCTGCACCGACGGGTAAAGCTGCTGCACGACTGCAGGAAGCTATTAGGCGAGCAAAAGAAGTGCTCTTGTGTCCTAAAAGTATCAAGGAAGCGATCCCGGAAGATGCCTCAACCATACACCGACTTCTGGGAACCATCCATGACTCACCCTATTTTCAGCATAATGACAAAAATCTACTTCCGGTTGATGTAGTGATAGTGGACGAGGCTTCGATGGTGGATATGGCCCTGATGTCCAAGCTTATTCAGGCCATTCCCTTGCAAGCACGAATAATATTATTAGGCGACAAAGACCAGCTTGCTTCAGTAGAGGCAGGTGCGGTTCTCGGTGATATATGTGATACTGGATCTCAACACAGTTTTTCACACAGCTTTCGCAAGGATTGCGAGGAAGTAACAGAACAAATAATCGAAACACAACGAAATGAAACAAATGAATCGGGGATTGGAGACTGCGTTATTCAGCTTGAAAAAAACTATAGATTCGGCAGTGACAGCGGTATTAGAGCTGTCAGTAACTCGGTAAATACAGGGGATGGCGATAATGCAATAAACCTCATGAAAAGTGGAGTATACAAAGATATTACATGGAAAGAACTTCCCCACCCAAACGATTCCCCCCATGTTATTAAAGCTACCATTGTACAAGGCTATGGAGATTATTTACGGGCCAGAAATCCCCTTGAGGCTTTTCAGATATTTGAGCGGTTTCGGATTCTTTGCGCACTGAGGAAAGGACCCTTTGGTGTCACTGCTCTTAACATATTAGCGGAGCAAATCCTCATAGAGGAAGGGCTCATAGACCCGTATATGAAATGGTATCCAGGACGGCCTGTGCTGATTACAAGAAACGATTATAATCTGCAATTGTTTAATGGAGATATGGGAATAGTCCTGCAAGATCCCAGCATGAACAACGAACGCCGCGTTTTTTTCCCCGCCACAGATGGGACGGTAAAAAAGTTTCATCCTTTCAGATTGCCTGAACATGAAACCGTCTACGCTATGACAGCTCATAAAAGCCAGGGGTCAGAGTTTGATAATGTGCTTTTCATATTGCCTGACAGGGAATCACCAGTACTGACACGAGAACTCATATACACAGGCATTACCCGCGCCAAGAAAAATGTGGAAATATGGGGAAATGAGGACGTGTTTTGTACCGCGGTTTCCCGATATATCAAGCGAACCTCAGGACTGCGTGATGCACTGTGGAACAAAAAAAATGGGCTAGCCAAAATCGGCTAACCCATACCTTTTCTTGGTAGCGGGGGCTAGATTCGAACTAGCGACCTTCGGGTTATGAGATCGGTCTTTAAAATTATTATTGCAATAATTTCAGTAACTTAGTTCCTTTAATCATGCTATAATATACTATTTTACACCATTATTTTGCACCCTATGTGCACCCTTTTCCACATACTGCAATACTTTGCAAAAAAATAAGATTTTCTATATAATAATCAAGATTGGGAAATAGCATCGAGGACGCTCTTGATATCTAAAGAGATAGAAAACAACAAATTTGATTTTAGCCACCCGCCAGGGGAATTCAAGTCTCAAAAAGACAAAAATGCTTATTATTCCAAATTGAATTATTTGGATGTAAGCAAAACGACAGATGAACTGATCCAACTGATAACTAAAAGAAAGGTAGAACGTGGTATACGGATTTATAGGATTACGAAGGGTATTGAACAAAATACGCCGCCGATTACAAAAGAAATGCTAAAGGACGCTGCCAAAATTTTAAATTACACAAGTGATCAATTATTGGATATCCTGCTGATAAAACCTGATCAAAAAACAAAGCATAGAATACGATATGGCCTTTTACTTGCCGAGAAGAAAAATAATATTGTGACAATGAAAGAAAGAGCAGTCAAAAAAGCAGCTCATGTGTTAGGGCTTCAATCCAATCATTTGTTAAAAATTCTTTATAACGACATAAATCGAGAAATTGAACCGGATAATTTAAATAATTCTGAAAAGGAACCTGAAGAAAAGGTCATAAAAAAACATAAGCGTACAGATTTTCCTTTAAACATCCTTGTTTATTTCTTGGTTGAAAACATAAAGCAAAAAGAAGAAGTAGAGAGCCATCATTATAGAATGATTGATGGATTTATCTCTGAGCAAGGAATAATGGACGCACGTGATGAGAGCTCAATATCCAAAAGATACTGGAGATATACACCTAAAAAGTATGAGACAATCTACAATCTTTTTCGAGATATTTATTACAATTCTTTAAGCTTAAACTTGGATCAAATATTAAAGCAAGATTCGAGGTATTCAGCAATTGACGGCCCTAAAGATGAAGGTGATATGATTTTTCCGCACTGGGTGCATTTCTTGGCTTAAAGTATTAATTATTCCTTTTATTTTCTTGAAAACCCCTGGTTGAGTTTTATCAATCAGGGGTTTTTTGCACTAAAATTTTAAAAAAAGATTTTTACTACATTTCTTTTCCTCTTCTTCCTCATTTACAATCCAATACAAAAAATAGATTAGCATCATATAGGAGAGCCCTCATGGAAGATTTTCTCGTGGAGAATCGTATCAAAAAATACCGATTAGCATTGGGTATTCCGCAATGGAAACTTGCGTTAGCTGCTGAAATAGCGGAAAGCCGCATGTCGACGCTTGAACAAGGTGCACCACCTCGGGAGATGGAAAGAAAAAAACTTGCGAAAGTATTGAATGTGCATGAAAGCGATCTATGGCCGGAAGCACAGAAGGATTGAGGTGCCATGTCTTGGATGAAAATCAGGGAAGCGAGCAAATACGCGGGAATCTCAAGTCGAACTCTTAGGTCTTGGTTAAAGGACGGTCTTTCTCATTCAAGATTGCCTTCGGGCATGATCTTGATACGAACGTCTTGGATCGATGAATATCTCGAACGATTCAAAATCGAACACAGCGAAGCAGAAAAAATTGCGGAATTGATGGTAGAAAAAATTCAGCATTAGGCTGGAAGAATTGAAATAGTTAACCTTATAAAGGAGGAAAAAAAAATGAGGACCGAAGAACAGATTGTGGAAATTTTTATCCGGACCACCGCAGCGCGGCATGTGCGGCCGCGGCGCGACGGCGGCCTACACCTGGAACAGCCCGCTGCGCCTGCG
>JAWOBA010000140.1:0-7888 GCA_046498285.1 Desulfatiglandales bacterium | reverse complement strand
GGAAACGGGGCTATAATCTACCGTGCATGTCCTGGACTCTACGGGGTTGACTAAAATGCGTATATCCTTACTCAGCATCCCTTTTCAGCCATATATTTATTTCCACAACATCATGAGGTGTATTTTGGTTTGACACACAAGGCCGTATCTCGTATACTCAGAATTCGAAAAAGCGAGTTTTTATCCATTCATATCCATACCCGTTCCATATCCATTCCGGGCCTAATATTTCTTGTAATTATGTGGAAGGCTGGGGGTTAGAGACAAGAAAGGAGCCAGTCGTTTAGATGAAAAGGAGTCAGTTATTCTGCCTTTACCTTATCTTTGTTTTTTTACCCTTTTGGCTTTGCCCCATGGGTCTTGTTTCGGCGTTTGAACTCTCCAACGAGGAGCAGGACTACCTTCTTAAAAAGAAAACCATCACGTTTGTCAGTCAGACCCATTACCCCCCCTTTGAATTTGCTGTTAAGGAAGGCGGGCATGATGGGATGTGCATTGAGCTTGCCCGGTGGATGGCAACCGAAATCGGATTTACGGCACGATTTACAGACACCTATTTTCAGGATGCCCAGAATGCGGTTCTCTCCGGAAAGGCTGATGTCCTGACAAGCCTTTTTTACAGCAAGAAGAGAGATGACTCGTTCGAGTTCACCCAGCCCATGTTCGAGGTTCCTGCTTCGATCTTTGTCGTAACGGAAAGAACGGATATCAAGAATCTTGGCGATTTGAATGGAAAAACCATTGCCATGCAGAAAGGAGACTATGCCAAAGAATATCTGGAATCGAAAAAGATCTCTTTTGAGCTGGTCAATACAGAAAATTTCGCAACAGCGGCCGATCTTGTTATTGCAGGTAAGGCGGATGCCGTCATCGGGGATGAACAGATCGTGCTTTACCATGTTTTTAAAAACAGGCTGACAGAAAAGATTAAGAAGGTAGGGGATCCTCTTTACATAGGTAAGAACTGCATGGCGGTTATGGAGGGCAATTCGGTCCTGATTGGCATACTGACAAAGGGGATTACCCTGGCCCAAAGAAAGGGGATCCTTGATAAAATCAACAAAAAATGGATAGGGACCCATTATTCCATCGGAGAATCTCCTATATTATCTTACCTTCCCCATATCCTCATTTCTACGATTGTATTGCTTATGGCACTTTTGTCGGTCTGGTTCTGGAACATGAAGTTGAGACAGGAGGTGAGCAAGCGTACCAAAGCCCTGAAAAAGAGCGAACAACGATACCGGAGTCTGTTCGAAGAATCAAGAGACGCCATCTCTGTCCATTCCCGCAATGGTGAGTTCCTGGATGTCAATCAGGCTATGCTGGAACTTTTTGGTTATACGAAGGAAGAGATGATTGGCACCAATGTCTCCAAGATATATGCTAACCCTAAGGATGGAAGGAATGTTCTCAGCCTCTTAGAAAGAGGACCCATCCGGGACTATGAAATCAAAGGAAAAAAGAAGAATGGAAACGAGATGGATTGCCTGCTCACTGCGACCGCTCGGTGGGAGGATGATGGCACAATTGTCGGATATCAGGGTCTTATTCGAGACGTAACCGAGAAAAGGAAACTGGAAGCCCAACTGCAAAGGGCGCAAAAAATGGAAGCCGTTGGAACCCTGGCAGGAGGCGTTGCGCATGACCTTAACAACATTTTATCGGGCATTACAAGTATCCCGGATTTGCTGTTGATGCAGCTTCCCCAGGACAGCCCTCTGAGAAAGCCCATAGCCACCATGGAATCATCCGGCATGAGAGCCGCTGCTGTTGTCCAGGATTTATTGACCATGGCCAGAAGGGGGGTTCCTACGATGGAGATCGTCAATTTGAACCACATCATATCTGATTACTTGCAAAGCCCTGAATATCGTAAGCTCAAATCATTTTTTCCTGGTGTCGAAGTCAAGACCGATCTTGCAGGGTCGCTGCTGAATATATCCGGTTCATTGGTTCATTTGAGTAAAACAGTTATGAACCTGCTATTCAATGCGGCCGAGGCAATGCCCAACGGTGGCACGATTCGGGTCTCCACAAAAAACCAATATATCGATATGCCTGTAGAAGGCTATGATGATGTGGAGGAAGGTGATTATGCTGTTCTTACTGTTTCTGATGGAGGTCTCGGTATCTCGCCGCAAGATATCGAAAGGATATTTGAGCCTTTCTATACGAAGAAAAAAATGGGTAGGAGTGGAAGCGGACTCGGGCTGGCAGTAGTGTGGGGCACAGTCAAAGACCATAAAGGGTACATTGATATTCAAAGCATCGAAAAGAAAGGAACATCTTTTACGCTCTATTTTCCTGTCTGCAGAGAAAAACCGGCAGAGAGGAAATCCAGTGTACCTGTCGTGGATTACAAGGGCCGGGGAGAATCGATCCTGATTGTTGATGATGTCTATGAGCAAAGAGAAATTGCGTCCAACATTTTGATCGAATTGGGTTACAATGTTGTCACCGCTTCCAGCGGAGAAGAAGCTGTAGATTTCATGAAAGAGAACTCGATAGATCTGGTTGTCCTGGACATGATCATGGAACCCGGTATTGACGGTCTCGACACCTATAAAAAAATCCTGGAATACCATCCCGGACAGAAAGCCGTCATTGCAAGCGGATTTTCTGAGACGGACCGTGTCATTGAGGCCCAGAGGCTTGGGGCGGGACCGTATATAAAAAAACCTTATACCTTTGTAAAGATCGGTACAGTCGTGAGAAAGGAGCTGGATCGGTAGCCTTTTTTAACCCAGATTATGCAGTAGGTATCGTCACGAGGGTTGAAAAACCTCAGCGAAACGAGAAGTTGGAGCGATTTTGCGCCGAAGGCATATTTGTAAATATGTTGAGAAGCAAAATCGTGAAATCCCGCCAAGGCGGGACAGCAAGGTGTTTCAGGCCGCAGTAGGTGGCTACTGCATAATCTGGGTTTAAACGGCAAAAAGACATGATAAACCCTTTCTCTGGCTTGATAGATGTAGGTGGATTCAAGGATAGTAATAACTCTCCTGGTCAACAGGCAGGGATTATGCGCTGAGGGAGCCGGGGTGTTGCTTCGCGATCACGAGAGCTTTTTACTTTTCCGTCCCGATTTCGGCTTTCTACGATTACGAATTCATCGCATCTGGTGGTTACATAATGAGACCTTTGAAAAACCCGGCGATTTTCATTATCCCAAGAAAGACGATGGACTTTTTTTCAGTTCCAAGGCTCCCGGGTTGGTCTTTTCAGCACCGTATCCATGGGGGAGTTTTGCCCTCTCCGAGCGGGAGGCTCTCCGAGCCGGAGGCCCTCCGCATTCCCCTCGACAAGCTCGGGGCTGCGGGTTCCCTCACTGATACGTTACGAAAAGAAGCACCCTTCTCTCCGAGCGGGAGGCTCTACCTTCCGGGGCGGAGTCCCCTCCAGGACGGAGTCGAGCCGGAAGCCGCCAGTCACTTCAAAAAAGTCCACCCTCTTCATGCACAGAGACAAAAATGGTCCGGTTGTGCAAAGCTCTCTTCATGTGTAACCATTATATACTCTAAAAACAATCGAAAATAGGCCAAAGGAACTTACTTTCCCTTAAAGTCTGGCTTTCTCTTTTCCTTAAAGGCTTCCATGGCTTCCCGCAAATCCTGTGAAATGAAAAGGACCATATTTTTTTGCATCGCCATTGACATTCCATCCTTAATTGTTGCATTTCTACTGTAGTTAAGCACCTTTTTGGTTTCCTGAACAGCAAGGGGAGCGTTTTCTGCGATCTGTTTGGCAAGCTTTTTAGCCTCATCCATCAACACTGCTCTATTTGTATAGGTATTATTTATCAGTCCCATGCGTGCAACCTCCTTGGCAGAGAAAAAGCGGGCAGTATAGGCCATTTCTCTGGTAAAGCCCTGACCAATTATCAGGGGAAGGCGCTGAAGCACTCCCATGTCTGCAACAAGCCCTATGCCGGTTTCTTTCAGAGAGAAGGTGGCGTCTTCTGTACAGAGTCGAATATCGCAGGCGGCAATCATATCAAGTCCACCTCCCATACACTGACCATGCACCGCCGCAATAAGAGGCTTGGGACATTCCTCAAGAACATCGCAGCAATCAAATAATTCGTGCAATTTTGTAGGAAAATTAAGACTACCTTTTGCTGAACCATCAAGGCCTGCGGAGATAAATGATTTTAGGTCAAGACCTGCACAAAAAATCTGGGCATTACTTGTAAGAATGATTGCCCTCACCTCATCTGTGTCCCATAATTCCTTCACGGCGCCAGTGATTTCAGCAGCAAACTCCAGGCTAAGTGCATTAAGACGTTCTGTCCTGGCAAGGGTCAAAATGCCTATAGTATCTTCAACCTCCAGTTCAATAAATTTATAACCCATAGTCTCCCTCCTGGTATAATCTTCAACAAATACAAAACTAAGGCAGAATTTTACAAAAAACACGTCAATGATTATGCAATTTTTTTCTTGCCTTAGGCCAATAATAATTTTACCTTTGACATCGATTTCTTTACTACACCAAGCACTTACCAAATTTTTATAGTACCCTGTAACAATCAGGATTGGTAGTGAAATTTTGATACATTCTTGTGATAAGGCCTTTATCTTACAATGGTATTATACCAATCCCATTAAAAGCATAAAAAGGTTGTCGCTTCCGGTATAATTTCAAATTGGTAGTCTAAAATAGGTGGTAGCATAGCATCATCGCGATATAAAAACTTGATCCTTTTATAATCACTTACCTTGAGACATGCATGATAGAATAATCAAGTGATAAAAGCATGATGAACCATATGCACATTATTATATTTGCAATACTTATCGCCAACACGTCGGCTAATGCGTGCAATAAGCAATCTCAGCCAATTGAATCTTTGTCCCCAAAAACCATAAACGAATAACGATAGGAACACCTGATTACCGGCATACAAGCCCTAAAGGAAATAAACAAACTGCATGGTAAAAAAATTGGCATCAAAGAGGGGTGCATTGTTAGATACAAGTCCGATAGCAGACCGCCATCAATGGCCCGGGTTTCCCGCAGTGAAACGGCAGATCTTGCACGACATCAGACAGAAATCATGATCAAAATAATGCGCTTGGCACCCCATTCCCCTTTTCATCATCTAGAGCAGCACGATCTTCAGGGAATTGCTGTTTATTGATTTCATGGCATGGAGAAAATACATTATATTGATCCCCGGTATGATTGAGTGTGCCGGATCTTCACAGTGAGGAGTCAGGAAGATGCTCTATTGCAGACTTTTTTTCCTGATAAAAATACAGATTAAACTTTTTTTCACTGATTCTCATTACTCTCAAAAATAATGAAAAGACTTGAAGGCAAAAAACTGGGTGGATAAACCCTGGAAATTAGCTATAGTGCAATGCGTATCCATGGGCACTTTGACATCTCTGTGTATCTCAAAAAGAAAAATGGTGAAAAGAGCATGGGGCCGTGCATACGTGGTCTTTACGCTAACGGTCGTAACGATGCCTCTTATCACTTCTTTGATGCCCAATTCTTTCCTTTGATTCATTTTGGAAATTCCGCAGTCAATCTTATTGAAGAAAATCTATCAGATGGTTTATTTGAATTCATAGGTACCATAATCAGGCCAGGTGGTCAGCTTTATCTTTCCTACCGAAATGATAAACACTTTATTCATGAAATGGACCAGGCCTTCAGGAATGGCATACCGCCGATCGTAACTATTTTGGGAAAATTCCTTGTTAGGAGTGGCTGTATACATGTTAAAAGTTTCTATGGTGTAGAAGGACGCTTCAGAATAGAGGGAGAAAAACCAAAGGATAGCAAAACAGCAATAAAATGGGCTAATGAGATGCTGGATGAAATTACTACCTATCTGAGAAAAAAAGAAAATTAATTTGTAAGCAAATCGCAAAGATTACTGCAATGCCTTTTTCCCATCTTCACAAAGAAATCATATAATACCGTCAATTTCATGTGCATAAAGTATTATATCAAATGCTGACCTCTTTTCGTATTGGTACATGCATCGTTAAAGCATAGGTAAGCAAAAACGTTTTGCTTAGCCTGGAGGCAAAAGAGTATGCTGTTTGGTGGACAACCATCCTGAGTATCAACTGCATTATCTCAGAGTATGGCATTGAAATAACCGTTAAAAAAGGAGATTTTCAAGCATGAATAATAAAATGGAAAATACCAGCATGTCTAAAACAAGTGAAAAGGCGTATGAATTAGGCTTTGCCTACGAAAAAAAGTACGGTGGTTGTGCTCAATGCGCAATTGGAGCATTGTATGAAATGTTTCCACAGTTAAAAAATGAGGCAATATTTAAATCTGCAACCGGCCTTGGCGGTGGAATAGGGTTAACCACTTTCGGAAGCTGCGGTGCGTTGGCGGGCACAATAATGGTGTTGAGCCAGATGTATGGAAGAGAATTAGAACATATAGAAGATAAAGAACGAAAGAGGTTTGAAGCATATAGGCTCAGCGAAAAATTAGTAAATAAGTTTTTAGATGAATATGGGACTGTTACGTGCAGTGAAATACAAAAAAAGCTTATGGGAAGGTCATTTTATATGTATGAAGAGTGGGAAGCATTCTTAGAAGCGGGCGGGCATTCAACAGCATGCACGACAGTGGTTGGCAACGCCACCAGGTGGGCTGCCAATCTTATTACTGAGCTGAATAATAACCGTATAGATAAAGTTTTAGGTGTATAAGAGAAATCCACAAGTGATGGAGGCAGTAATATGAGCTTTGAAAAACCCGGCGATTTTCAGAATTCCACGTTGTTTAACATAAACCACAAAGATATGATCTGCTTTCATTCCACTGCTAGAGGCTGATAAGGGAAGTAACCTCCCAATCACTAAGAATCATGGACTGAGTACCCTGATTCTTGGTATAAAGGATTGGATGAGAGGTATGGGTGCGGAAATGCCACCATGCAAAGAGGAAAGGCCATTCATGCATACAAAAGTGTGTAAGAAAAAGGGTTGGAGGTATAATAACCTTACTTTTATAGCGTGTATGCAGGGCGGAATCCCTTCCGAGAAAAAAATATTGTATTACACAAAACTTTCTCTATATAGTAGTTCTTGTCAAATTTGTTCTCAATAGAAGAAATGGAGGATTTTTACGTGTCACCAAAGGAGACAAAAAAAGAGGATCAGATCATTGCCGAGGCTCGGCGGAACCGAGAGCGTCGGGAGAAAACCTATCGTGAACGAGCCCTTAAGATTTTCCCCCCAATCTGTGCACGATGTGGGCGAGAATTCACGGGCAAAAAACTTCGTGAACTCACAGTCCACCACAAAGATCACGATCACAATAATAACCCTCCTGACGGCAGCAATTGGGAGCTCCTCTGCCGCGATTGTCATGATAATGAGCACTCGCGGTATATAGATGCAGAATGGTATGCCAAGGAGCAATCAGGCGATGAAGAAGAATCACCTTCGACATACAGGCCATTCGCTTCTCTCGAAACCTTGTTGAAAACCAAAAAAAGTCCACCACGCCGCCCTTCTGGTCGTGGCTTAAAAAAAAGGAAATAATCCATGAACTACCTCCATCCCCATCCTACCGTTTGGGGAATCAAATAATGTTGCTAAAGAGAAATGACCGTTCTAAAGTGGCCCGGCATTTTATTGTCCCAAAAATACAAAATAGTGCACTGGAGAGGTCCGGCATTCAAATTATCACTGCCCAAGTCTTATTTTGTAGACTGCAGCTTTAGCACATGACTACGACGCTTCCTCTGGGCTATAATTCCATCAAGACCACCTCAGTCTTGAGACCTTCTATCCTGAGTCCGAAACAGTAGGACTCGGGTCCGAGAGGCCTCCAGATCGAACAATTCACTAGGGAATGGTGCTTCAAAACAAGTTTACGGAAGTTATATGGATAACAAAAAAAC
>JAWOBA010000017.1:0-6603 GCA_046498285.1 Desulfatiglandales bacterium | reverse complement strand
GGCGGAGGGAGTAGGATTCGAACCCACGGTCCACCTTAAGCGGACAACGGTTTTCAAGACCGCCTCCTTAAACCACTCGGACATCCCTCCATTGCCTATGTGTATATCATACTATCAAAACACCGTCAAAAAATTTTCCTAATAAACAACAATCCAATTTCCCAAAAATAAAAACAGTATTTCTTTTGAACCCAGATTATGCAGTAGGTATCGTCACGAGGGTTGAAAAACCTCAGCGAAACGAGAAGTTGGAGCGATTTTGCGCCGAAGGCATATTTGTAAATATGTTGAGAAGCAAAATCGTGAAATCCCGCCAAGGCGGGACAGCAAGGTGTTTCAGGCCGCAGTAGGTGGCTACTGCATAATCTGGGTTTAATTCAGAGGAAAGACTCCCGTGGTCTTCGGATCGATCACAGGAAAAATCTGATCCACTGCGTTCCGGTTGGAACGGCCTTATTTCTTCAGCTTCTCAGCTTTTCTCAGCCAGCTAAAAAAGTTTCCCAACTATTTGGGATTGTGAGAAGCAAAGGAAAATCTCTCAGCAAAAATTAAGGCCAATATCCTATATATGGCCTTTGCAAGATTAGGGGGAGAGAGTTATAAAAGAAGACAGAAATTGATGAAGGTGGAGTCATAAATAGTCCCGCTTTTCTTGAAATCCTCTATCTTGTATAGGCACTGCCTATAGCCTCGCTCTTGATTTTTGCTATAATTGTAACCCATAACCGCTTTCTGTCCACTTTCCACTACTATGGTCTAGTCTGCAATCCAATCCTAATACCGGCTCTGAGACCTTTCCATAACCCCTCTTGATCTAAAGACGATGGGCTTTTTTTCAGTTCCCTCCGGGGCGTAGGCCCTCCGGGCCGGAGGCCGAGGCTCTCGGGTTGGTCTTTTCAGCAACGTATCCATGGGGGAGTTTTGCCCCCTCCGCATTGCCCCGATAAATCGGTGCCTGCGGGTTCCCCCACTGATACGTTACGAAAAGACAGCACCCTTCTCTCCGAGCGGGAGGCTCTACGAGCCGGAAGCCACCAGTCACTTCAAAAAAGTCCATCGTCTTTTTGGGGATGGTGAAAATCGCCCGGTTTTTCAAAGGTCTCGCTATAAGTCTGCGCTGAAGGGTGGATTCAGATAGAGGTAGTAGAGCTCCTGTTATTCTCCTGTAGTGTCATCGCTTATAGCAGCGGCATGCTTACCATCTCTTTCATAATCTTTTTTTGTCTTTTTTTTACATAGTTGCTAGGACTGGTGGGTGACCACCTGTTAGGATTCGGAAGTATTGCTGCCAGCAGTGCCGCTTGAGAACGAGTCAAAGAGATAGAGTTGGTAGAGAAATATTTTTGTGACGCAGCCTCGGCTCCCATGATTCCTATCCCCCAGTGAACGGTGTTAAGGTATATCTCAAGGATCCTCTCCTTGCTTAGAATTAGCTCAAGAAGAACCGTGTAATATGCCTCGGCAATTTTTCTCAACCAACTCCTGGCAGGCCACAGAAAAACGGTCCTGGCTGTCTGCATGGTAATGGTGCTTGCCCCCCTAGTCCTTTCAGCCATTAGGAAATCCCTGCCGGCCTGCCGTAACTCAGCAAAGTCAAATCCATGGTGGGAGAGAAATCTCTGATCTTCCCCTGACAGGACAGCCTTTCTCAGATGAGGAGAAATCTCCGAGAGTTGCCGCCAGTGGTAAACGAACCTTTGGTATTGTTTCGTGGTAACCTTGCTGTGAAGCCAGCTCCAAGCTATCCTTGCCGTAAAGGGAGGATCGAAAAACCGCAGCAGCACTACTTGGACCATGGTGAGCAAGCAGAAGACAAGAAGAATCTTCAAAAGCAAGCTACAAGCCCATCTTGCAATCCGTTTGACTCCCTTGTGCTTCTTGGCCCGGGACAATGCTCTCTCCCTCCAGATCAGCGATTCGGTATTCTGATCATGTCAGATTTTACAGATTTTGTGTGTTTTTTCTATTGCGGCATGATACAGTTCCATGCCGGAGTCTTCCAGTGCCGTCTTAGTCCGCGCACTATGACCAGCTATCTTTCGGGTTAAGTATAAACTTAAGCGAACTTCTTGTCAGCTCTAATCTTGGGAATAACTTCTACTCTAGTGGTCATCGCGGTATGTTATTTAATTTAGAGGAGCGTACCGTGATACCGTGGAGTTGAAAACTCTTTCAATAAATTGATGGTAAACCCTATCTTTGATACTGTGGAATTCCTTTGGCAAAGACACTTCATTAGGTGGCGGTTTCTATCTCGGAAGTTTCCAAGATTGTACGTGGGAGAGAGGATTATTCAATATAGGCAACTACCTCATATATATTTAGAACCTCGTGCCCGATAGGAATCTTATGTTCTAAGCGGGAAGGGCTCGTGATGGTATCTATAGTTTGAAATCCATTAGATCCCAGGCTATCTTTTGCCCCATATGCATGCGCTGAGAGAGATACACAAGGAAATAGAATTGCAGGTTCTTTTAAAACTTTTAATATAATACCTTGACAGCATATCCATAACCGCTTTTAATGTTATCTTAAGGGAGCGACTTTCAATGAATGCCGCTATCTTTGCTGTCATTGAAAGTGCCCAAAGAGTGCCAAGCAATCTCCAACTCATAGAATTCGATTGAGATTGCTGTCCCATGACCCTTCTCGCAATGACAAAAACATAGTAAGCCTAAGACTCAATGCGAAAGAGCGGGGCCCTTTCACTTCTCCACATGGCTCCTCTCCGCCTATTCAGCAGTGAAAGTTGATAGAGAAGATTGATAATGAGACCAAAATTTATCGCAGTATTAGCCTTAATTGTCCTATTTCTTATCATACTTGTCCAGAATATCCAGCCTGTAACCTTGCGGCTTTTTTTCTGGAAGATAGGTATGCCCCAGATTATACTGATACCGCTTACCATGGCGATCGGTTTTGTTGTTGGATTGATTGTTGCGAAGGCGACCAGCAATAAAACAAAAAAGATAAGACAATAAAAATAAAAGGATTTCAACTCCAAGGTGTTCCTTTACAGGGGCAATCTCCTGTAAGTGGAGCAACAAAGTAATCTGGAGAAGAATCCGCTATGCGAGAATATGCTTTGTGGCATGAAGCGTCTCCCGATGACCTTCAGCGGCGTCAGGATTTACAAGGTATGATATTGTTGACGGCATGATCGCGATTCCAGAGACAAGTACTAAAAGACTACATATTGTGAAACCTTTGCATAACCCCTATTGATCTAAAGACGATGGGCTTTTTTCAGTTCCCTCCGGGGCGTAGGCCCTCCGGGCCGGAGGCCACCAGTTACTTCAAAAAAGTCCATCGTCTTTTTGGGGATGGTGAAAATCACCGGGTTTTTCAAAGGTCTCAGCTTATCGGTAATACGGTCAAATAAAACTGCGTCCAGAGAATTATCAACAAAAATGCTTCGCATATTCCATAAGGTCTTAACACACATATATTTGACTGAATCCGACCCCTCAGTGATATGCAGCGCATAATGCCATTGAATGTTAAAAGATAATTGGTTGACGGTTTCTTCGTCAGTCAGGTCGCGTGTTTGCTGAAGAATCAGAGTACCAAGTGCCGTGTACAGTCCTTTTGTAGAGCGGTCGAAACCATCATTGAAGAACGAGCTTATTTCCCTTACGGGAAGTTCACAAAGGAGTTCTTTCTGAAATAGACCGGCCCATGACTGATCCAGAAGCTCGCAACGTTTGGGGTTTAAGAAATTCTATGGATAGAAAAGATTCTTCTGTTTATAGTCTTTGATATGTATCATGCTTTTCACCTATAATTTAGTTGACCATTTGGCTTTTTAATACCAAAATGTAAAGAGAAAAACAAGCTAAAAATGCATCTATTTATAATTATATCAATAAGTTAAAAGCTTTTGCTTTTTACCGACTTATCAAGGTTTACATTTTTATTGAAGTTTAGCTATCTCTTCCAATAGCTAAACATTCATGGGGAGGATAGTATGGAAACAATCGAGATCATCTTTGCAAGGGAGATTCTGGATTCTAGAGGAAATCCCACTATTGAGGTTGAGGTAGGTTTATCTGATGGTGCATGGGGGCAAGCAGCTGTTCCATCCGGCGCTTCTACCGGTAAATTTGAGGCCCTGGAGTTAAGGGATGGTGATCCTAAAAGATATTCAGGCAAGGGGGTACGTAAGGCAGTAGAAAACGTTACTGCAGTTATAGAACCAGCAATAATGGGGATGGATCCTTTTGATCAATCTCTTATCGATAAAACTATGATCGAACTTGATGGCACACCAAACAAGGAAAGGCTTGGGGCAAATTCGTTGTTAGGTGTCTCTCTTGCTGTAGCAAGGGCGGCTGCCGATTCATTAGATATTCCTCTTTATAGATATATCGGAGGTACAAATGCACGCAGACTTCCTATGCCTATGATGAACATTTTAAATGGTGGCATGCATGCTTCCAACAATCTGGACCTTCAGGAATTTATGATCGTACCCAAAGGTGGAGAGACTTTCAAGGATGCCCTGAGAATTGGAGCAGAGATCTTTCATTCTCTGGCAAAGGTTCTCTCGGACAAGGGTTTTTCCACAGGTGTTGGTGATGAAGGCGGCTTCGCACCAAATCTCACATCAAATGATCAAGGAATAGAGATGATATTGCATGGAATAGAAAAAGCTGGCTATAAACCTGGTGAAGATGTGGTTTTGGCCCTTGACGCAGCAGCCTGCTCCTTTTATAAAGATGGCAAATACAAATTTATTATGTCTGATCAATCTGAAAGGGATGCCATGATGATGATAGATTTTTACACTGAATTGACGAATCAGTATCCTATTTTTTCTCTTGAAGATGGTCTTGATGAGAATGACTGGGATGGGTGGAAGGTCTTGACTCAAAGATTGGGAGACCAAATTCAGATTGTAGGTGATGACCTGTTTGTTACCAATCCTGAGAGAATCTCCAGGGGCATCGAAGAAGGCTCTGCCAATGCCGTTCTGATAAAGCTCAACCAGATAGGGACCCTTACTGAGACACTCCAGGCCATTGAGATGGCTCACAGGATTGGCTGGAAGACGATTATCTCCCATCGATCAGGTGAGACAGAAGATAGTTTTATTGCCGATCTGAGTGTAGCAACTGGGAGCGGACAGATAAAGACAGGATCACTCTCCCGCTCCGAGAGGATATGTAAGTATAACAGACTATTGAGAATCGAAGAGGAGTTAGGAGAAACAGCCATCTTCCAATTTCCTTCTTGATTTGCAAATGGCCACACATAAGATATTTGAAAATCTCTTCCTGGTTGATCTTGATTTACCGCTTGAGGGTTTTTCTACCTTTATCAGTAGCTGGATCATCAAGGAGGGGAATAGAGGTATAATAGTTGATCCCGGTCCATCTGCGACTATTGCAACCCTGCGCAAGGCATTATCAGAGATAGGAATCAAAGAGATCGATTATATTCTTCTTACGCATATCCATCTTGATCATGCCGGCGGATGTGGAGATTTAGTATATGACTATCCAGGGAGTGTCATTTTTTGTCATCCTCAGGCGGTTACCCATCTTACTAACCCAGCAAAGCTCTGGCACGGCTCCTTGAAAATTCTCGGGGATCCGGCAAGGGCCTATGGCAATCCATTACCTGTAAATAGAGCAAAGATTTGCTCTAAAGGTGATATCCTGTGGAAAGATTATAAAATCCAGTCATTGGAAACACCAGGACATGCATCCCATCACCTTTGTTTTTTCTTTAAAAACCTTGTTTTTGCTGGGGACGTTGCAGGTATCAGTCTCCCTTCAGGGAGTAACCATTATATTAGACCTTCAACTCCATCCCCCTTTCGGCCTGATATTGCTATCCAATCAATCTCTCTTGTTATCGAAAAAAGACCTAAATTCATATGTTACGGTCATTATGGTCTTCTGGAGGATGCAGTTACTATGCTACAGATGGCTAAAAAGCAAATACAGTTTTGGCTCGCTATAATAAAGGAAAGGAAGCATAAAGGGCTCAATCTGGGAATAGATTCCATCTTTGATGAAATCATTGCCAAAGACATCCATGTAGGCGCATTTCTTCAACTGAAGCCCGATATACAAAAACGAGAGGCATATTTTATGAAAAATAGTATTAAAGGGATGGTAGAATTTATTCATTGATAAATAGTAAGGGAATTGGCGAATAGAAGGATGCTGTCCAGCTTTTCTGCGGCCTGTTTGTTTCAAGGAAAAATTACCAAAGCAAATCTGAAGACTTCGTAAAAAGTCCAACTCTTTCGTTACGTTTCACCCTCGCCCTGTTAAATTCTCGCTTTACAAGACAGTAGAGCCGATTGAACAGGGTGAATCATTGCAGCATACAGGTAAGTACTCCTCATTCCTCAAAATTCGCAAGATTTGCATTTGGATCTTTTTACTTTGCCGTCCCAATTTTGACAAACTCGTAAAAAGTCTTTTGCGAGCGATTTTGGCCACTTTTGGAAATAGATTCAGGAAATGCTGAGCGTTAAAAATTCCAAATTGTTTGAGGCCTTTAGGCCGAGTTTTTGGAATTTAGCGAAGCATTTGATGAATCCCAAAATGGGCATCATGAGCGAGTAAAATGACTTTTTACGAAACCATC
>JAWOBA010000262.1:0-4309 GCA_046498285.1 Desulfatiglandales bacterium | reverse complement strand
TTTATCAAAGGAGGATAAATGATCAAATCCCTAACAACCACAATCTGTCTTTTTCTTCTTCTCTCCGCTCCGGTCATGCTCCACAGTTCCAAAATATTCCCCTATGACTACAAGATCGACGTGCTCGAGAACGGGCTGAAAATCATAGGGGAATATTTTGGTGAATATGACCTCACTGGTCCTGAGAAACTCGCCCTCTTAACAGGTGATGTTGAGTGGATAGAGCAGGAGATTGGACCCCTTACACGATCCCAGAGGCGCTGGCTTGATCTTAGGAGAAGTGCGGAGATATGGTAAATACAGGAAAGAGCGTGCTCAAGTGCCTAAAAATGGATCTAACAGTGGAGAAAAGTTTATAAGCAGTCAACAACAAATTACAGGTCAAAAAAAAGAAAAGAGAAAATGATAGAATATCCAGAATATAAAAAGGTACTTTTTTGTACGGATTTTTCTGAAAATGCAGACTATGCCTTTAACTTTGCCTATGGTATTGCCAAAAGGGACAGGTTTTACTTTGACAGTTTATTTAAATAAACGTACATTTTATTTCATGCAAACATTGAGACCTTTTTCTTCCACACAGTCAATAAGCAGTAAAAAGGGCCATCATATTAGTATAATCCCTTATGAGGAAAGATATTTCACATCATTACTGCATATGTATGATACCTATAGCCCTCTTGGTTCTGTACAGGGGCTTCCCCCTCTCGATAAAAACAAAAGATGCCAATGGGTTCAAGATATGATTAGCCGGGGCACAAATCTCCTCGCCTTGTATGGAGACACGGTGATTGGGCAGGCCAGCCTTTTTTCCATGCCGGTAAACTGGGCTGAATATTTTATCTTTATTCATCAAGATTTTCAGCGGCAGGGGATTGGCACTGCTATAACCCTTTATGTGAAAGATTGGGCAAAACAAGAAAGTATTTCCTGTATCTGGGTGATTGTAGATAGAAAAAATTTCTTGGCTATTTCTCTTTGCCTCAACGTTGGTTTTAGACGAATCGGATCAAGTGGTGCTGATTGGGAAATGATCTTAACCATAACTAAGGAGTAAGAAACAACGTAATAAAAATAACTATCTGAAAGGAGAATAAGATATGAATGATACTCTATCTCTGGAAGGGAAAATATTCCCTGTACCAGAAGAATGGAAAAAAAGGGCATATATAAAAAGTATGGAACAGTATAAGGAAATGTGGCAACGCTCCATGGATGATCCTGAAGGTTTTTGGGGGGACATAGCAGAAGAATACGTAACGTGGTTTAAAAAATGGGATAAGGTTTGTGAGTATGATTGGAATAAATCCCCTGAACATAAATGGTTCATAAATGGTAAATTGAATTTGTCTTATAATTGCCTTGACAGGCACCTGGAGGAAAGAGGTGATAAAATTGCCATTATTTTTGAGGGTAATGATCCGTCAGATAACCGAACATATACCTATAAACAGCTTTACAAAGAAGTATGTACATTTGCCAATGTCCTGAAGGCAAAAGGGGTTAAAAAGGGTGACAGGGTATCTATTTATCTACCAATGATTCCGGAACTTGCTATAACTATGCTGGCATGCACTCGAATTGGTGCAGTCCATAGCATAGTATTTGGTGGATTTTCTTCAGACTCTCTTCGTGACAGGGTTCAGGACTGTGAGGCAAAAGTGCTGATATCATGTGATGGGACATTTAGGGGTGCCAAGTCAGTCCCTACGAAACAGAATGCTGATGAAGCCCTTAAAGAATGCCCGAGTGTTGAGACCAATATTGTGGTGAAAAGGGCAAATGTTGATGTTAATTGGAATGATAAGATAGACACGTGGTATCATGAAGAAATGGCAAAGGTAGATGCCAGCTGCCCACCTGAGGAAATGGATTCAGAAGATCCTCTCTTCATTCTTTATACCTCTGGCTCAACCGGAAAACCTAAAGGAGTACTACATACAACTGGCGGCTACCTGGTATTTGTAGCTGTAACCCATAAACTTGTTTTCGACTATCATGAAGACGATATTTTTTGGTGTACTGCTGACATTGGCTGGGTTACTGGTCATTCGTATATAATGTATGGGCCGCTCTCTAATGGAGCAACCACAATTATCTTTGAGGGTGTACCCACGTATCCAGATCCCGGAAGATTTTGGGATGTTGTTGAAAAATATAAAGTTACCCTTTTTTATACAGCCCCTACTGCTATAAGGGCTATTGCAAAAGAAGGGGACGAATACGTCAAAAAACACGATATTCGTTCGCTAAAACTCCTAGGAAGTGTCGGCGAACCCATTAATCCTGAAGCCTGGCTGTGGTATTATAATACTATTGGAAATGGCAAATGCCCTATCGTAGATACATGGTGGCAAACTGAAACTGGAGGGATATTGATAACACCCCTTCCCGGTGCAATAGACATTAAACCCGGTTCAGCTACCATGCCATTCTTTGGCGTAGAGCCATGCATTGTGGATGATGATGGAAATGAACTCCAAGGACCCTGTTCGGGCGCACTTTGCATAAAGAGACCATGGCCTGGATTAATGAGAGGGGTATATGGTGATCCGGAGCGATTCAAAGAGACCTATTTTGTGCAATTTCCAGGAAAATATACTGTCGGAGATGGTGCACGCAGGGATGAAGATAATTATTACTGGATTACAGGACGTATAGATGATGTTATTAATGTTTCAGGCCACAGGATGGGTACGGCAGAAGTAGAGAGTGCTCTTGTTTCTCATCCCAAGGTCGCAGAGGCTGCAGTTGTAGGCTATCCGCATGAGATAAAAGGGACATCAATCTATGCATTTGTCACCCTCAATAGTGGTATAGAAAAGTCAAATGAATTAAAGAAGGAACTAGTTCAACATGTTAGGGAAGAAATCGGGCCTATTGCATCACCAGAAAAGATCCAATGGTCAGATGGCCTGCCCAAGACCAGAAGCGGAAAGATTATGCGCCGTATTCTAAAGAAGATAGCCTCGGGGGATATCGATCAGCTCGGCGATACTACCACCTTGGCTGATCCAAGTGTAGTTGAGAAGTTAGTAGCTGAAAGAATCAAGTAGGTATCACAATAAGATACTATAAACGGAGACCTTTGAAAAACCCGGCGATTTTCACCATCCCCAAAAAGACGATGGACTTTTTTGAAGTGACTGGTGGCAGGGTGCTGTCCCCACTTTTTCTAATGTTTCTTTTCGCAGCAACATGAAAGCGCCGGCCAAAACATCCACTTCGTGAACTTCATTTTCATCGAGGTAAGAAAGATGGTACTTCCCGAATTTTTTCGACTTTGAGAACAACTGCGACAAACCGAAAATTTTACTGAAAGCCACCCAGGGAGTGGGTAATCCCCGTTTCGACTCGGGCAGGAAATTGCCTTTTCCGTCAATCATTTTTACCCCCAGGCCGCCGGCATCAGGGTGTTCATCCATAAATGAGATTATTTTCCTGAATGTATCTTCTTCCACCACCGTGTCGGGATTCAGCAGTAAAATATATTTTCCTTTTGCCTGCCGGATGGCCTGGTTATTGGCTTTTGAAAAACCCACATTTTGCTTGTTTTCAATCAACTGAACCTCGGGGAATTTCTCGCGAACAAGCTGCGTGGAACCGTCAACAGAATTGTTATCGACCACAAAAATTTCGACATTTAAGTTTTTTGAAGCTTTCTGCACCGAATGCAGGCACTGCTCCAGAAAATGTTTCACGTTGTAGTTGACAATTATTACCGAAAGTTCCATTTACCAGGTCAGCATAAAATCGTTCAAATGTAGGTATTCATTTGGATAACGGAAAAAATCCGTGTTTCTGATTTTTTGAGGCTGTTATTTTCCCACCGAACTTTCATAAAGCACCCGGTTGGTGAGCGAGCGCCCCAGGGTAATTTCATCAGTGTATTCCAAATCGTCGCCCACAGCCACTCCCCTCGCCAGCGTGGTTACTTTTACCGGTTTGTCTTTTAGTTTGCGGAAAATATAAAAATTGGTAGTATCGCCTTCCATAGTGGTTGGCAGTGCCAGGATTATTTCAACAATATCTTCACTTTCAGAACGCTCAATCAGTGAACCGATTTCCAGTTCATTGGGACCGATTCCGTCCATTGGCGAAATGATGCCACCCAACACATGGTACAATCCGTTGTACTGGTGCGTGTTTTCAAAAAGCATTACATCACGTATGTTTTCCACCACGCAAATCACCGAATTGTTACAACCAAATCAGTATTGCTACAGGAATATTTACTTTGGCAAATTCAAGACTGCTGATCACTTCAATTGAGTCGCCAAAAAACCAGCCCAGGCCTATGCCGGCAAGG
>JAWOBA010000109.1:0-18696 GCA_046498285.1 Desulfatiglandales bacterium | reverse complement strand
CTATCTTTTTTAATGACCTTCGGATATCTACCAATGTTATGACCCCCGATGGAAAACGGGCCATTGGGACACGGGTATCCAAAGAGGTGAAAGAACATGTCCTGACAAAGGGCAAGATATGGACAGACCGTGCCTTTGTGGTGAATGATTGGTACATAACAGCATATGAACCAGTACAAGATATATTTGGTAAAAGAGTGGGAATGCTCTATGTCGGGGTATTGGAGGCAAAGTATGCTGACATGCGGAAAAGGGCGCTGTTTATCCTCATCAGTATCATTGTGGCTGGTATGGCATTGGCAGTAGGGCTGGGATACTTTATGGCAAACAAGATTATGAACCCGGTGCATCGATTGATAAAGGCAAGCCAAGAGGTCTCCGAGGGGAGTCTCAAGCCGGAGATTGGGCCTATCTCAAAGGATAAAGAAATGCGTGTTTTGCAGAATACCTTCAAGGATATGGTGGAATCAATGGGCCGGAGAAGAATAGAGGCCGAAAATCGTCTCATTCAATCTGAAAAACAGGCCAGCATTGGAAAGCTCGCTGCAGGTGTTGCCCACGAGATCAATAATCCGTTGACCGGCGTATTAACTTATACCCATATGCTGCTGCGACGGAAAGATATAGAAGACGATATTCGCTCAGATCTTCAAATCATAGCAGAGTCAACAGAACGAGTTAGAAATATTGTGAAGAGCTTGCTTGATTTCTCCAGACAGACAAAGCTTGATAAAGAGTCAATAGAAATAAATAAGCTCGTCAGTTCTGCTATCTCGCTGATGGAAAATCAGGCATTGGTAAAAGGTGTGAGTATAACATTCAGTCCGGGAGAAAACCTGCCCATGCTCACCCTGGACCGCAGCCAGTTCCAAAGTGTGTTGTTAAATATCATTATAAATGCCCTTGATGCTACTGAACCAGGTGGCAGCATCACAATACACACAGCTACTGCCGTATCTGCAGGCGATAGTGGTCATAGGGGTGTTGAGATTACCATTGCTGATACAGGTTCCGGTATACCGCCGGATAATCTTGACAAATTATTTGATCCTTTTTTCAGCACAAAAGAAGTGGGCCAAGGTACCGGGCTTGGCCTGTCGGTTTCCTATGGGATCATCCAGCGACATGGAGGAACGATCAGGGTTCAAAGTGAACTCGAAAAAGGCAGCACTTTTTTTATATGGATACCAATAGAGGAGGAGTCCTAATAGCATGAAAATACTAGTTATAGATGATGAGCCGGTCGTGCTAAATAGCTGTCGAAAGGTGCTTGAGGAAGATGGCTTTGACGTGTGCCTTGTCCCAAGCGCGGATGAGGCCCTGGAATTACTAAAAGTTGAGTCTTTTGATCTTCTCCTCGTTGATGTAAAAATGCCTAAGCACGATGGTATATATCTTATGCAAATGGTTAAGGAACAACGGTCTGATATACCCATTATAGTCATGAGCGGCTATCCTACCCATGATACTATCAGCGATGGCGCTAAAATGGGAGCAGCTGCTTTTATTGCCAAACCATTCACACCTGACGAACTCATTGAAACGCTTCGAAAGGTAATTCAGAAGGAGGAGCACCATGGAGAAAAATAAAGTTCTTGTAATTGATGATGAACAAGTTGTCTTAGATAGTGTCAGCAAAATACTGAGCAATGAAAACTACGAGGTAGATGTTACACTCAGTGGACGTGAGGGACTTACGTGGGCGATTCAGAAAACATTCGACATAGTCTTGACGGATATACGTATGCCGGATATCGGGGGTATGAGGGTCTTACGGGATATTAGGAGGGCCAAACCATACCTTCCTGTGGTTATGATCACCGGATATGCCTCAATCCAGTCATCAGTACAGGCAATGAAACTCGGGGCGGCAGATTATATAGAAAAGCCATTTACCCCTGATGAACTTATCGATGCAGTCGCCTCAGCACTTGATATAGCTGCTACCAAACCACCGGAGGAGCAGGGTTTGATTCACAAGGATGAAATGATTAGAATCCTCGAGAGAGCAGCATCCGATAGTGAATTCATTGCTCAATTGCTCTATAAAGGGGCAGATGCTCTCGAAGAGTATGATTTGACAGGACCTGAGAAGCTTGCGTTGCTAACCGGCGACATTGAATGGATAGATAAAAACATTGGGCCGCTCAAGCCGAATCAGAGGCTTTGGCTCGAACAGCGACTGAGTGCTGAGATTTGGTAAACTTTAGGAGGTAATACAATGAATGAGAGAATGCTTATTATTGATGACGAAGAGGTAGTGCTGGAGTCCTGCCGGAAGATATTTGAAGCCGAAGGGTTCGATGTGGTAATTACCACAAGTCCTCAGGAAGGTCTTAGGCTTGCCTCAGATTCATCCTTTGACGTTATCCTGTGTGACTGGAAGATGCCAGGCTTTGACGGAATGGATGTGGTAGAAAAGTTGGACCGATGTTCAGCTGATTCAGCGGTGGTGATGATTAGTGGCTATCCCTCTGTGGGCCGAGCGGCTGAGGCTATGAAACGGGGAGCTATGGACTATGTGTCCAAACCATTCACCCCTGATGAGATTGCAGATACAGTAAAAAATGCAGTCAGGAGAAAGGCCACAGAAGAAAAAAAGGCCATGGGGAGGTTCGAGAAAATCATACAATCTGTCCAGTTTCCCACTCCTTCACTAGAAGATAAGCCACCTCAGACAATCGCAGAGACGGTAGCCTCAACCGTGGGTGTGGGAAAGGCAACCTCACCTTGGGTTACGGTGTTTGTTTTGGGTATTCTTGCAGGGTCATATATTGGCTTTGGGGGGCTTCTGTCCACCGCTGTGAGCTTTGATGTCGCCCAAACGCTTGGCATCGGCTTCAAGCAGTTTCTTGCTGGGTCAGCCTTTAGCGTAGGACTGATACTTGTCGTTATTGCGGGAGCAGAGCTTTTCACTGGAAATAATTTGATGATATCCAGTGTTATGGCCAAAAAGATCACCTTCGGCAACATGTCGGTGAGGTGGGCATTGGTATGGATCGCCAACCTCATAGGCTCACTGATCCTCGCATTAATATTATACTTCTCAGGCCTATGGAAAACAGGCAATGGTGCTCTGGGGGCTGCTGCTGTTGGTATAGCCTATTTAAAAGTAAACCTTAGTTTCGTTGAGGTCCTTGTACGTGCTATTGGCTGTAACTGGCTTGTATGTTTGGCCGTCTGGATGGCCCTGGCTGCTCGACAGACAATAGGAAAAATATTTGCCATATATTTCCCCATCATGGCATTCGTTGCCATCGGCTTTGAGCACGTTGTGGCCAACATGTACTTCATACCAGCCGGGATATTCCTGCACAATTGGGCGGGGGTTGCAGCACCGGCTGCCTATGATCCGTCTTCCCTCAACTGGCTCAGTTTCCTATGGAAGAATATGGTTCCGGCTACCATCGGCAACATCATTGGCGGCGGTGTATTTGTGGGTATGAGTTATTGGGGCGCCTATCTTAGACCAGCTTCTGGAGATAAAGTTGCGGCCAGTAAAAAATGAAGTGTCATCTAAAAGGATGGAGAGCTATAAGGTAGGCATAGGAGGAAATAATATCTTATAAGAGCCACGTATAGCCTCCTCCTGACTCATTATCTAATGATTCTCTGGCAGGTTATCCTTATAAAATCCTTCCTCTTCCACTGGTAAATAGGAAAAGGAACATACCACAATAAAGGCGTAAAAGATGAACATTAATTGTTTCAAAAACCTGCTCCCCTTTGCCCTGAAAAGGCATTGCTTGGTCCAAAATGGCTTAAAAGTTTATATTAGGATTAATTTACGGTTTTAGACGCATGGTTTTTTGAAAACCCACCTCAAAATCCCGGGGAGTGGGAGGGCTATGTTGCGCCCAAATATCTCAGATTTCTGTAGATCTCCATTTTTTGAAGGTCCTCGCTTATCCCGCTCAAAGCCGAGATTATTATTGATCACCCCACTGCCACCATTCAACCCAGATTATGCAGTAGGCATCGTCACGAGGGTTGAAAAACCTCAGCGAAACGAGAAGTTGGAGCGATTTTGCGCCGAAGGCATATTTGTAAATATGTTGAGAAGCAAAATCGTGAAAAGAGCGTTGCAGCAAGGTTTTTCAGGCCGCAGTAGGTGGCTACTGCATAATCTGGGTTCAATTTGGATATCTCATATGTTGTGGTCTATCTTTTCCTTGACGCCAATCAAAATTTAGGTGTACTCTTTCCTCAAAAAGTGAATTCTCAGCATTTTTAACTGCACTCAGTTAAAAGGCAACCCGTTTTCTGAAAAGTTTTCAGAGAGGTATTTATGTCCAGAACTGTCACAGGAGGCGAGATAATCGCCAGGATGTTAAAACAAGAGGGAGTGGATACAGTATTCGGAATTGTAGACGGCTCCTACCTTTCATTATGCAAGTCCTTTAAGGACATGGGAATACGCCTTATAACACCTCGCCACGAGTCTATAGCCCTCCATATGGCCGGGGCATATGCCAGGCTCAAGGGATGTCTGGGAGTGGCAATCGCCAGCAACGGGCCCGGTGTTGCCAACGCCCTTGCCGGAATCCCCGCTGAAAACGCCGAAGGAAACCGGGTACTTCTGCTCACAAGCTCCCGTAGAAAGGCCATCACCTATCCGGACCGGGGTGGCACCTACCAGTATTTTAATCACGTCTCGGTCATAAAGCCCATGAGCAAGTGGTCTGGTTCTGCCTCTGAACCTGCCCGCGTGCCGGAGCTTTTAAGGCGTGCCCTGAGGATGAGTTACAGGGGAAGGCCGGGGGTAGTGCACCTAGATGTCCCTGAAGACATCATGAACGGCAAGGAAAAATATGACATCTTATGGGATGGGATCTCTTACAGAAACCGGGAGCCTCTCTGCCCCTCTCCGAATCTTGTGGAAAGAGCCGCGGACATGTTGGTCGAGGCGGAGCTCCCAGTTATCCATGCTGGGAGCGGCGTGATCCATGCTGCTGCCTACGAAGAACTAAAGGTTCTTGCCGAGATGCTCTATGCACCGGTTACGACATCCTGGTCAGGCAGAGGGACCCTTCCCGAGACCCATGAGCTGAGCATGCCCATGGTCCTGGTAGAGGCGGTGAACGAGACGAGAAAGGCAGCTGACGTGGCCCTGATCCTCGGCTCCCGGGTGTGTGAGACCGACTGGTGGGGAAAGGCCCCCTACTGGAGGCACCCTGCTGAACAGCGGACAATACAGGTGGACATAGATGAGGAAATCCTGGGTCTTAACAGGCCGGTTGAGCTAGCAATTCTGGGAGATGTAAAGCTCTTTCTAAACAGGCTCATCGGATACCTCAGGGAGAAGGAGGTGGATCTCAACCTGGAGGCCAGGCGGGAAAAGGTCGCTAAACTAATAAGATCGAGGGAAAAGCAAAGGGCCAGGCTTGATGAAAAGCTTAAAGATACGGCATCTCCCATGGTAACCGCCCATGTTCCTGCCGTGGCACGCGAGGTCCTGGCCGACGACACAGTGGTAGTCTTTGACGGTGGCAACACGGCCGTGTGGGGCAACTTCTATTTCCAGGTACGACATCCCAACACCCAGCTTTCCACCCACCACTTCGCTCATCTAGGGGCCGGCGTGGGGCAGGCCCTGGGAGCCGCAGCAGCCAGACCCCATTCCAAGGTGCTGTGCATCATAGGGGACGGTGCATTCGGATTTCACCCCCAGGAGATAGAGACGGCCGTGAGGAATAAGCTGGAGGTTATCTTTATGGTCATCTGCGACAAGCAGTGGGGGATGGTAAAGATGACCCAGCAATTTGCGCTGAAACCCCTGAAGACGATGATCAAGAAAAGCCTGGCCCCGGAGGAGACCATCAATGCCGACCTAGGCGAAATAGCCTTTGATAAGCTGGCTGAATCCATGGGAGCTTATGGAGCAAGGGTCTCAAGCCCCGAAGACTTAAAAGAGGCAATTATGATGGCCATGGAAGCGGAAACCTGTGCCGTAATCCACGTGGACGTGGATCCGGTCAAGCACATGTGGGCCCCTGGCCTGCTGAAGTTCAAAGATATGCACCAGGAACCGTCCGGAAAATAGACATAACACATCGATTGTGAGGAGGGACAGAGCATGAGCCCAGAAATCATTGATCAAATGCAACTGAACTTCAGCCCCCAGAGCCTCTTCACCCTAAACGCGGTTATAGGGCTCATGATGCTCGGGGTGTCCTTGGACCTGAAGCTTGACGATTTCAAGAGGATCGTCATCTCTCCCAAGGCGCCTGGGATTGGGCTGGTAGCCCAATTTATACTCTTGCCCGCCTTCACCTTCCTGCTTACACTGCTCATAAAGCCTGCGCCCTCCATGGCCCTGGGCATGATACTCATCGCGTCCTGCCCGGGCGGCAACCTTTCGAACATTATAACCTATCTGGCGCGAGGGAACGCAGCCGTCAGCGTGAGCATGACCGCTGTGTCCACCGCAGCGGCCATCTTTATGACGCCCTTGAACCTCAGCCTATGGGGAAGCTTAAACTCCGCCACCAGGCCCATTTTGAAGGCCGTGAGCCTGAGCCCGCTGGATGTCTTCACCACCATCTTCATCATCCTTGGCATCCCCATGGCCCTGGGTATGATACTCTCCAGGCTCTTCCCCAGGCTGGCAGATCGCGTCAGAAAACCCTTTAAGGCCTTCTCCTTCTTGGTGTTCGTGGGCGTGGTAGCCATGGCCCTATTGGCTAATTGGAGCGTCTTTCTCAAGGCCATAGGAATTGTGGTCTTCGTCGTATTCCTCCATAACGGCCTGGCGCTCAGCCTTGGTTACGCCAGCGCAAGACTCATGAAACTGTCTCCCCGGGATGTCCGGGCAGTCGCCATAGAAGTGGGCATTCAGAACTCGGCCCTCGGACTCATACTGATATTCAACTTCTTCGGAGGATTGGGCGGCATGGCCATTATCGCAGGATGGTGGGGGATATGGCATATCATAGCTGGACTTGCAGTAGCCTCGTTCTGGTCCCTGATACCACCTCAGATGGAGCAGGCCGGCTGACATGGAAGGCAAAATGGAGAAACCCGGTATATTCATTACAGGGGCCAGTGGTTATATAGGAAGCCTCCTCGTGGAAAAAATGGCCTCCATGCGAGAAAAATTCGGACCCATACTCGCCTCGGACATCAGGGAGGTCAAGGTTGATGAAAGTCAACCTGTAACCCGCCTGACCATGGATGTGCGCTCAGGGGAGATGGAAGATATCCTCAGGCAAAATGCTATTACCACCGTAGTCCACCTTGCCGGCATCGTTACCCCCGGAAAAAGGTATGACCGTGAATTGGCCTATCAGGTGGATGTACTGGGAACAAAAAACGTGCTTGAGTCCTGCCTGAAGGCAGACGTCCATCACCTGATCGTAACCAGCAGCGGTGCTGCTTATGGCTATCATGCCGACAACCCTGATTGGCTCGACGAGGCAGATCCTCTCCGGGGCAACCCGGAATTCGCCTATGCTGACCACAAAAGACAGGTTGAGGAGCTGCTCCTAGTGGCACGAAAGGAACACCCGGAGCTCAATCAGTTGATATTCAGGCCCGGAACCATCCTAGGCGTTTCCACTAGCAACCAGATAACCGATCTTTTTCAAAAAAAGGTTATCCTCGGCGTGAAAGGAAACAGAAGCCCTTTTGTCTTTATCTGGGATAAGGATGTGATAGCCATCATCATAAAGGGCATCCTGGAGAAGAAAAGCGGAATCTATAACCTTGCAGGTGATGATGCTATGGGATTGAAGGAGATTGCCGGTAACCTTAATAAACCCCTCCTGCGCCTACCCCCCTGGATTCTTCAGTCCGCCCTGTTCGTCCTTAGAAAATTCGGCCTAACTCAATACGGGCCGGAGCAAGTAGACTTCCTGAGATTCAGGCCGGTGCTCTCAAACAGGCGGCTCAAGGAGGAATTTGGATACACGCCCCAAAAAAACACCCGTCAGGTCTTTGAATACTACCTCCAGGAGAATGGCCTTGCAACATAACCGGCGGGAATATAGTGACAGGACAGTAGTAATATCCGGGGCAGCAGGAGGTCTGGGTAGGGCCTTGAGTCTTCGGTTTGGGCTTTTAGGTGCCAACGTGGGCATCATTGATCGTGAAAAGGAATCCCTGGAGCGGCTTTCGCGAGAACTTACTGCCAGAGGTATAAGCAATACGCCGGTTACACTGGATATCACCAAAGAGAAGGCCTGCCGGCGTGCTCTTGATTCCATTTCCGAAAAGCTAGGCGGCATATACGTTCTTGTGAACAACGCGGGCATCACCCACCGCTCTGCCTTTATAAAGACCAGTTCACAGGTCTTCCGCAGGGTAATGGACGTCAACTTCTTCGGCTCTCTCTATCTTACCAGAGCGGCCCTTCCCTACCTCATCACCTCAAAGGGCCAGATTATTGTGATAAGCTCCATTGCAGGATTCGCACCCCTTTTGGGTAGGCCAGGGTATGCGGCAAGCAAGCATGCCCTTCAGGGGTTCTTTTCTTCCCTGAGACCGGAGCTCTCTCCTTACGGAATCACTATCACTATCGCGTGCCCTGGCTTTACCAAAACAGGCATCGACAAAAACGCTCTTGACTGGGACGGCTCCAAAACTCTCCATCCCCAGTCCACGTTGGGAAAGGTAGCTGACCCCTGGGAAACATCAGGGGTCATTATAAACGGGTCTATAAAGAATCTTCCCTTTATTATCCACTCTACTATTGGAAGAATTACGTACCTCATGATGAAAATAGCCCCCGGCCTCTACGAAAGGATGATGCCGAGATTACTAAGATCTGAACTAGACAGGCATGACAACTCTTGAATGCCCTATCTTTTCCTTGACGCCAGCCGAAATTTAGGTGTACTCTTTTCTCAAAAAACGAGTCCTTAGCATTTCATCAACCTGAAGTCATTATAAAAATGACTTATGAGACAGGCGAAGGCATGGCAGAAAATAAGATGTACGACTTCATTATTATCGGCTCAGGGTTTGGCGGCTCTGTTTCTGCACTGCGTTTGGCTGAAAAGGGATATAGGGTTCTCGTCCTGGAAAAAGGTAAGCGTTATCGAACTGAAGACTTCCCCAAGACCAACTGGAATCTTCGCAAAAACCTCTGGATACCCCATTTGGGGCTTTATGGTATATGGGTTCTTTCTCTCTTGAGGCACGTATTCATTCTTCATGGAACCGGTGTAGGGGGTGGCAGTCTCAATTACTGTAACCAGTTGCTCATACCACCTGATGAAGTTTTTAAAAAGAAAGAGTGGGGTCCGGGAGACTGGAAGGTACAATTAGCATATTTCTACACCTTAGCCCGTCGTATGTTGGGGGCAAACCCCAGTCCACAGGTGGGGAAGGCAGACAAAGTCCTGGCTGAAATAGGGCAAGAGATCCGCGGAAAAGACACGTTTCACATCAACGATGTGGGGATCTTTTTCGGTGAACCGGATAAGACAGTACCCGACCCCTATTTCGACGGAGAAGGTCCGGAAAGAACGGGTTGTACTTTCTGTGGTGCATGCATGATCGGATGCCCTGTTGGAGGCAAAAACACACTTGATAAGAACTATCTCTACCTGGCGGAACATAAATATGGGGTGGAGATAGTGCCTGAGACAGAGGTGACCGGAGTTCGCCCGCTGGAAAAAGGCTATGAAGTCTACGCCAAAAAATCCACCGGCCTTCTTCATCCAAAAAAGACCTACAAGGCATACGGAGTGGTGTTCAGCGGCGGGGTCATGGGGTCTGTGAAACTGCTTTTTGATTGCAAACGTAGAGGTCTTTTGCCTAACATTTCCGATAAATTGGGAGATTTCATTCGAACCAACTCCGAAGCCATCCTTGGGGTAAAGGCCAATGACAGACATGCTGATTACTCCGATCAAATAAGCATTACCTCAGGTATTTATCCGGACGAAAATACGCACATTGAAGTTGTACGGTTTAATAAAGGCTCCGACGTTATGGCAAGTCTCACAACTTTACTCACTGACGGTGGCGGTCGGATTCCTCGGGTTGTAAGATTCCTTGGTAATGTTATCCTCCACCCATTGGCATTTCTGAAAACCCTCTGGCCTTTCGGGTGGGGTGCTCGTACGTCCATCCTCCTTGTTATGCAAAAGGAAGAAAACCACATGAGATTTAATTATGGGCGGCGCTGGTGGCGTTTAGGAAAAACGAGCATAAATTCCGAACTGGCGCCTGGTACCAGAAAAGTCCCTTCCTATATTCCTATTGCCAATGAAATTGCTAAACGCATGGGCCAAAAAATCGATGGACAGCCTCTGAGCTCCTGGCCTGAGGTCTTTTTTGACGTCCCTACAACAGCCCATATACTGGGGGGGTGTGTTATGGGTGCGACACCTGAAGAGGGGGTGGTTGATTTTAAAGGAGAAATCCATGGTTATCCCAATCTGTTTGTGGTTGACGGCTCCAACATACCTGTTAATCTGGGTATAAATCCCAGTCTTACGATTACAGCACTGGCCGAATATATCATGTCACAGATACCTGAAAAGAAGGGATGTATCCATGGAGTTGACGATTCTTTAGGGGCCTTTGGGAAGGCATGAGCCTGACCGCAGATTGGTGTATTTTATGTATAGAAAAAAAGATTAAATCAGGAGGTTACGTCATGTACCAAGCCGGCACAGAGGAATGGGAAAAGAAATATGCCGAACTCATTGAGGAGAGAAAGAAGTCAGAGTCAGAGCCATACATTGTTGGAACTCCGGAATGGGCTTCGGAATTTGAAAAAAAAATACAGGCAGATGAGAAATATAAGGATGCTGCTAAAACCTGGGAGGGATCTGTAGTTCTTGTCTTTAAGGCAGATCCTGAAGCCGGATTTGAAAACGAAGTTTTTGTTTTTATGGATCTGTGGCATGGTGAATGTCGTTTCGTAAGACTTGTCCCCGCAGAAGTGGGAAGAATAGGGGATTATGTTCTTGAAACTGAGTATGGCAGATGGAAGAAAATATTAAGAAAAGAGCTTAATGTGGTTAAGGAAATCGCCACTATGAAATTGAAACTAGTGCCCTTCAACATAAAGAAAGCGGCAAAGCTTGCATCCGCTACCCAAGCTGCTATTAGGCTCGTGGACCTGGCGGGTGAAGTGAGCGGGAGATTTCCTGACGAATTGGAAGAAGAGAAATTCCAGTCGTTTAAAAGCATGCAAAAGGATCTTAAGGCTCAATTCGGAATTTGAGCGCAAAAGGTAGGTATTAACAGGGACAATAAAGGTTAGAAAATTGCGGAACAAAGACATCATGTCACCTATTGCGCTATTTACGGAGGTAAAAATATGTTTGGATTGATTGGAAAGATCCTGAGGGTGGATTTAACCGAAGGGAATCTTAGCGAAGAGGCAATACCAGAAGATATGGCCAGGCAATTTCTGGGGGGAAGGGGTCTGGCCAGCAAGTATTTGTTCGATGAATTGAAACCGGGTGTGGATCCCTTAGGTCCTGAAAATAAGCTGATTTTTATGGCCGGCCTTTTAACCGGAACCTCTTCTCCCAGTTCCGGTCGCTACAGCATTGTCACGAAATCTCCCTTGACCAATATCTGGGCCCAGTCCAATTCAGGGGGTAGGTGGGGCGTTGATCTCAAGCATTCGGGTTTTGACGGCATTATCTTTGAAGGTGCGGCCAAAAAACCGGTCTATCTCGTGATTGATGATGAAAAAGCCGAACTTAAGGATGCCGCTGATCTATGGGGCAAGAATGTCATAGAGACCAACGATCTGCTCAGGGAAAGACTGGATCAAAAATTCAATGTGGCGAGCATCGGAATTGCAGGAGAGAATTTGGTAAAGTACGCCGCAATAATGAATGACCTTCACCGGGCGGCGGGTCGATGTGGAGTGGGAGCTGTGATGGGCTCCAAAAGACTGAAGGCGATTGCCGTCAAAGGATCAAAGAAAATCCAGATAGCAGACCAAAAAACTTTTGCAGAAGTAGCTAAGAAGCAGTTCGAACTTCTTGATGAATCTATCTTGGCTGCAGGCTTAAGGGGTTACGGCACTAATTTGGTCTTGGATATGGTCAATGTCTGCGGCGGACTCCCGACAAGAAACTGGCAGACTGGTATTTGTTCTTTTACAGAGGATGTCAACGGTGAGGCATTAAGTGATAAAGTGTTGATAAAACCCACTGGATGCTTCGCCTGCCCGATAGAATGTGGCCGGCGTTCTGAAATTAGACAAGGGCCTTATGCCGGTCACAAAGGTGAAGGTCCTGAGTATGAAACGGTCGGTGTTTTCGGGCCCATGTGCGACGTCTCGGATTTTGATGCCATTACCATGGCCGGGTATCTCTGTAATGATTATGGCCTGGATACGATTTCATGCGGCAGTACCATTGCGTTTGCCATGGAATGTTTTGAAAGGGGCATTTTGACCAAAGAAAATACAGGGGAAGTAAAAATAGAGTTCGGTGATGCCGAAGTCATGTTGAAACTTGTTCACGCCATAGCCAAAAGGGAGGGTGTCGGTGATCTTCTAGCTGAGGGAACCCGAATCATGGCCCGGAGACTTGGAAAAGACTCGGAAAGATTTGCCATGAATGTCAAGGGACTTGAGCTGGCATGTTATGATTCAAGGGCGGCAAAGATTACCGGCCTTGCATTTGCCACGGCAAATCGTGGGGGGGATCATGTTACGGCCTATGTACAAGGTCCGACTTTTCTTGCCAGCCCGTTTCTGGTTGTAGATGAAAGCGAAATAGAAAACCCATTAGAGGAGAATCCCGGGGAGGCAAAAATCGTCAAAGAACTGGAGGATGCCCTGACAGTTTTTGATGCGGCCGGATGTTGCAAGTTCATGGGGCTAGCCCTGGATGCTGGAGAGTGGTCAGGTCTTATTAGTGCCATTACCGGCTGGGAATTTGGAGTGGAGGAATTCAGGAAAACAGGGGAAAGAATCTATAATCTGGAAAGGGCCTTTAACATGAGAGAGGGGCAGACGAGGGCAGACGATACCCTTCCCAGGAGACTTTTAGAAGACCCGCTTCCCGAAGGCCCTGCCGCAGGTCATGTCAACAATGTGGAAATCCTTCTGGAACCTTATTATGAATTCCGTAATTGGGACAAAAAGACCGGCAGACCGAAGCCGGAGAAGCTGAAGGAATTGGGCCTGGAAGAGGTCATCACCCATGTCTGGGGAGGTCAAGATTAATGGCATCTTATGCTGATAAACCCTGGTTGAAGAGTTATAGGCTTGGTCCGTTCAAACTCAAGCAGAACATCGACTATCCCAAAAAACCCCTCTTCTCCATTTTGGACGAGGCAGCAGAAAAATTCCCTGGCAAAGATGCTTATTATTATCTGGGTAGCAGGATGAAGTACAAGGAACTCAAACGCCAGGTAGATACGTTGGCAAATTCGCTGTTCGGTCTTGGCATTAAAAAAGGGGACAAGGTAATCCTTTTTCTTCCCACATGTCCTCAGTTTATTATAGGTGATTTTGCCATCCTCAAAACAGGAGCAACCCTCGTTCCCTGCAGCCCCATCTTAAAAGCACCAGAATTAAGGCACCAGGCCCGGGAATCAAAGGCAAAAACGATCATCTGTTTAGACAGTCACCTGGAAACGGTTGACTCGATCAAAGAAGATACAGAGCTTCAGAATATTATTGTGACCTCCCTTGATGATTATTCACCTTCTGAGAGAAAAATTCCAGACGTGAAACCAGGCACTTATAATTTTAGAAAGCTGATTATGGATCATGAACCGGTCTCCCCGGAAGTAGAGATAGATCCAACCGAAGACCTGGCTATTCTGGCCTTTACAGGCGGATCAACCGGTGTGCCCAAAGGGGTTATGATAACGCACTTTCAGAGATTGACCAATGTTCTCCAGGGACTTCCCTGGATGATGGCCCCGTTTCCTGCTTACAGGGGTAGCGCCTCTTCCCTGTTGGCCATTCCTGTTTTTCATGCCATGGGGCATTATTTGATGCAGTCCAGCATGTATTGGGGACTGAAAATGTTTTTGATCCCTGATCCCAGGAATACGGATATGATAGTACAGGTGATGAATGAATATCGCCCATTCCTCCTATTTATGGTCCCTACTCAACTGTTGAAACTGGCCCAACCGGAAATTGAAATCAGACGAATGCCGGTGATGGTCATGTCCGGAGCAGCTTCACTCCCTGTGGAAATTGCGCGAAAACTTGAACAAAAAACAAAAATGCCTATCTCGGAAGGTTATGGCCTTACTGAAACAGGTCCCTGTACCCATATCAATATATCCGCATTTTCGAAGGTAACTCGTTTTGCAAAGTCAACAAGGCCTGGCATTGGACTGCCGGTTCCGGATACGGATGTAAAACTGGTTGATCCTGAAACTTTAAAAGAGGTTCCATTTGGCGAGGTTGGTGAGATCTGGGTAAGAGGACCCCAGGTAATGAAAGGTTATTGGCCTCAGGCGGGTTCGGGGCTTGAAGAAGGTGGCTGGTTGAGAACGGGTGATTTGGCTAAAATCAGCCAAGATGGTTATTTCCATGTAGTAGATCGAATCAAGGACATGATCAATATCTCGGGAATGAAAGTATACTCCATAGAGATAGATGAATTCCTATTCCAACACCCTGCCATAGAAGGTGCCGTGACAATCGGCATACCTGATCCCAAGAGGCCGGGAAGTGAAAGGATTAAGGCATTTATCAGACTGAGAGAAGATTTCAAAGAAAAGATCTCCGAGCAGGATATTATTGATTACTGCAGGGAGAGAATGGCGGCCTATGCTGTCCCCAAATTCATTGAATTTAGAGATGATCTGCCGTTGACCGTGACCGAGAAGATATTCAAGCGTGCCCTAAGAGAGGAAGAGATTAAGAAGATGCAGGAATCGATTTCTCCCTGATGATTTTGGCAAGAAAAGAGGATAGAGGTCTCAGAAAAAAATACTTGAAGTGATAACTACTAAAAGAGCCTTTTAAAAAACCTGGCGATGTTCATCATCCTCCCAAAGACGATGGGTTTTTTCAATTCAAAGGCTCCCGGGTTGGTCTTTTCAGCACCCTTCTCTCCGAGCGGGAGGCTCTCCGAGCCGGAGGCCACCAGTCACTTCAAAAAAGCCCATCATCTTTAGACAAAGGGAGAGTTTCGCGAAAGCATAGAAATAGGAAACGTGGCTTCATGGAGCGCGATTTTACATATTTCTTCGGTCTACCCTGCCATCGAAGTGAAGCGAGACATTGCAGGATCGAAAAAGATGTATGAGCGCGAATGAAGGCACGTTTCAAAGCTCCCTCCCCCGGACGGAACTGAAAAAACCCCATGGTCTTTAGATCAAGAGGGGTTATGCAAAGCGTCTCTAAAGGTAAAGGCACGGAGAAAATTCAAATGAATCAATTTTCTCTGCCTTTTGTCATTTATTACCCTTTTAGGGTTATCCCTTCTTCAATATAAAATCTGCCCCCATTTGTGCGTGCAGGAGAGTGGTTTCCAGCAAGGGAATTTCCGTGTCTTGTTGCGGAATTAGGATCGGCAATTCAGTGCAGCCTAAAATAACGGCATCAGCGCCTTTTTGCCTTAGAAGCTGCATTTGATGGAGGAAAAATTCTTTGGCTTCATCTGTAAATTTCCCCTGTGTTAATTCATTGGAGACAAAGTGATGACATTGTTCCTGAAATTTTTCTTCAGGAACAATGGTATCAATATCAAACTTTTCCTTTAATCTTTTCTGCAGGAAACCTTTTGTCATTGTAGGTTTGTTGCCCAAAAGGCCGAGTTTTTTGAACTCTTTTTTTTGTGCTTCCTGCCCTACGGCATCGGCGATGTGAAGAATGGGGATAGTAATTTTTGGCTGAACAAAATCATAAACCATATGTGGGGTATTTGCACAAATAATCAGAGCCCCTGCACCTGCTTGTTCCAGTTTTTTAGCAATTTCCAGATACGTACTATTAATCTGATCACTATTTTGTTCCCGCATTAATTTTATATTTAAACTGTACAGCAGTAATGGAGGGTTTTGATCTGCTCCTATTATCTTTCCAGCAAGTTCATTTAATAATCGGTAATATATTACAGTGGAGTGCCAGGACGTGCCTCCAATCATTCCCAGTAATTTCATAGTCCCAATTTCATAAATTAAATGTTATTTGAATGCATTTTATCAGTAACATCATAAAGCCGTACCTTTTGAACGATACCAAACTTTTTTGAATTCTCAATTACCAAAAATGCGGCCTCATCTGAATGATAGATGGATGAAATCAGAGAGTTGCCAGGGTCTACCTTAACATCCGAAAAATCCTTTGTAGCTTGAGGTTTATGCAATATAGCCTGTAGAATACTATCATTGTTTAAATTTCTAATGATGATATTGGCTCTCCTAACTTGCTTTTTATCACCCGGTGAAACGCAGCATATAAATTCCGAAAATATTGCAAACAGGCTACACTGTTTTTTTCGATTTTAAATTTCAGCAATTTTAAGATTAAGATATATGAAGACGATCAGAAATCAGAATATCTTCAGGAATTGGCCTTGGTAAATCTAGAATGAGCAATAAAAACTCTCTGTTTAAGATAAAAAATATAAAAACTATCATGGTGTGTCAAGCACAAAATCCCTGTATTATAGTCTGGTGAAGCACGTTTTATGAAATTCATTGGATAGCAGTTTCTAGAACTGACCATATACATGACATAAGTCTCCCTATTGTCGAGACAAAAAATTGGGCTGTTTATGGTGCATAGTCAAGCCGCCTGTTTTGATTGTTCTTTGAAATACATTTCATAAGAGGTTTTATAACCCAATGCACTACCCTGCAGCAAGCTGCAGGGTAGCAATCAAACAGGTTTAACTCCCTGAGTGCCGCTTTGGGGTAACCCTGCTTTTGGACATATTGCTCTACGGTGTCTCAATTGGCTCATTCGCCAATACGGTTTTTATCGGTACCGATTGCCTCCATCTCTATTGCGTAACGTTCGGTGATTGCTTCAGCAGGTTTCATGATTATAGTGGTAACTCCGGTATCGAAGATAGCCTTTCGATAGTTCACAGGAAATACGATATGGCAGTGTATTGATCATGCACCATGAAAGTCTTTATGAACGTTTTCATCGCTCATGACCCTTGAGAGCTTTGCACAACCGGACCATGTTTGTCTCTGTGCATGAAGAGGGTGGACTTTTTTGAAGTGACTGGCGGCCTCCGGCCCGGAGGGCCTACGCCCCGGAGGGAATTGAAGAAAAGTCCATCGTCTTTAGATCAATAGAGGTGATGCCAAGATCTCGCTTGTAAAAGACTTTTTGCGAGTTTGTCAGTTTTATATTCTTAAAAAAGGTGTTAGAAACAAATTGAAAAGATGGGACTTTTTAGATAAAGAATGTAGCATCAGAAACAAGGGGACATAGTAAGTTTGGAAAAGGTACGTTACAAATCAGATTCATTGTTGATGCTTACTGCTCTCATTTGGGGTAGCGCCTTTGTAGCACAGCGAGTGGGCATGAATTATGTGGGGCCACTTACCTTTAATGGCGTAAGATTTGCCTTGGGCGCTCTCGTCCTCCTGCCACTCATGAGGTGGCGGAATCAGTATACGAGGAGTAAAGACAGAACACATCAAACTAATGTGGCATGGCACGGACTTTGGGGAGGTGGTCTCGCCGGTCTGATGTTGTTCTCAGGTGCCACTCTTCAACAAGTAGGCCTTGTTTATACCACTGCTGGGAAGGCGGGTTTTATCACGGGGCTCTATGTAATCATTGTCCCCATGATGGGTTGGTTTTTGGGGCACAGGCCAGGTTGGGGTGGATGGGTGGGTGCTTTTCTTGCTGGTATTGGCCTATACTTGCTGAGTGTGATAGGGGCCTGGACCTTTGCCCCGGGTGATATTTGGGAGCTTTTTGGCGCCTTCTTTTGGGCTGCACACGTGTTAATTTTAAGCTGGCTTTCCCCGAGAATGGATAGAATTAAACTGGCCTTTACCCAATATGTAGTGTGCTCTGTCCTGAGTCTTCTTGTTGCTGGTTTCACTGAAATGATTACTCTCCATGGAATAGAAAGCGCCGTAATTCCAATTCTTTATGGCGGTATCCTCTCTGTGGGTATTGCCTATACCTTACAGGTGGTAGCACAAAGGTATGCTCCCCCGACCCACGTCGCTATCATTCTTAGTTTAGAAGCCGTATTTGCTGCACTAGCAGGCTGGATTATCCTGGGTGAGACACTATCACTGCGGGGATTGATTGGTTGTGCATTTATGTTTGCAGGAATGCTGAGCGCCTTGTTGTGGTCGTAAATCCACGGTAAATATATAGTATGGTTACCTTGTGTGAAACAGTCTCCAGTCAATGGCCTCCCCATTCCAAGCATATCTTAAAAGAGAAATCATCGATCAGCCGCCTTCATACCCACCCTTCCGGGTAGGAGGCATAAACGGACGGCAGTAAACCACTTTTCCCAGATGAAAGTGATGGAAATTTCACAGTGTAATAGTAGAAAATCATCAAAATGTCAGAAAAATACGAAAAAAGGTTATTTATACTAGGCGTAGGAGATTGAGAAATTGTATTTACCCTTACTTTTTTGTCTTTTCCGAAGAAATATCCAAAACTGCGGGCAATAGACTCCAAATATGCTTTATTGTCGGCCATATCATTATAATCCGGGAATACGCGTTGTGCAGCCATGTAAGTTAAAGCTCCAATACTTCCCCACTCATTAATCGCGTCCTTTTTGTAAAGCACCTGCATCGTCTTATGAAAAG
>JAWOBA010000085.1:0-3453 GCA_046498285.1 Desulfatiglandales bacterium | reverse complement strand
CGGAGCGAACCTCCCCGGAGCTGCCCCCATGAATCTTGCATACCTTCTCTGCCAAACGAGCGAGATCCATCTGTCGGGGTATCATCCTCAGATTCTCTCTGATTCCCATTTTCCTCAGGGCCAACACCTCCAACCACCCAACCAGCTCAGGCCGATTTCCGAGAGCAATTCCTTGCTCAACAAATTCCCTGTACTTTTTCCGTGCGTCAGAACTGCTTCCAAAAAACGACAATACATACCGGGTGTCCTGCCAGTCTCTGTCCACAGAGCCAGTCAAGGCAGAATGGCCTGAGAATGGTGATTGGTTCAACTCATCCATACTTTTCACGATACCTGCTCGCAGCGGATTCATCCTGGTAAATCATTATGGAACCAGGTGGCTCTGCTGCTTGTACTGCTTGTGATGACATTTTCAGATGAATAGTATGTCAATATTTAACGGGGTGAAGGTGGATGTAGCGGACCAGCTCCAGTAGATAGGTATCTTCCTGGCATACGATGGATTTGTAGCGGTTCTGAAAGAGGTGGCCACGCCTGCCTTGTTAGGGGCTCTGACAGGGGTGTCGGTGGTCCCGCTTCTAAGCGGGATTGAAGTTCACCACATAGCCCCGTCAATAGCTTGCGCATACTCGAGGATAAGGGCCTCGTTCCGGTCTTGCACAGGATGTGAAAATGGTTTGGGTAATAGTGCCCAGGCATAGACAGACATGGATGTGCCGTATTATTCATGGAAATCCAACTCGATCTCAATCAAACCTTTTGTCGGATAATAAAGGGATCTCTCGATTGATTCATGATATTTTTATACGTTTCCCGGTAACTGATATCACGAAGTAGGCTGTCAAACTGCCAAAGGCAATAGCAACCAGATCAATAATATCAAAAGCCCCGTGCAGGAAATAAGTCTTCGTATTCTCTAAAAAGGGAATCCCTTCAAACCAATCAGGGATCATCTGTATGGTTGCATGGCCATATTTTTGGCCCAACTCGAAACCAGAGTCAATACAGAACCACGTCAGGCAGATAATAACATAACCTGCTTTCCGACAACAGAAAAAGCCTGCTGTTATCAATATAAATGAGAATACATGAAGGAATGCCGGTAGACTGTTTCCAATAATTCCAAACAGCTTTGGAACACTATTATAGAAGGTTATGCTGAGAGGATTTTTATAAACAAAATAGGTCTGATCTGGAGGACGGTCTATCAAATAGACCATGGAACCTATCAATAGGCTGACAAGGCCAATAATAATCTGCTTTTTATTGATTGATCTATGGAAATGTGCTTCTTGCATTTAAGACGCACCGCTGGGCTTATCTTACATTGAACATACCCAAAGCTTTGTAAACACCGATTTCTTAAACAACCAACAAGCATCGCAGGCCGTATGGAATCGATCAAGTGGATATTTGTTATTCAATACAATGGAAAAAACCCTACAGATACTATGTTTGCAGTGAGGATCTACCCCGCCAAATCTAATAGGTAATAGATGCCGTCAAACATAGACAAGAAAAAGCGAGTCAATATTTTGATTTGTATAGGTGGTATCTGCATGATGGATATTTCAGGTCTTGGCATCAAATCTGGCTTATTTGACCAGCCACAACGTAAAAATCATAGCTCGTTATAATTGATCCTGGGGTTAGTCTTGCTTATCAGCCGTCACGGAGCCACCAGTCTTACAGCTCGATGGTGGGTCACATATTCCACCTGCCCAAGCAACATCTATTTTCACCGTACCGGTGAATTGCTGTTTCGTAGGAAAACCCGCATCGAGTGAAAGTAAAGCGGTATACTTACAGGTTTCATCATCTCCATCTGGGTAAGTATATACCCCGTTATACGTGAAACTGGAGCCTTTACAGATAAGTGGTCCCTGGAAAAGGTACTGTGGCTTTCCAAGATACGTTGAATTACCAATTCTCAGTGTCATCGTAGAGCCGGAAAGAGAGATAGTCCAATTCTCATTCCAGATGCCTTGATACGCTGGTGGAGGACATGTATTATAGGGAGAAGATACATTAATCGCCCACACACCTGCCAGCTGTGAACAATTATCCCCGCTACCATCACTACTACCTCCATCACCTCCACCGGTGGCGATAATCAGCAGTGAGCCGATCAGGAGAATGCCTACAAAGCACACAATTTGCCATACCCCCTTAAACATTACCATTCTCTTCCTTTTCATTTTGTTACCCTCCTTCCTATCTTGTGCCTTTTTACATTGCTACCCACCTAACCCTTTTATTTGTTTTTGCTTTTTGAAGGCATAGGCTATCACAGCACTATACTATCGAGACCTTTGCATAACCCCTCTTGATCTAAAGACGATGGGCTTTTTTTTTAGTTCCAAGGCTCTCGGGCTGGTCTTTTCATCACCCTTCCACCAGTCACTTCAAAAAAGTCCATCGTCTTTTTGGGGATGGTGAAAATCGCCGGGTTTTTCAAAGGTCTCACTATCATACACCTCTCAGTCAAGAGACACATAGTTCATAACCGCTAAACATTCGTAAAAGCACATAAAGGGGATGCACCTAAATGAAGTCTTGATTCGAAGAGAATAATAGCCCTCAACAGTTTTTGCCTATTGATAAGAAGATAGGTTCAATAATATTCAAATAGAAAAATCATCCTTACTATGTATTGCTGCTCCTTCGAGTCAATCAGAAATGTGGTGCCGAAGGTGGGACTTGAACCCGCACAGGCATACACCCGCTAAGTCCTGAACCTAGCGCGTCTACCAATTCCGCCACTTCGGCACAAAAGCTTCTTGCCATAGTGTGTAAAAAACTTACCCTTATGCACGCTCTTTGTCAATCATTCGATTATAGGAAATTGCTTTTTTAAACCGGAAAAACATTAACGAAACACAAGGAGAATTGCAACCTCGTTTTCTACTTTTCCCCCTAATTGGCTCTTTCTGAGCAGAAGAAAGACTTTTGGGATCAATGTAAAGGCGGAACATGTAGCAGGTTTGACATTTTGCGATTAGTATTAGTTTCTTTTTCCAAAGAATGGGCAGAAGTTAGATAGACCTCCCCTGTAACCCCTATGGCTGCAAATTACAGAGTGCTCAATGAGACCTTTGAAAAACCTGGTGATTTTCACCATCCTCAAAAAGACGATGGACTTTTTTGAAGTGACTGGTGGCTTCCGGCTCGTAGAGCCTCCCGCTCGGAGAGAAGGGTGCTGTCTTTTGGTAACGTATCAGTGGGGGGACCCGCAGGCCCCGATTTATCGGGGCAATGCGGAGGGGGCAAAACTCCCCCATGGATACGTTGCTGAAAAGACCAACCCGATAGCCCCGGAACTGAAAAAAAGCCCATCGTCTTTAGATCAACAGGGGTTATGCAAAGGTCTCAACCAATCACGGGTGTTTCAAGATATTTGTAGCTACTTCCGGATCTTCAAATCACCTATAATTCCAGCCATGAATCTGAATA
>JAWOBA010000071.1:0-3305 GCA_046498285.1 Desulfatiglandales bacterium | reverse complement strand
TTGAACACTAATCTGTTTCAATAAAATTACCTTTATTTTTATTAATATCAATGAGTTATATTTAATCCTGTTTGTAACTCAAGGGGCGGAGCTGTCTATGCGCACAGCGCAGTGAGCTTTGAGCTCAGCTTTTACCTACTTTGAGACCTTTGAAAAACCGGGCGATTTTGGTCATCCTCAAAAAGACGATGGACTTTTTTGAAGTGACTGGTGGAAGGGTGCTGTCTTTTCGCGATGTATCCGTGGGGGAACCCGCAGGCCCCGATTTATCGGGGCAATGCGGAGGGGGCAAAACTCCCCCATGGATACGTTGCTGAAAAGACCAACCCGGGAGCCTTGGAACTGAAAAAAAGCCCATCGTCTTTAGATCAATAGGGGTTATGCAAAGGTCTCACAGAATCTAGCTCATCTGAGTTTAGAATAGTCTTAAAGGCTATACGAAAACAAGGGGTCAATAAAATCAGACTTAGCCCATACAATCAATGAAGCTAGTTCTTATGAAAATATGTTAGTCTGCTAAGCTTTAATGGGATTTTCAAGATTGAGTGTAAATCTGACGATACAATCAACTCTTGTAATTATTATATTCTTGTATTCATTACTTGTCTGTCCTCATATAACGAGTCCTGCCCTGGCAGAATCATTATATTTCGAAACAAAACCAGGGCATCTTGTTCCAGATGCTCTTCTTTATCCCAACCTCCAAAACCCCGGATATATAATTGTTGTTGAAAAATCTTCCCAAAAGGCATACCTTTATCGGTCTGATAATATAGGCAGTGAGTTTATGATCTATTCTTGTTCAACCGGGCAAAACAGAGGGCCCAAGTCTAATAAGAATGATAAAAAGACACCAGAGGGTGTGTATTTTATTACCAATTCATATAGAGAGAAGGATCTGACCTCTATCTACGGATCTCGTGCATTTCCGATTGATTATCCTAATCCTCGGGATCGTAAATTAGGAAGAACAGGGTATGGTATATGGATCCATGGCACCAACGAAACTCTTAAGCCATGGGATACCAATGGATGTATTGTTTTTAGTAACCATGACATAATTGAGCTTGCTGAGTATGCAGGCAGAAAACATACACCTGTCATAGTAACGGAAAGAATCAAATATATCGAAGGGGAAAAGCTGCAAAAAGAGAGTTTAGAGCTCAAGGAATTTATTATCGACTGGGTGAGGGCCTGGCAAGAGGGCCTGATTGATCGCTGTATGTCCTTTTATTGCAAAGATTTTACTGGGTCAGAAAAAAATCGGCATCCATGGCAGGCTTACAAGAAAATGCTCAACGAGAAACATGGGTCAATAGATATTAAAATAGATACCCTGCAAATATTCCGGGAAAATGGAGTCGCCTTGGCCAAGTTTGACCAGTCATATAAGGCAGATGGGTTTTTCAGTGAAGGGGAGAAGAGGCTTTACCTGCACAAAAAAGGAGATAAATGGAAAATAATCGATGAATTCTTCGAGAGGAGAAAGTAGTCTGTGCAGCTGAGGCCCTGTACAAAGGCCCAGGGAAAGAAAAACTTATTCTCTGCCAAAAGGATGATATCTCAATGGCAAAAGAATCGGCAGGACAAAGAGCTCCAAAGGCACATGGCGTGGTATTGAGACCTTTGCATAACCCCTTTTGATCTAAAGACGATGGGCTTTTTTTCAGTTCCCTCCGGGGCGTAGGCCCCTCCAGGACGGAGTCGGGCCGGAGGCCGAGGCTCCCGGGCTGGTCTTTTCAGCAACGTATCCATGGGGGAGCCCGCCAGAGATAAATCTTGCCTCCTCCGCATTGCCCCGATAAATCGGGATCTCAGGGACATTGTTGACTTCGTTGACTTATTCCCTTTTTTGAACCCCGGTTAAATAGCCCTTCGGGATTGAACTGGGTAAACCACGAAGGCACGAAGAGGACGAAGAAAACTATGTATGTCCGGCGGGTTAAACGCCGGACATACATAGTTTTGCCTAAGGGGCAGTCCTTGCTTTGTGTACCCTGTGGCTTTGTGGTTTATTGTAAACAACGTGGAATTCTGAAAATTGCCAGGTTTTTCAAAGCTCGGTACTAATAGGACTTTTCTTCTAGTGGACTAGACCGTAAGGGATGAAAAAAGAACAAATCTCGAATCAATACGTGATATGGTCAGGAAAATATAACCATCAAGAATTTAAACCTAAAGCACTTATCATCTGGAAAGGTGGCAGCCTGCTTTACTTAAGAGTACCGTGTTGATAAATATTGAGACTGGGGAAGAAAGACCCCGAAATTGATTAAGAGAAATGGAAAATGGGAAATACGCAGAGAGATTTGGGTTCCGTTCCCAAAAAGGAAAAAAAGATAAGCAAGGGCACTAAACATAAAGAGCGCCTAAAAATCATGATTTTTAAGAATGTGGGCAAGGTGAGGACATTTAAGATATCCTCCCTGCTTCTTGTATGGGCATTTATGTTTTTCCTCTTTTATATTGTGGCAACCATTTTTTTGGTCAACAAATTCTTTGATGTCTATTGGGCGAGTAAAGAAAAAGAAACTAAAATAACACAACTAAGCAGAAAACTGTTTACAGCGACGAAAGAACTTGAGAGATCGAAGCAGCATATTGGTTTATTAAATGACTACATTCATAATGAAGAAAAACAAGATGTTAAGCCGGTGCTGCCAGCTGACCATACTGATGTTAAGCCGGTGCTTCCGGCTGACCATACTGAATCATCTTTACCTAAACTTGTGGATATTGAAGAGCTAAAGGTAAAAAGGGATGGATCAAAAATTAATGTTGATTTCAGGATTGTAAACACGCAGGACAGCGAGGAACCCATAGGCGGATATATCTTTGTGATTGCCCGTATCAAGGATTCAGATAAATCTAGTGTCTGGGTTTATCCCAACTCACCACTCAAAGATGGACTCCCTGTAAAATATAGGAATGGAGAGCGCTTTTTTATACACCGATTCAGATCAGTTAGCAGCAAGTACACCCTCGACAAACCAGTGAATAAGACACTCATTGTGGAGATTTTGGTGTACGATAAAGATGGCAAATTAATCTTGAAGAAGGTAATTGAGGCCTAACCTACTATCATCAAGTTTGATGGTTTCGTAAAAAGTCATTTTACTCGCTCATGATGCCCATTTTGGGATTCATCAAATGCTTCGCTAAATTCCAAAAACTCGGCCTAAAGGCCTCAAACCTGCCCGCCATCGCGAGCCTGCGCTCCCTCAGGCGAGGCGGGCGGGCCTGCCCGCCATCGCACCCGCTCAGGCGAGGCGGGCGGGCAATTTGTCCCGCTTGCAGCGGGATTA
>JAWOBA010000051.1:0-9380 GCA_046498285.1 Desulfatiglandales bacterium | reverse complement strand
GAAACTGCTGCTATGCTGATTATGCATATCAAAATTACCGGAGTTTTGTTTGTCAGTCTATAGATAATAGCGCGGAGCATCATACCCTGTTTAGAATAAATCATATGCTGAAAATGGGTTAGGTAAACGATGTGAAATCATGGTTTTCTTCTATATGGTATGGCAGACATTCACCAATCGACCTATATTTTCTATCTCTACAATAACCTCATCTCCATCCTTCATATATATAGAAGGCTCACGAAAGGTACCGACTCCATGGGGAGTCCCGGTGAGAATAATATCACCGGGTATCAGGGTACAATTGTGTGATAGAAAGCTGATTAGCTCAGGGAGTTTAAATATCATCATACTTGTATTGCTATTTTGCATAATCTGACCATTAAGCGAGCACCGTATATCAAGCAAGTGGGGATCGGGTATATCATCGGCGGTAGTAATCCATGGACCCAGAGGACAAAACGTATCAAGAGATTTCCCCCTCACCCATTGCCCATCACCAAATTGGAGGTCTCTGGCACTCACATCATTGGCGCAGGTGTACCCAAAAATTGCTTCCATGGCCTCGTTTTCTGAACACTTATGTATTCTCTTTCCAATAATAACAGCCAGCTCTGCTTCAAAATCTACCTTTTTGGTAAGATTCACATCCCAGGTGATCAAATCTTTATGCCCGATTAGACTGTTCGGAAATTTTGCAAAAATCAGAGGAAATTTCGGAACCTCTCCTTTGCTTTCTCGAATATGATCTCTGTAGTTTAGTCCAATCGCAACTATTTTAGATGGACTGCTCACGGGTGGAGCAAGGGTAATGCTATTTAGAGCTATAGCCTTTCCAGAAGGCTTATAATCAGGTTTTGTTTTGATGAAATCGATCATTTCACCTTTGAAATCAATGGGTATAAGACTGTCAGCATTTATTATGCCCAAAAGAATGCGTTCTTTATCGTAGAACTGCGCTATTTTCATAAAAGCCTCACATGCTCAATGTTTAACTATTGCTCACAGAGAGCATTTATAATATTATTGTTGGTTAAAGAAATATAGTGGAAATGTTTTTTCAAGTCAATCAGGGTGATAAACTTTTACTTGCATGAATGGCAATTTTTTTGGTTATTAGTATATGGAGGATGGAAGGGTTTTTAAAGTAATGGTTTTTGAAAGAAATAAGGAGAACAAAATGGTAGACACAAACATTGACCTGTCAGGGAAGGTTGCATTGGTGACCGGAGGCAGCAGAGGTCTTGGTAGAGATATTGCCTTGGAGATGGCTCAAAGGGGTGCGGAGGTTGTTATTTGCGGGAGAAAAAAGGAAAATTTGGATACGGCTGGAGAGGAATTCCAGAAATTTGGTCTGGATCTAATGGCTGTGTGTGCTAACGTAGGGAAATCAGACCAGGTAAAGGCACTCATACAGGCTATAGAGGAGAAGTTTGGACGGCTGGATATTCTGATAAATAATGTGGGTATGAATATCTTAACCCCTTCTGTGGTAGAAACTGATGAGGGATTGTGGGATAAGATTCTTGAGTCAAATTTAAAGGGCCCTTTTCTTGTCAGTAGCCATACAGTTACACTCATGAAAGGCGCAGGAGGGGGAAAGATCGTTAATATATCTTCCATTGCCGCTCGAAAGGCAAGTAGGGGTATGGGGATCTACTGCGTGGCCAAGGCAGGGGTTGAGATGTTGACCAGGGTTTTGGCAGTTGAGCTGGCCGCAGAACATATAAATGTCAATGCAGTTGCTCCAGGAATGGTAAAAACTTCGTTTAGCGAGCCAATGTGGCGTAATGAGGACATGTATAACGATATCATCAAGACGATTCCCATGGGCAGGATCGCCGAGACAAATGACGTGGTAGGAGCGGTGCTCTTCTTAGCCTCTAGCCTTTCCGATTTCATAACCGGAGAGGTGGTAACCGTGGATGGAGGCTCAATGGCGTGGTAGCTCCTATGTATTTGGCTTTTATCCAGCTATCTCGATATCCAATGCAATAGGAGGATTAGTCGTTTGAATTGCCATCTTGCTCAAATACATCAGAGATAAAAATCGATACCTCCTTGATCGAGCGCCTATCTGCCTTGGTAATCCCAAACTCTATGTTTTTGAACTGAAAATGCTCTCCAACGCGGGGTATTTTTTCCATGTGCTTGATAAGAAAACCACCTACTGTTTCGTAATCATCTTTGGGGAGTTGTAACTTGAGATGATCATTTAGTTCATCTATTTCCATGCGGGCATTCACAAGATACTTATTCTTTCCAGTTTTTACAAAAAAATGCTCTTCATTGTCGTATTCGTCATATATTTCTCCAACAACCTCTTCAAGGATGTCTTCAATAGTAATAATGCCTATGGCGCCGCCATATTCGTCAACTACTATAGCAATACTATTTCCTTCGGTTCGCAACTGCTTTAACAATTCATCAACAGGTGCAGTGTTAGGTACATAAGGTGCAGGACGCATTATATCCTTGAGGTTGAGCGTTTTTTGCCGGGCAGTAAGAAGGTCGAAGGCGTGAACGATGCCTGTGATGTTATATGCTTCCTTTGAAAATATGGGTATTCTTGAATAACCAGTTTTTTGGGCAAGATTTATAGCCTTGTCAATGTTATCTTGCACCTCTAATGCCTTGACATTGACGAGCGGTATCATAATGTCTTCTACCTCGGTTTCAGAAAAGTCGAATATACGCTCGATGATTTTTTTCTCAGCAGTTCTTAGGCCGCTGTCTATATTCCACATGTCCAAATAGTTTTCAAGATCTTCTCTGGTAGAGTGGGGTCTAACCTGAGCGCTTTCCATTCCAAGAACCTTCATAAAGAATTTTGTCACCCAGGACAGGGTCATAACAAACGGATAAAATATTATGGATATGATTTTAAGAGGATACACAAGATGGGGGGCTATTTGTTCAGCATGGTAGCGATAGATCGTTTTGGGGACAATCTGGCCTAAAATAAGAATAATCGGTGTCATGATGACTATGGTTATATATTTATATTGTTCTCCAAGGTAATGAATAATCAAAAACGTTGCAATTGCGTTGCCCAGGACCTCAGATATGTTGGTGCCAAGCAATATCACAGAGAGGAATTTTTCAGGGGTATGAAGTACCTTTTCCAGTAAGGCCTGTCTTTTAGATCCTTGCTCTGCAAGGGCCTTTATACGGGCTTTGTCCACAGAAACCATGGCGATTTCTGTACCTTCGAAAAATCCTACAAAGAATATACAGAGGAGAATAAAAAATACCCAAAAAAGAAGCTCAAGCATCATTTTTGACCTCTCTGTCTGTTTCGTCCATGATCTCACCAAAAAGCTCTTCAAGGATATCTTCAAGGGTAACCATTCCGGCTGTTTTTCCCTGGCCGTTTAGTACTATTCCTATATGGCTTTTATTTTTTTGAAAATAAAGGAGTACAGAAAGCGCATTTCTGTTTTCAAAGACAAAAGTTGGTCTTCGCTGTAAAGACTTTATGGTGAGATGCTTTTTACTTTGTGTAGAATTTTTAAGATGTAGAAGATCTTTTGCGTGTACAAAGCCGGTAATATAATCAATGCTTTTTTCAAAAACTGGGTAGCGGGAGAACTTTTTTGTCTCAATAATTTCCATAAAGTCGTCTTCGCTAATGTTTAGGGGCACTGCAACTATCCTGTCTCGGGGTATCATTATGGTGGATATGGGTATGTCATCCAGATGAAATGCTCTGTGAATAAGATCACGCTCGCCTGGTTCAATAGTTCCTTCTCTACTGCCGATATCTATCATTGATTTGAAGATGCCTTCATCAATAGTTATTGAATCAAAGGGCTGTTTTGTGGGGTCTTTCACAAAGAATTTTATAAATATCTTTGCGGCAGAGTTGAGCACATATCTCACTGGAGCCACCGCAATTGAAAAAAGATATAGCGGATATGAGGCATATCGGGCTAGAGTATCTGGAAATTTGACAGCTATGGTTTTTGGTATTATTTCCCCAAAGAGAAGGAGCACAGGAACAGTGACTGCCATAGAGCAAAATGGAATAAGATTATTGTTCATTACATCCTTTGCAATGGAATAGACAAGTGTTGCAGCAACAACTGAAATAGATATATTTATAATCTCGTTACCGATAAGTATGGTGGTTAAAAATTTGCTCGGAGTTTTTAGGAGCTGCATTATATATTTAAAACCTGAGCTTTTCCGGATTTTCCTTCGGCGCAGCTTGACCTTGCTGAGTGAAAAAAAGGCAATCTCAGATGAGGAAAAGAACCCTGAGAGAAGCAATAAAAAAATAATAAGTACGAGCTTTATATAGAAGTCCATTTCCTATTAAGAAAGGTAAGGTGGTTGGCTGCAATGTCTTTGGTGTGCCAAGGCCTTGGGGAGCTTATTTGTAGAAATATTTCTTTCATTTAACAACTATTATAGTATATTCTTATATATATTTTTATTAGTCAATATAAAAATGAATTTCCGAAAACAAGGCCTCTTTTTTAAAGCAAGGTGCATATACAGAAGGTAGAGGTGTGCCAGGAGTTATTATGGTATAGTTAATAACATAACGATTCGCTATCAGATGTGCTCAATAGGTCTATAATTTCCTTTATCGCCCCAGGGTATTGCTGTCTCATCGGAGCTCGAATTCTGGTTCAGTATGCAATAGATAACAAATAGTATGCTTTTACCCCTTTCATAGATAACCATTTCCATTTCCTTATTCATATCTGATAAGCACCTGCATTTACTGCAGGCCTTTAATTCTTCGCTTGGAAGGGCGGGGTCATTGACTTTCGGACGTAGTTTTTTTCGCTGTTTTCATCTTTGGTGGAGGAGAGACAATTTCAGGCCCAAGTAATACGGCTATCCAGCGGGTCTCTTCTCTACGTTCGAGGGCAATCTTTGCGGTAATTGTAAGAGGCACTGATAAGAGCATGCCGACCGGGCCCAAAACCCATCCCCAAAAGAGAAGAGAAATGAAGCCTAACTGTATAATTGCCAGCAGTACAGCTGGTATGGCTGCGATAATAGAACCAATATTTGGAACATAGTTCAATGCAAATGCCAGAAGACCCCATAGTAATGGGTAATCAACGCCAATGATGGTAAGCCAGATGCTGATGAAAATACCCGTAGCAAGGCTGACCAGGGTCTTGATAGCCATATAGTGCTTAACATTACTAATAAACATGTCTAAACGAGTAAGGGTGGACTGTGGACTGTGCTTACTATGGTTCGTAACTTTTTAGGAAAGCTCGAGGCCTCTAACAGCATAAAAATTACGGTCATAAGAAATAAGAAGCTGTTCGCAAGCATAGTACCGAGGCTATTAAGTAAAACAGCAACAAACTTCAGCGCTGCCCCTGGGTTAAAGATCTTTGTTAACGCACCGATAGAACTATCTATCCCTTGATTCTCAAGCCAGCCAGTTATTATAGTGGTTTGTTGCTTAAACTTTTCTTCATAAACCGGCAGGTTACCAGAAAAATCCTTTACTGATGATCCAACTAGATATGCCACCAATAATCCAATAAGGAGAACTCCGATAATTACGGTTAAAATGGCTAGCCATATGGGCCAGCCCTTCCGTTGGAGCCAGAATAAAGGTTATGCACTGATAATGGCTATAAATACAGCCAAAAGGAATGGTACGAGAATGACTTTACCTGCACTCATGCCTGCTACCACGACTACAAAGGACGCAATGGTTATCAGGATATTAGATGCTGCTGTTTTATGAGAATTGACATGTATCATGAATAGGCTCCCGCACAAGCATTGTATATCTCCTTTGACAGAGAATTTGGGAGTAACTTTGTTTGTAGTAAAAGTATTTTTTAAGTCCACTGCAGATTTGTTTCACGTTCCTTGTACTATCCGCAGGAAGTCAATCACGCTAAAGCCCTTTTTATTTCTTGTATAGTAGTTTATTTCTACATCTGAATATCGAGCATATAATCGTTCACGAGCAGACAAGAGTTGTGGATAGCAGCGTGCGAGCGCCTCCTGGTTGGTCTCGCCTGGCTTTTTGGTAAACCAGTTCCTCCATAGCATGGGATGAGGGTTGGATATGTATGCATTTAGCAATTGCTCCTGTACCTCAGGTGGTGTCGAGAGGTATATGACCCTTGTATAGTGGCAAAGCTTTTGTAAAATGTCTTCTCCCGTGTAAATAACACTTCCGGTCGTATCAACAACTATGTTCTCTCCGGCAGTCCTATTATGATATTCAAGATATTCAAGGATTTCAATAACTACCTCTATTTCATATGTAAGATAGGTTGATTCATGTTTCCTGTAGTGCTGCTCATACGGGAATCCCATCCATGTGCCCATTTCCAGGGTAGTTCCATTTGGTCCCGTAAAATCAAGGGCAAGCTTTGCTGCAATGAGATCATCGCAGCAGAAACGCCTGAAACTATGTTGAGCGAGCTTTTTAGACCAATAAGATTTACCTGCTCCTGCCATGCCAATTAATGAAATACGCATAATGTAAATGATTTACCTTTGGATTATCAGATTATGAATGGATGTTTTACTATTTTATGACTCAGATTGATCACTGTATGATCTCTTGTGTGTTTAAGGCATTTCTTCCACGGTATATGCCATTACCCTGTTATCAAAGAATGTGGGGATAAGCAAAAGATTTCTATTGGGAATGTATTCAAGATCAGCGGAATTGATTTTCATGGCTGTTGTATCAATGAGCTCGATTATTTGGCCGGAAGCAGTGACAAGGGATGTTTTGCCTTGCCAGTCTGATATGAAATAATTTCTTTTCCCATCTGATCGCAGTCCATCTATGCCTGAACCCACTTTTGCTATGGTGGTGATCGTTTTGTTAGCCAGATTGACTGCCTTTAACGATCCATCACCGGAGTTGCCCACTAATAGATTATTTTCTTCTATGTCGAGACCGTTGGGACTGCTGATTTCCGATTCCTTCATCCAGACAGCCATATTGCCATGCCTTAATGCATAGATCACGCTGTGTTCAGGCGACATATCAGTTACGTAAACATTTCCTGATGCATCGGTCGCTACATCATTCAAAAACTTTGCCCCGATCGCTGGATATTTCTCCAGTATCATTCCAGTCTTTATATTTATCTGGATTAACTGGTCAATATCCGAGACATAAAGCTTATCCCCATACATAGCCAAACCTTTCGGGGCATTTAATCCTGTCGCCCATTTCAAAACCTCTATCTCTCCATCGAGAGAGATCTTTGAGATAAACCCTTGGCCATTCTTCTCCGTGGATTTTCCGTTGATGTTAGACACATAAAGAATCTTGCCGACCTTATCATAAAGAATCGATTCAGGGACTCGAAGCTCTTTCTTCGTGCTCCATACCTGGGTTACCTTATAGTGCCCTGGATTGTTATTGCCTGCCGTTCCAACCCTTGCACCTAAAAAAGGGAGGATAGAAAAAAAGGAAACTGCAAGTATTCCTGCTAAAGAAATTTTTTTCATCCTGAGACCTCCTCTTTAAAACATGGTATTTCATCTCTGATAGAACATTTAAGACTAACGGTTTTATATTTCAAGGGTCCATGGTAGTTAAAAATAACACCTTACTCGAACCAGACTGTCCCTGATGTGGATCTTTCTGCATATGTAATTTAGGGCTTCAGGCCTGTTAAATCAAACGTTTCCAGCATGAAGCGATGAAATTCGTCATCATTAAACCTGGCTCGTTTTCCAAGGAAATTTTCACTTAAGGGTCCTGCGGAATAGACTGCCTTTGGGGTATCAGAGAGAACTGCCTGTACAATAAAATCTGCGATGAGGTCGGGACCAGGAAGAGGCAAGTCGGTGAACAATTTTTTGGTTGCCGCTCCAGCGGTCTGATAGATTGGTTTATAATCTGGATCAGTTCTGGCCATGAGGTCGCCGGTTAATTTATTGTCAACTTCATTAAATTCGGTAGCAATGGGACCCGGGCGAATGGCCACCACCTTTATTCCAAATGGAGCCAACTCCAAACGTAATGCATCAGTGATGCCCTCCACTGCATATTTGGATGCTGCATAAACACCATTTCCGGGAAAGGCAAATTTTCCGGCAATGGAGCTGAGGTTCACAATGGTTCCTTTTCGCAACTTACGCATTCCCGGTAAACAGCTCTGTGTGATTCGAATGAGTGCGAACAGATTAACTTCAAACAGGTGTTTGATGGCTTCGATAGACACATCTTCTAGCATGCCACGTATACTATAGCCGGCATTGTTGATAAGAATGGAAACAGGATATGGTAGGTTTGAGATATAGTCGCAGAATTTCTTGATATCCTTTGTATTTGAGAAATCTACCTGTTTGGGTATGATACCCTGAAACTGATTAGCCAGGTCAGTGAGACGATCTACCCGTCTCGCCGCAGCTATCACCTGAAATCCTTTTTTTACCAATTTAATCGCCGTTTCTCGTCCTATCCCACTACTTGCTCCTGTTACCAATGCCCTCTCTTTTTGTCTTTCCATATCTTCCTCCTGTCACAGGGTGTGTATATCTGGTGGTTATGAGAGTTATTTTAGTACCTAATAGCAACCTTAACTGGATGTCTTTGAATTACACCAAAAAGACCAGCTTGAGGGCTTGTTAGGCGTTGTTTTTCTCCCATCGGTAAACTCGCATCGGAGGTATGTTTAAAAGTTCTATTTCCACATGACCTGGTCCTACTAAGGGTTGGCATAAGAAGGAAATTCGCTTACTTAATTGGTATGCTATAAAGCGCCCCCTTGGAGAGAGTATTGATAAGATAGTCTCAATAAGGTGAGATCCGAAGGTATGGCTCATAGTGGAAAAGGGGATACCGGAAATTACAACATCTGCTTTGTTCAGCCCATATTTATAAATGATGTCTTTCAACTCGTGAGCGTTTCCAAGATGGGCAATGAGTCGATCATCTTCTATGCGGTTTAAAAAGGCATGAAAATTTGGATTTATTTCAATGCTCAGGAGTTTAGCGTGATGATCCATTGCATGCAGTATAGCTCGGGTCATCCCTCCGATGCCAGGACCAAGCTCAACTATGGTCCTGGCTGTACATACCCCGGCTGCCTTCACAACGTGTCGTTCGAGAAAGCGAGAACTAGGGATTATTGATCCGATCTGAAGAGGATATTTCACAAATTCTTGAAAAAATACAGATCGGTTGTTTATTAGTTTATGAAGCGGGTTAAAATTTGGGACTGGCATGACTATAAAGCATCTAAAATACGCCGCTGACCATATATGAAGTTGAGAATATACCTATTACCATAATTTCATATTATACATAATCCCCTACCATTATCAAGTTATCAAATCGGATTTGTCATGTACGAATTAAAAGTGGACTGCCCGAAAGCGTAGTGAGTTTGAGTAAGAGTAGAAGATATGGGAATATG
>JAWOBA010000027.1:0-9935 GCA_046498285.1 Desulfatiglandales bacterium | reverse complement strand
GTTGCCCCGATACCTAAGACAGCAATTCTATGGCCTTGCATATTATCTTCCCTTTATTAGTTTTCCTTTGGGTCAGAGCAAGCTGCCCATTGGTTTTATATCGTAATACTTCAGAATACTTGAATAGTACCATTGTTCTTTCAACCGGAAGTAAATCATGCATGGTTCGAGGATTTTTTATTATGCTTTTCTCCTTTACCCTTTAGGCAGAATTCGCCAAACCCACTGATAAGGACATCTTCCCCACTCTTCAGGGTCTGTTTGATGATCTTCAGGAGACTTTTCACCAACTCAGCGGATTTTTCTCCTGCTGAATATTGTCCTTTTTTCTATACTGGCCAGCTCATTGACAATATCAAATTTTGTAAGTGCCATGATTTCCAATCCCTTGTTAATCGTTAAAACGGAATATCATCCTCATATGAGCCATCGTTTCCCCGGTTATCGTCAGGAATGTCATCAGAAAAAGATGTATCACTTTCTAATTTCTCCAGAAAAAACTTTAGCACCTTGATCGCTTCAGTTTTAGGTCCTAGTTTAATTTTCCACGGAAGACTTTTTTTAATCGGCTCCTTACTCCCGTCTCTTTTCTGAGGGAAAACCCACTCCATATATATTTCACCATCCTTACTCTTTGCTGCTACAAGCGAAAACTCACCCCTGTATTCATTTAGCAATATGCCATCTCCGTATTTAGTTGAATCATATTCATAAAAAATCTCATTACTCATATTTTTCCTCCTATCTTCGCATTTCTAATGATAACCATCCCTGTTTAGCTGAAAGAGGGATAGATTTGATTTTTACCCGTTTTGGCTTAGTAGTCTTTTTATTTATCATCTCCTTGGCGAACCCGGGAAACAGCGAGGGCTGGATATACCTATTATAATCGGCACATTTCCTTCTATATCTGCATTTCTCACAAACAAGGACATTGATTTTGGGATTAGACTTTTTATGATTGCAGGTGATGTAATCCATTTCTCAAACTCGATGCAGTCTCCTCTAAAAACGTTCTTATTTGATAAAGCAAGTAAGGTCAAGTTCAAAAAGTAATACAGCTAGATATTGAGGGAAGAATCCAGGATTTCTCAAATCTGATAAGAATATAAAAGATGTAGAACCTTCATTTCAATTCATTTCAGTTGATTTGGGTTCAGTTCCCTTGATTTGGATATAGAAGAATAGTTGTAGGGATGATGGAAGTCAGGATAAAAGATACGGGTATAAGTCGCATGGGAACGTGTAAATGTAGGGTAAAAATTTTAACCCTGTGTTTCCTCTCCCGCCAACGGTATTATGTAAAACATGCGACTTTATGCAGATTCACTCTTGTCCACAATCCATTTTTTATTTGGACAGCATTTGAACCTGGTAAGCACGTAAATACTATATTAGAATCTCTAAAAGCTCTTTAAATGTCTTATTAATGCCTTTTGGGGATTAACGTGTATTGAAAATGCCCATCGTTGAATGCCACCGTTTTTGGACAGCATGTGCAGGCACAGACAAACTGAATTTCCGCACGCAAAGAGCATCGTGTAAAATCAAATACGTAGCTGTCCACAAACGATGGATGTGAATTATTGTGGACAGCAGTGATGCAGATTATAGATTGATTTCTTGCCTAAAATGAAGAATCAGGTTCCCTGAAATACGTCGCGATTTTAATAGGTTATATTAAGATTGATGGTTTCGTAAAAAGTCATTTTACTCGCTCATGATGCCCATTTTGGGATTCGGCAAATGCTTCGCTAAATTCCAAAAACTCGGCCTAAAGGCCTCAAACCTGCCCGCCATCGCACCCGCTCAGGCGAGGCGGGCGGGCAATTTGGAATTTTAAACGCTCAGCATTTCCTGAATCTATTTCCAAAAGTGGCCAAAATCGCTCGCAAAAGACTTTTTACGAGTTTGTCAAGATTGATACTAATGCATTTATAAATGGGTTGGGGGGCAGTGAGTTCAAATCTCGCCGTCCCGACCCTGAGGGATATGACAGTTTTGTGACAGGTATCATTCCCAGAGGCAGTCAGTGCGTTTAGATGATTGACCAGTTTCTTTTTGTACTCCTAATTCAAATGAGCCTATCTCATGTTCATTATTACAATCTTATACCCTAATATCTCTTATAGTGCTTATTGTGCCGCCACACAGTACAAAACGGTGTGGAAAGGTATATCTCAGCTCACAGAATCCAAATTTTTATATATTAGCATTCCTTAAGGCTGCTCTAAAGGGTCTTATTATTTTGCTGATCCCCTTCCCTTCTCGTCACAAAGGATATATCTTAATAGTAATTAAACCCTTTGTCTAATACTCTTAAACAGTCCCACAAAATCATCATTTATAGAGATCTGTTTATCCTCATCTGTTTTGGTTTTTGTAAAATCAATAAACCCATCCCTTAGTTGCTACCATTTGAAGCCTAAAATCTCCTTTCTTCTCATACCTGGATTAAGAACGGTCACGATAATACCTTTTGTATAGTCATTACTACAAGTTTTAAATAAACATTTTATCTCATCTTGATCAATATACCTGAACGTTTATTTTTTTCTTTATCGATTGGGTTTTGCCCTTATCAAAAAGATTCCGCTCTATCATTCCCCTGTTGATGCTTGTAACTGTTCCTGTGGAGCCATTTTCGGCCTGGTTCTACTTCAATTTATTTGTGTAATTCGCAATGTCAACATACCGTATATTATCAACTCTAATGAGAAGCCTCGAGGCACTCTATTTTCATTGTGGTTCAACACAGTAATAAAGTCAGCATGGGGATAAAACATAAAGTAATAAAGGAAGGGGTTTGAATGATATTGTCAAATTCGAATTAACATTGGTGCTCCTAGCAAGATTTGAGCCTGCGTTTTACATTGACTATTTCAGTCTTTTGGGCGTCAGATAGGTATAGATAACCGGAATGACGAGAAGGGTGAGGACGGTACTTGCTGAGAGTCCTCCAATTACGGAACGGGCCATGGGAGACCAGGATTCTCCCCCTGAACCCAAGCCCACCGCCAGAGGGGTGAGGGCGAGGATAGTAGTAAGCGCTGTCATGAGGATGGGACGAAATCTCGTTCTACCCCCTTCTATCACGGCCTCCCTGAGGGAATACCCGCGCTCCCTTAGCTGATTGATATAATCCACCAGGACAATAGAGTTGTTCACTACAATCCCCGCCAGCATAATAACCCCGATCAAGGCCACAACGCTCAATGAGGTCCCAGTTATCAGGAGCATAGCGATAACGCCAACCACGGCGAGCGGAATAGTCAGAAAAATGATAAAAGGGGCCATAAACGACTCGAACAATGACGCCATGACCATGTACACAATGAGCGCTGCTCCGCCAAAGGCGACCCCCATCCATTTAAACGACGTCCTCATATCCTGGGCAGATCCCCCGATCTCATAGCTGAAGTCAGGCGGCATCTCCATCTCGACCAGCCTCTCTTCCACCTGCCGGGTTACCTCCCCCAAGCTCCTTCCCTGAACGGTGACCGATATATTAACTGCCCGCTGCTGGTCTCGTCTCAACACGCTCGTGGGTGATAGGCCCTGCTGAACCTTGGCAATACTCGACAGCGGTATTTGCTCCCCCAGGGGGTTGGTAACAAAGAGATTTTCGAGGATTGCGGTTCGGTCCCGGTACTTCGGATCCAGCCGAACCAGTATGTCATATTCCTCACCCCGGTCACGAAACAATGAGGCCACGGTTCCCTTGATAAACGTCGAGACCGCATTGGCAACCTGATACGCGCTCAGACCGAGAAGGGATATTCTGTCTCGATCCAACGAAATGCGTAGCTCGGGCCTCCCTGATTCCATACTCGTAGTCACATCCACCGTACCGGGGATGTCCTTGATGATCTCTTTTATCCTATCGGAGAAAGTTTTCGCAGTATCTAGGTCCTCCCCATAAAGATACACGATGAGGTCTCCTTCTTCCCCGAGAAACTGACCCTGGGAGATGGAAAAGGTAATGCCGGGTATCTGTTCCAATTTCTCTCTCAGAACGGATTCAATCTCCATCTGTGATCGTTCCCGTTTTTCCTTATCGATTAGGCTGACACGGATTTCTCCTGCATAGGATCCCTTGGCAAAGGCACCGAAGGCCTCTCCGACCCCAAGATCCGTGTTCTGGTTTTTTAGCTCGGGAATCGTATTATGGATGATATCCTCAACCCGCTGAAAGCTCTTCTCGGCCGATTTCAGGGTTGTTCCCGGAGCCCGTTCCAAGCGTATTTCAAACTGACCCTGATCCATCTTCGGGAAGAAATCCATACCCAGCCTTGGCGTGAGCGCCAGACTTGCCGCAAAAAATAGAAATGCGATTATAAGGGTGGTCTTTCTGTGCCCGAGGCACCAATGGAGGGCTCGAGAATACCTCGTTATTATACCCTGCAGCCATAAATCGATACCACGGGAGACCTTTCCAAAAAATTTGTTAGTCTGATTGCCGTTGACTCGGAGAAACCGTGACGTGAGGAGGGGAATAAGAGTCAAAGACACCAGCAGCGCGGAAAAGAGTGAAAAACAGATGGTGAGAGCCATGTCGTTGAACAGCACCCCTGCAATGCCAGGAACGAAGAGCACCGGGAAAAACACCGAAATCGTGGTGAGAGTTGAGGCAATGATGGCCATAGCTACCTCTGATGTTCCTCTATCGGAGTCCTGTATAACGTCGCCCCCACTGCTGACATGACGGAATATGTTCTCCAATACCACGATAGAGTTATCCACCAGAAGGCCCACTGCCAGGGCCAACCCTGCCATGGACATCATGTTCAGCGTGAGCCCGGCCAAATCCAGCACTGCGAAGGTCACTATAATGGATATGGGGATCGTAAGGGCCACAATTATCGAAGCACGAATATTGTGTAGGAAGAAAAGGAGCACGAGCCCTGCGAGAAAGAATGCCTGAATCGCCGTCGTACTCAGGTTGCTGATAGCTTGCTTGATGAAATCTGCCTGGTTGAAGATTACGCCTATCTTTACGCCCTCAGGCAGGCCGCGAACGATTTCAGGAAGCTCGTCGGTAACCCGATCGGCCACCTGAACGGTATTTGCAGCCGAGTTCTTTGAAACGATAAGCAAGATGCCTGGCTTTCGGTTGTTGCGGACAATGCGGGTAAGCTCCTCGTAGGCATCCTTTACCTGGGCCACATTTCTAATGTAAATCGGAGTGTCCTCACGGTATCCGATTACCGTATCCGATATCTGTTCTATTGAACTATATTCACTCAAGGTACGGATGCTGAATTCCGTCTCCCCTTCATCGATCTTTCCTGCGGGAATCTGAAGATTTTCCCTGCGAAGGGATGAGATAATCGTATCAAGGGCAATGCCTTGGGCATGGAGTTTTGCTGGATCAATCTGGACCTGAATTTGCCTCTCCAGGCCTCCGGCCGTCTCAGTCGAGGCTACTCCCACGATACGCTCGAGCGCAGGTTTAATCTTCCTTTCGCTGAGCTCCCTGAGTTCTGCTGGGCCCATTGGTCCTGAAACTGACATGAACAAGATGGGCATCTTCTGGGGGTCGAATGCCACAATCAGGGGTTCGGTGGCCTCAGCCGGCAGATACTCCCGGATGAAATCAATATTGTTTCGAATATCCTTCTCCGATGTATCCAAGTCTATGCCCCAGTCAAACTCAGCCAGAACCAGAGATGCACCGAGCTTGGATTGGCTCCGAATATGCTTGATATTTTCCACCGAGGCGACTGCTTCCTCAATGGGTTTGGTGACCAGCGTTTCCATGTCGGCCGGCGCAACTCCGGTATAGCTAGTGATAATGGCTATCACCGGGAAAGAAACATCAGGATAGAGGTCGATCTTCAGCCTGGCCAGTCCGAACAGCCCAAATCCGACGACAAACACATATATCATGGCAAAGGTAACCGCACGCCGTATGGAGAGACTTGAAAGGCTCATTCTCCGCTCTCCTCACGCTCCATTACCTTGATCTTGGCATCGTCGTTGAGCTGATGCATGCCGCGGATTACTACCCGTTCCCCTGGTTTCAAGCCTTCGGCAATCTCCACCGTAGTGCCGGATTCATGACCGAGCACGATGGTCCGCATCCGAGCCCTTCCCTGGTCGGCAACAAAGAGATAATGGCTCTGGGATACCTCCCGGCTGGAGCTTCCTGAATTCTCCAGGTACTCCTCCCTGTAGAGCACTGCCTCTTTCGGCACTAACAGTGCATGCGGGTGTGGATCCACGGAAAGCCTAACCTGGGTGAACATGCCGGGCCTAAGAAGACCCTGTTTGTTCGCAACTGTTATCTCGGCGAATAACATGCGGGTACCAGGGTCAAGCGTAGGGCTCAGTTTGGCTATCTTCCCCTGAAAGATTTTATCCGGATAGGCAGCCACGGTGAGCTGTGTATCAATTCCCGGCGCCATGTATTCAATCAGATCCTCTGGAAAATAGGTGATCACCTTGACAGTATCCATTTGTACAATCCTTAACAGGGGTTTGGCAGGAACTGCCAAATTTCCAGGATCAAGGAAACGCTCGCTTACCGTGCCGTTTATGGGAGAGGTAACCTCGGCATACGACAATCGGATCCGGACCAAGTCCAGGGACGCTTTTGCCTGATTCACCTGTGCCTGCAGGGCCTGCCGTTCCTCCCTGGTTGCGCCCTTTCTGAGCATCTCCAATTGTTCCGTAGCTGAATTGAGCTCCGCTTTTGCCACGGTATAGGAGAGCTCTGCTGTCTCAAACTCTCGTTTCGCAAGGGTCCCCCCTTGATAAAGCGTCTTCATTCTCTGGTAGTTGTTCTTCGCATCCGCTACCCTGGCCCTGGCCTTTGCAACCAGATCCTCTGCCTGAGCAAGTTCCTCTGGTCTGACGCCTACCTCTATTTGTCTCCACCGAGCCTGAGCCACATCCAGAGCGGCCTCAGCTTGTGCCACCTGAGCCTGTAGGTCATCGGATTCCAAAAGGACTATTACATCGCCCCTTTTCACCGAATCGCCCGTGTCTACCTTCATTTCCTCGATCTTTGCCGTAATCTTTGGGTATACCTGGACCTCGGTAGTTGCCTCAATGCTTCCTGTAAATTTGATCTCCTTGGCGATAGTTCCCTGCGTGACCGGGACGACCTCTACGGGAATGGCCTTCTCCTCAGTGGTCTCCTGCTGCTTGCTCTCGCACGAGATGAGTGCCGTAATCCAAATCACCAGTACAATAATAATCCCTTTTCTAACAGACAATTCCCTCATATCTCCCTTCTTTTCTGCCTGCCATGGAGCTGAAGAGACAGATTCTGTTCCGCCTATCCCCGCACATCCCTTACACGGCTACTGCTCCTTGGTACGCCCTTGCTGGTATCGATCCACTAGGGATGGAATCTCTCTCTCCAAAAAGGCATGAAAGTCCCGCAGTTCCTGGAGCCTGCGACGTGATCCCGAATCCCTGCCTGCAATGAGCTTCAGCCCCTTGTCGGCAAGCTTCCGCATGGCAGTCATATTTGTCAAGTTATTCCTTATAAGCTCCAGCCATGATCCAGATCGTATCCTGTAGTAAGTGCCGCGGCTTCTAGGGATACCAACCTTCTCGACCATGCCCATCTGAATAAGCAGCCGCGTCATTGAGCTTATGGACCCCTTGCTTGCCGCAACGATGGTGGCTAATTGCTCTGCTGACTGGTGCGGCGGTTCGCACAGTAAAAGCCAGCCAAAGATCCTCCCCGCCATCCTAGGAAGTCCCATATCTCCATAGAGGATTCCTACATCTTCTATGAATTGTTTCATTTCAGCATCACCCATATCTCCGATATCCATGCAATAAAAATAATCGATAGATATAGTATATATATTATGTTCAGTCAATACTGAATTTTATGAATCGTTTCTTGAGCAGTCCCCAGGTTTTTGACCACGCTGATAGACAGCAAGGTCAGCCTCACCCGAGAGAGAATGTTGACCGGTTGACAATCAGAGTTTTTTTGATTGCTCTCTCAGGTGCCTGAACATGAAAGCGAAGAGGCAAGCCTGCAGACCATGGTGCTGCATTCAGAGATGGAAATTCATAGATGGAATGCACTACCCTGCAGCAAGCTGCAGGGTATCAATCAAACAGGTTTAACTCCCTGAGTGCCGCTTTGGGGTAACCCTGCTTTTGGACATATTGCTCTACGGTGTCCCGATTGGCTCGTTCGCCAACGGTGGCGACATCACAAAGCAGATGAATATGGTTTTTATCGGTACCGATTGCCTCTATCTCTATTGCGTAACCTTCGGTGATTGCTTCAGCAGTTTCCATGATTATAGTGGTAACTTCGGTATCGAAGATAGCCTTTCGATAGTTCACAGGAAATACTATATGGCAGTGTATGTGCCATGCACCATGAAAGTCTTTATGAACGTTTTCATCGCTCATGACCCTTGAGAGCCTTGCACAACCGGACCATTTTTGTCTCTGCGCATGAAGAGGGTGAACTTTTTTGAAGTGACTGGCGGCCTCCGGCTCGTAGAGCCTCCCGCTCGGAGAGAAGGGTGCTGAAAAGACCAGCCCGGGAGCCTCGGCCTCCGGCCCGACTCCGTCCTGGAGGGGACTCCGCCCCGGAGGGAACTGAAGAAAAGTCCATTCTCGTACAGTAAATATGAGTTATGCAAATCTCTCACCCTTGTCTATCACAAGGATGTCCCCGTAGCTTGCTACGGGGAATTACAAGGTAAAATTTCATCTCACAATACTATCAAAAAAAGTGTTCAGATTAAGGCTCTTTTATAAATCCTCCTATACGTTTCCCTCGCTTTTACTCGATCCTTGTTTTTTCTGGTTCACATTTTGGGATGGATGCATTGGTGGACTTGAAAATGAAAGTACAAAAAATCTATGGCCTTTCTACCATGAGATATCTATCCTTTGGAAGCCGAGAGAAAATTACAGCACCGGCGCACGGTGCAACGAGTTTTTTAGGCAATGTATCACCAATTATATGGAAGAGTTCGAGGCAACAGGAACATAAGTTTGCACTTCTATCAATTGAATAGGGTATCTTTTGACCATCTAATTCAACAAAAAATCGGGGGTTGATAAAATTGGCGTGAGATGCTGTATGGGTAAGAAATAGACTATCCCATTCCTCATCAGACCCTAGTCTTCGCGCCCACCTAGTCCAGAGTCTTTTTTCAAGATCCGAGACGATATACCACTCCTGAGGAACGAGAGACCTAAATTGCTCATTTTCGACCATCTCTTCTTTTTCTTCTTTTGTTGCTGGTCTCGGGAGAAAAAAATCTGACCGTGTAATTACTGCCTCTTTAAAGCCCTCATAGCCATCTAAGTCAAATGAGCTAATGATTAAATATTGACCATTTTTCTCTGATTTTCGATACCAACTGCCCTGCCTTTGACAAGTTGCATTCCAGACCTCTGGAGCAACACTAATTATCCTGCTAATCTCATCAAGGCCGGGGCATACGACTGCCTTGCCTGACTTAAGCTTGATATTCTTGCTCATGAGCTGCGATCGAAGCTCTTTTTCCTTTTCCCCTGGCAGCCAGTATATATGTTTTATATATTTTTTTTGTGGTTTGATTTCCAGTTCTCCTTTTTGATCTATATCAATCAAATGTTATTTGTACGTATGTTTAAACCCAGATTATGCAGTAGGCATCGTCACGAGGGTTGAAAAACCTCAGCGAAACGAGAAGTTGGAGCGATTTTGCGCCGAAGGCATATTTGTAAATATGTTGAGAAGCAAAATCGTGAAACGATCGTTGCAGCAAAGTTTTTCAGGCCGCAGTAGGTGGCTACTGCATAATCTGGGTTAAATCAACCCATGCTAATATCTTTCCATTCTCCGCAGAGATAGTAGCAATTCAATCCTTCATTAGGGGCACGTCCATGAAATTATAACGTAATTATGTAACCAACGTAAGATTCATATCACTTCCTATCTTCTCCCCCCCCTTGCCACT
>JAWOBA010000009.1:0-5441 GCA_046498285.1 Desulfatiglandales bacterium | reverse complement strand
GCCGCAGTTTGAGGCCGGGAAGGGCATGGTGGGAAAAGGAGGCGTCATTCGAGATACAACGGTGCAACAAAAGGTGGTGAACGATCTGATCGCCTTCTTTACTGAATTAGGCCTGTCCGTTCACGGAACATGTGAGTCCCCCATCACAGGGGCCAAGGGCAATAAAGAGTATTTTATTTACCTAAGATACCACCAAGCGTGAAAAAATCACTGTTTCGGATAAGTGTGAAAGGGTGGGGCGCTCCGCTCCCAAAAAACGCTGCCTGATCAAGAATACGATTTGGCTGATAGGATAAAACTTTGCTTCAAAAAAAAGTAGCATTATCATGATACAGAAAAAATTCATTGCAGCAAATCCAGGGGACTGACCCCAGCGAAAATCTCCTTTTCCATGACGTGAGTATAAATATTTGTACGGTATTTTTCTCTTGATTTGGACGCTCATAAAATTGCTTTTTTTAACGGGTCTTAACCGCAATACAGTTAACCGTTATTTACACCTGATTAGGACGAGGATTGCTGAATTCTGCGAACAATCATCTCCTTTTCAGGGAGAAATAGAAGCTGATGAATCCTACTTCGGGGCCAAGTGTATTAAGGGAAAACGTGGCCGTGGCGCTTACAACAAAACCCCTGTCTTTGGTCTTCTACAGCGTGACGGCAAGGTCTACACGGAAATCGTTCCAGACTGCGCCCGGCGAAGTTTACAGGCCATTATCCGCGGTAAAGTAGAACCAGAAAGTATCATTCATTCTGACTCCTGGCGCGGCTACAATGGCCTGGTTGACTTGGGATACAAAAAGCACTATCGTGTCCATCATGGAAAGAATGATTTTACCCATGGGAAAAACCATATCAACGGTATTGAATCATTCTGGTCCTTCGCTAAAAAAAGACTTACGAAATTCCACGGTATCCCTAAATCAACTTTCTATTTCCATCTCAAAGAGGATGAGTTCCGTTTCAACTATCGGAACCAAAATATATATCAACTTATTTTAAAAATGCTGAGAAATAATCCCCTCAGCTAGTCTAGACCCTAAAAGAATTGTGGGGACTAATTTCAGATACGTGTCCGGGTATTGACAAAACAGGCCATATAAAAGCCTTATAGAACGTGAAAAACTTGGGACAACAGCGATAGGAAACGGGATAGCAATTCCACATGCCAGGATAGAAGGCCTTGAGCAAGTCTGTTTTGCCTTCGGTATAACCCCAGATGGATCTTATTTTGAGTCAATAGATGGAAAGCCTGTTAATATTTTTTTCCTTATTCTATTTCCCGCAAAAGAAGTGACTACCCAGGTATGTCTTCTGGAAAGACTCTCATGATTTTTAAATGACAAAAAACTCCGAAAAAAATTATCAGCATGTAAAACTGGTCAAAGAGTTATTGATGTTTTTACACAATACGAAAAAGATCATTTCAGCTGATTAAGAGCATATTGATAGAGGATATTGATTATGAAGCTTGTTATTATCTTTCTTAATAAGATCGAATATTTAGATGATCTTCTTTCTACTTTTCTGCAAATCGGAATACCTGGTGCCACGGTCGTGGATACCGTCGGAATGGGACATATTGTAAGCCACGATATCCCTATTTTTGCTGGAATGAGAGATTTCTTTGCTGGAAGCAGCCCCACCAATAAAACAATCCTGGTGGTTGCTAAAAAAGATATGATTTCTAAAATAGATGAAGTGCTTAAAGATGTTACTGCTTACGATAAAAAAACCGGCATAGCAAAAATGTTCTCCCTGCCGATTGATGAATTATTTGGTTTTGAGAAATAAAATAAACAGATTTATTTTATGAAATCCTGTTAAGACCTTTTGTCCTGAATTAAAATATCTAAATAGTCACAAATCATGTTCTCAAAAAATATCCTGTCTATCCAGCAAAGACAATCTTCACTTCTTTTGAAAGGCATGGTTCTCGGTGAAAAATAAAGACTCTACAACCCCAGTTTATGATAAGGCATCCTTTTTTTGAATCCAACGTATATGCCATTTCTATTTTGTCTTGTGAGACCCTTGTATAGCCCTTATTGATCTAAAGACGATAGGCTTTTTTTCAGTTCCCTCCGGGCCGGTGGCCCTCCCTTCCAGGACGGAGTCCCCTCCAGGACGGAGTTGGGTCGGAGACCAAGGATCCCGGGCTGGTCTTTTCAAAAAGCAGGAAAAGCAAGTACATAAACCGCTCTATGAGAGTGAAGCTCGCTTTCCATCTCCGAATATTCACCTGGGATGTAACCTGTGCCGGATCGTATATCCACGCCTTTCCTCCCGGCTTTAAAACCCTGTAACACTCTTTCACCATACCAACCGGATCTTTCAGCATATGGAGCATCCCGGTACTGATCACCATATCGTACGATCCATCATCAAACCGCAAGGAGAAAGCATTTCCCACCTCGAAGTTCAACCGTTCGGCAACCCCCGCCCTGTCTGCATTAACTCGAGCCATCTGTATGAGCCTTCGGCTTACATCAATACCGTCAACCTTGATATCCGGAGACCTCTTTGCTATCTCAATAGGAAGGTGGCCGGGGCCGGTACCAAGATCAAGAATCCTTCCGGCTTTCACGGTTGAGACGATCTCTTCGGCGAGAGGGGCATAGTAGATATCTATGACCATTGCGGTTGCCTTCTCATAAATGCTGGCAAAAGGGGCTGGTATTCTCTCAATAAGGATCTTTGGTTCCATGGAGGCTCTTATGTTCCCGACTTTTTGGTCTCTTCTTTACTAGGTTTTAGCCGGAAATATAAAACGGCATCTGCTAGTATATCAAGGTGCCGTCCATGGGCGAGCAAGAGTTCTTCTGAGTTTTTCCAATTGTTGTTCTCCTCAGTCATCATTTCCTTCAGTTCATTGAATGATTTCAGGGCTTGATTACTGGTAAGTTGCATACTCCTTATATTTCCGGCTAATGCCTCAATCATCTCATTGATTGCTTGCTCTTCTTGGTGAAGAAAATCATTTTTCCTTAATTTTATCCGGAATGCTAAGTCCCCACCCCGCATTCTTTCAAAGGCCCATCTAAACCTGTAGAGAGGCCCGATAAAGCGATGGAAAAATAGGAATGAGTGCACGCCAATAATGCATACAAGGGCTATAAGGGGCGGCCACACCCACGAGTGTGAAACAAGTATTTTTTTTGCAGCATCCGCCCGGACTTCAAAACTCAGGTTTTCATCCAGCATCTGCAGAATATCCGGAACAAAAATACAGATGGCTAAAAAAGCGACGATGATACTACAATAAATAATGATCAATGCCAGAAATCGATACTGATATGAAGGGGATACAATGGGAAAGAGTCGACGTTTATTCCGTTTCATAATAATAAATCCTTTCTATTGGTTCTGAATAGATAGATGGAATGTATTCTCTCAGCCACGATGCAATGTGTTTAACCTTCTATTTTAGATAAAACCGGAAAGACAATCGTAAACTTTGTTCCAACGCCCACCTTACTTTCAAAACTTATTTTTGCCTTATGTTTGGAAAGAATTGATGCCACAATAGCCATACCTAATCCAGTACCTTTATCAGCATCCTTAGTAGTAAAAAAGGGATCAAAAATGCGTTCCTGGATTTCCTCAGGAATTCCAAAACCATTATCTTCTATCTCCACCAGTACTTTATCTTCAGTTGAATAAGCCTTAATGCTCACAAGCCGTTTACCATCCACTTTTTCCTCCAGAGCATGGATCGCATTTATCAGCAAATTGGAAAAGACCTGCTCAAGCTCTTGGCTATAACCACGGATCTGCAGCAGATTTTTGTCCTCTTCTATAGTGCACTGAATATTTTTCCTGTTAAGCTGATAGGCTAATAGTTGATATACGTGAGAGATGGGTTTGGTAATGGAGAGGGTTTCTATTGTTTCATCATGTGGTCGTGAGAATGCCCTAAACTTTGAGAGGATGGAATCAAGGCGCTCGACCGCCTTTAGAGCTGTTTCGAGGTGTTCCTTGTTTTTGTCCGAAATTTGCTCCATCATGGATATCTGAAGAAGCCCATGGATAGCAGTGATCGGCTGTTTTACCTCATGTATCATACCGGCAGCCATCTCTCCCATTCCGCTCAGTTTCGCAGATTGTACCAACAATTCCTGCCCCTCTTTAAGCTTTTTGCTCATTTCGTTGAATGACCTGCCTAAGGTTTCAAACTCGTCTCCACTTTCTATCTCAACTTTATGTCCAAAAGCACCGTCAGCAATCTTGTGGGTGGCATGTTGGAGAATCTCTATTGGACCCATGTTCGTTCGAATAAGGTTAATGCTCAATAAGAATACCATCCCAAGTGAGATGATGGTAATGATAGGAAACCATCTTTCAAGATGTCCCATGGGAGATAGGGCCTCATCACGAGATTCGCTTAACACAACAGTCCAGCGCGGAAAGAAGTAAGTGGGCCCCAAAAATAGAGAGGTGTAATCTGCGAGGTATCTTTTGGCTTTGTGAATCCATTCGAACTGGCCTGAGTGATTGAGGTTCATTTCTTGAAGAGATAGGGCAGGAAATGATACCGGGTACGAAAGCGAACTAAATAGCACGTTGTTCTGCCTATCTAAGACAAAAAGTTCAGCTGTGGGCGGTATTCGATCAGCCACTCTCCAAAGGTAGTGACTATTAATTTCGCCCAATAGGGCGCCTCGGTTTGGATGATCTGGGTCCAGTAATACTCCGATAAATAGACGGGGCGGTAAATTCGGAATTAGTTCTTGATGCAGGAGTGCTTTGCCCGATTTGATGTGCTTCCTTTCAGCTATGGTGAGATACGGCGGACTTTTAACCTGACTGAAGGAAGAAAGGCTGGTGCTCCCCTTATCAGTTATGAGAAACAAGTCACACAAACGTTCTCCCAATTCTTTGGTCAAGACATCAGACAGACTTTGTATTGAATTCTCAGGGTAAGGCCTAAGGCTAGATGCAACTATCCTCAGCTCTGCCTGAAAAAGAAACAGGCGCTCAGAGATTGATACGGCCGTTTCCTTATTAGAATGGTGCAGTTGGTTTAGAGACTGTTCCTTGATCTCTTTCTTTACAAGAGTAAAAGATATTATGGAAAAACCCACGATCGGTACAATGGCGCAGATGATAAAGAGCGTAAAAACTCGAGTGGCTACCTTGGTTCGGAAAGTTTTTCTTTCTAGTTTCATAGGATGATTTCAAGAAAATAATCTTGGATCATGTCTTCACATGATTCATAATATTGGCCCAGACCCCTCATTCCTGCTGAACTCCATGTTTGAGATACGCAATCTCCTCCTAATACTTTAAGCGGACCACAACACCTCCATCCGGGGTCTCTAGATAATATGATGAAAGCCTGTATCCTTTTCACTGGTTATCCTTGTAATATATGTGTTATAAAGTCTTTTCCTTCTCACCTGATTGTTTCATGTTAGTAATACGATTGATGTTTAAATGGG
>JAWOBA010000270.1:0-13413 GCA_046498285.1 Desulfatiglandales bacterium | reverse complement strand
ATAGACGGCATTGCAATTCCACTGCCGATTCCAAAAAATATATCGGCCAAGAAGAGATCCCAGAAGGCCTGAACCATGACAAATGAAAATATAGATACTCCTGCAGCAAACCCGCCTATTGCAAAGGTGCTCTATCGTTGAATCTATCAGCCAGAAAACTCCATCCTCTCTATTCGGATTAAAAAAATGGTCAGGTTGTGCGAAGCTCTAATTATAAGCTTTAGAGACCTTTGAAGAACCTGGCGATTTTCACCATCCCCAAAAAGAAGATGGACTTTTTTGAAGTGACTGGTGGCTTCCAGCTCGACTCCGTCCTGGAGGGGCCTCCGGCCCGGAGGGAACTGAAAAAAAGCCTATCGTCTTTAGATCAAGAAGGGTTATGCAAAGGTCTCCTTTTATGCCAACAGGTAATGTTTTTGTGTGTATATATGCACTATATTTTTTTGGCGACTTATTTATGGGTCTCCTCTTTTTATTATTTTTCCACCAAATTTCCCTTGTATTTCATCCATGGCCTCATCTACCTTTCGTTCTTTGCCTGTTTTATCTCCATTTTCAAAAAGAGACATTTGTAGGTCCTGGTTACCCACAGTCAAGTTGGAAACAGCAACTCCTATAAGCCGCACCTTTTTCTTTAACGGGTAATCTATAAGCTGCCTGACAGCATAATTCCGTATGACCTTGCTGTCATAAGTTGGATTGCGAATGGTACGGCTACTGCTCATCTCGGATAAATCCTCGAGCTTTATCTTTAAGGTGATAGTTTTCCCCTTCAGTCCCTCTGCCCTTAATCTGTGGCCCACTATGTCTGCATGACAATTGATTAAACCCTTTAAGTAGGTGAGATCAGTGGTATTTTGTTCAAGGGTCTCCTCTGAACTAATGGACTTGGTCTCTCTGCTTGGAACTACCGCCGAGTCATCTCTGCCGTTTGCAAGGTCATATAACCTGCTGCCAAATTTTCCTAAGTCTTTGAAAAGTTGGCCCCTGGTAAATTGTTTTACATCTCCAACTGTTTTTATATTGTGATGCCTGAGATCTTCTGCCATCCTTTTTCCAACACCCGGGAGTTTTCTTACCGGCAGTATGGATAAAAATTTCTCTACTTCTCCAGCCAATATGATTGTGAGACCATCAGGTTTGTTCATATCAGATGCAATTTTGGCCATAAATTTGTTAGGGGCAATCCCTATGGAGCACGTTAATCCTGTCTCCTCTCCAATTCGTTTTTTTATTTGTTTTGCTATTCCCTTAGGGCATCCGAAAAGATGTTCTGTGCCGGTAATATCAAGATAGGCTTCATCAATGGAGACCTGTTCAACAAGAGGTGTAAAATCATGTAATAGATTCATTATTTTCCTGGAGACCATCTTATACTCGTCTATTCTTACAGGAAGAAAAACTCCGTGGGGGCATTTTTCCTTTGCCTTGAATAGTGGCATTGCAGAATGAATGCCGAACTTTCTGGCCTCATAACTTGCGGTGGAAACAACACTCCGCCTGCTTGTTCCGCCAACAATTACAGGCTTTCCTTTGAGAGATGAATTATTCTGCACCTCGATTGCTGCAAAAAAGGCATCCATATCAATATGGAGGATTGTTCTGGCCAAGGTTTAGAAAATGTCCGTAGTTAGTTGTTAATATGCAGCTGCACGTGTATTTTTTAGCAGCAAGTGTCTTATTCCGAATTGCATGCTACAAAATCAGAAAGTGGCGAAACCATACGTATAAAAAATACCCGTGAATGTAATTGTGCTATTGGATTTATTGATTTTATTTGCCCAAACTTTAAGGACGTTAGGAACTTTAGAATATTGTAGACACGTATTTAGGCTTTATCATAATGAGAAAACTGCATAGTGAAGGTAGCCCTTCCCTGAGAGGAAGAGCGTAAAGCTGTTGAATAGCCAAATAACTTGGAAAGAGGGGCTACAGTAGCCAATATCTTAACCGTTCCTTTCGTTGAAATCTGCCCGATTCTGCCGCCTCTGCTATTAAGATCACTAATTACATCGCCTACAAATTCTTCGGGAACGATTATTTCTACATTCATGATAGGTTCTAAAAGCATGGGCGAAGCACTCCCACAGGCGTCTCTATAAGCCATTGATGCAGCAATTTTAAAGGAAAGTGGAGAAGATAGTTGTTCTTTGACCTTGACTTCCAGAAGAGTGGTTTCCACATCAACTACTGGATAACCCATCAATACCCCACTTTCAGAGGCCTCCTTTATTCCTTCCTTTACAGCGTTTATAAGCTCTTCAGTTAATAAAGGATTTGAGGCCCTATTCACAAACAAATTTCCGTTCCCTCTCTCCATGGGTTTTACCTCTAGAGTAATAGCGGCATAATGTATTTCCCCACCCCATTCCCTGTCGAACACTGTCTCGATTCGTGCCTTTTTAGTGATAGTTTCCCTATAGACAACCTGCGGCTTTCCGGTATTTACATCAAGAGAGAACTCCCGTTGAAGTCTCTGGGCTAAAATCTCAAGATGAAGCTCTCCCATACCAGAAATGAGAATTTGGCCCGTATCTTCATCTACCGCAAATTTAAACGTGGGATCTTCATCAGTAAGTTTTGTAAGATTGTCTAAAAGGCGTTTTTGATCCTTCAACTGCTTTGGTTCAACAGCCATGGATATTACCGGCTGATCAAACTCTATCGTCTCAAGCGCTATAGGATGATCTTTGTCACAGAGAGTATCGCCGGTAGATGTTTCTTTTAACCCCATAACTGCAATAATATCACCAGTTACAGCCTGATTTATTCTCTCTCGTTTATTTGCATGCATCCTCATGATTCTGGCTACTCTTTCTTCCACATCTTTTGTGGTATTATAGATTGCAGATCCTTGTTTCATTATGCCGGAGTAGATCCTGAGGTATGTCATTTTTCTTCCTTGATCCATTGCAACCTTAAAGGCAAGAGAAGAGAGAGATTCTTTTACAGTTGCAGATCTGAATTCAGGTTCTTTTGTGGTGGGATTAATACCTTCTACCGGCGGAACATCAAGTGGGGAAGGAAGAAAGGTAATGATACCATTCAAAAGGGGCTGTATACCTTTATTCCTCAATGCTGCACCACAGTAAACGGGAACAAGTGCGAGTCTTATGGTGGCCTGCCTGATTGCCCTTTGAATTGACTGAATATCTATTTCGTTTTCAGATAAATATTGTTCCATTATGGCATCGTCATTATCAGCTAGTATCTCGATCATCTTTTCCCTGTATCGAATAGCATTTTCTTTGTACTCTTCAGGGATATCTTCTTCATGAAAAGAGATCCCGAGATCATCCTCATTCCATTCAATAGCCTTCATCGTAACTATATCGATCACGCCTCTAAAATTTTCTTCTAACCCCCATGGAAGCTGAAGAATCAGTGGAGTAGCGCCAAGTCTTTCTCTCATCATTCTGACAGTTGCATCGAAATTGGCACCAAGCCTATCAAGCTTATTGATAAAGGCTATCTTGGGAACACCATATCTATCTGCCTGATGCCATACGGTTTCTGACTGGGGTTCTACGCCACCTACTGCACAAAATACGCCGATGGCTCCATCTAAAACCCTTAAAGACCTCTCAACCTCAATGGTGAAATCAACATGCCCTGGCGTATCTATGATGTTTATGGTGTGATCAAGCCATTTGCAGGTAGTAACAGCGGATGTTATTGTTATCCCTCTCTCCTGTTCCTCAGGCATCCAATCCATGATAGCCTCACCATCATGAACCTCGCCCATTTTATGAGACCTTCCTGTATAAAAGAGCATACGCTCTGTTATGGTGGTCTTTCCAGCATCTATATGGGCGATGATGCCTATATTGCGTGTTTTCTTAAGTTGCTGCATTGACATAAGTAATAAATCTAAGGTATCTTTAAACGAGTGTCAAGTTAGTATAGAAATGATGGAGATCAAATAATGGTTACAACAACTGGCAAGAGCTTGATAGAGATATACAATCTCCTCCTTTCTTCCTTTGGCCCTCAGAACTGGTGGCCGGCAGAGACAGCACTTGAAATGATGGTTGGTGCTATTTTAACCCAAAACACCAGCTGGAATAATGTGGAAAAGGCAATTCTGAATCTGAAAGGAAAGTCTCTGCTCTCAATTGAGAAGCTCAGTCAGGTACCTGAATCTATCTTAGCTGAATACATTAAGCCTGCCGGATATTATAACCTTAAGGTCAGCCGCCTGAAGAATCTTATTAATTTTATTGTCGATAGATATGATGGTGATATACATACCCTTTTTTCTCTTGATACCAGGGTCATCAGAGAAGAGCTTTTGACAGTAAAGGGCATTGGCCTGGAAACAGCAGACAGCATCGTCTTATATGGGGCCGGAAGACCTATTTTTGTCGTTGATACATATACATACAGAATCTTAACACGGCATAGTCTCATTGAAGAAGAGGCAGGCTACGATGATTTACAGTTGTTTTTTATGGATAATCTCTCTCATGATGTTGATCTTTTTAAAGAATTTCATGCCTTGATTGTCAAGACAGGAAAAGATTTTTGCAAAAGAGAACCACGATGCCCTGAATGTCCCCTCAATAGGCTAAACAGGGTGTACTATGATTAAAGCATACCTCAAGGCATTGCGGCTTCCATTTCTGGTGGGTTCAATCATACCGGTCATTACCGCTGCTGCCTTTGCCTTTCACAGGGGCCCATTTTCCCTTCTCCCTTTAGTAATGGCCCTCATCGGTGTCGGAGCGCTTCACATAGGTTCAAATTGTATCAATGACTACTATGATTCTCAGGGAAGTGATCCTATCAATATAAGGCTTACTCCATTCAGCGGCGGAAGCAGGGTAATACAGAAAAATGAGCTACAATCTGATAGTATCCTCACGTTATCTATTATATTTTTTTTTATTGGTATAGCATGTGGTCTTTGGTTTACCTTTTGGGGTAGACCCTATGTTCTTTTGATAGGACTTTCCGGTCTTTTAGCTGGGTGGGCATATTCGAGCCCACCTTTGAGCTTTATGTCTCGCGGATTAGGCGAAATTCTGATCTTTTTCGCCTTTGGCCCTTTAATCACCTTAGGCACCTATTACGTTATTACAAACAATCTTTCCTGGCCTGCTTTCTTGCTTGGCATCCCTCACGGATTCCTTATAATGGCGGTTATATGGATAAATCAATTTCCAGACTATCAGGCCGATAAGGAAGCCAATAAAAAAAACCTGGTGGTAAGACTTGGTCTCAGTAAGGCGCGCTATGCATATAGCCTGATGATGCTCCTTCCATTCTTATTTATCATTCTTTTTATCTATTCTATGGGTCTTCCTTTTCTTGTGATAATCTCATTAGGCGCTGTTCTCCTGGCCAGCAGGGCAATTCATATCCTGTGGAGGAAATATCTTTCCTTTCAAGACATAATTCCAGCTCAGGCACTGACTATTCACACACTCACGTGCATGGGGCTCCTAATTTCAGGCTCACTCTTCATAAGTAAAATAATCGGTGTATGATATGTCTAAGAGGGGTTTAATATTTACATCGGCGTTATTAATCCTTATACTCTTCTCATTTATGGCCCTGTATGTTGGCTATTTTTTGATAAGCCCTGCAGGAATAGATAAAAAAGAAGTGACCTTTATGGTAAAAAAGGGGAGTGGTCTCAGAATAATTGCTCATGAACTGGAGAGAGAAAGGCTTGTCAAAAGCAAAAACTTATTTATTCTCTGTGCTATTCTCAAAGGCGGCACAAAAGATATAAAGGCAGGAGAATACAGCCTTAACCAAACTATGTCACCGGTAAGTATATTTCATATTCTGTCAACCGGTGCGATCAAGACCTATACGATAACAATACCCGAAGGGCTTACCGTTCAACAAATATCTGCTTTGCTGGCTAAAAAAAACTTGACTAACATAAGTGATTTTATCACCTTGGTTATGGATAAATCCCTGATAGCCTCCTACCATATTAATGGGACAAGTTTAGAGGGCTATCTCTTCCCGGATACCTATATAATCGGTGGGGATATAGATGCACAGCAGTTAATTGACTTGATGGTTAAACGTTTCAAGACAATTTTTTCCAGCCTGTTAGCAGAAGAGGAACGTATCCCGGGAAAAGAATTGCCAACAAATGATATAGTAACTCTTGCCTCAATCGTGGAAAAGGAGAGCGGTCGTGCCGACGAGAAGCCAATTATCGCATCAGTTTTTCTTAACCGGCTCAAAAAGGGTATGAGGCTCGAAAGTGATCCAACGGTTATCTATGGCCTTAAAGACTTTGCTGGAAACCTGAAAAAAAGGGATCTTCGTACCCCAGGACCTTACAATACATATCTTAATTACGGGCTTCCCCCCGGGCCCATTGCCAACCCAGGGAGAGAGTCCCTAAAGGCAGTTATTAACCCGGCAGAAACAGATTACCTTTACTTTGTTGCTAAAAACGATGGAAGTCATCATTTCTCTACTACTCTATCAGAGCATAATAAGGCTGTATATCGGTATCAAAAGAGAAATCGTAATATATCAAAAAAATAACAAATTTTAAAGCGGAGGGAGTACCATGAAAAACAATTTTAAAAACGTATTACCCATCATTTCTCTTCTCATTTTTTCTGCCGTCTTTTTGATTTCAGGATGTTCAGAGACAGTCAAAGTGCTTGATCAGGGAATAAAGGGTCCACAACTTATTGTTAATCCAGATACTGTTCGGTTGGGTGTTGCGCACATGAAGGACACAAAGATTGTCTTCAGCGGATCGGGTTTTGAGCCAGGCGACAGTGTATTTATTAGGCTTCTGGATGTGTCGGCTAATGGAGAGAAGGCTGATCTATCAATAGCATCTGCTGATGTAGAAAAAAATGGGACATTCAATACCGAAGTAGAAATATTAACTAAGATTTCTGATTTTTTGAGGGCTAGCCTTGGATCCAATGAAAAGAATGAAACTATTATAATTGTAACAAACCCGCCAATGCCAGCGGGTGAATACACTGCCCAGGCAGTAAGCATGCTTTCAGACAAAAAGGCTGAGTGCACCCTACATGTAAAAGATCCCTCATTGATGGATAGATTAAAAGACTGGATCGGGACATTGCTTGGGAAGATCGTTAAAAAATAAAGAGGGTTTTATTCTTGACATCAACATAGGCTTTCAATATATTTCTTGCTATCTTGTATACTGTATACACAAATGATTTCTACTAAAAAAGGAGGCCAGAAACATGGGTACGTTACTATTTGACTGGGACTATTCATCATACCCTGGGGCAAAAAAATATCCTCATCTGTTCAAGCCTATTGATATAGGCACCCTCACGATCCCGAATCGAATCAAATATGCTGCAACTGAGGACAACTTAAACAGTAAAGATGGATTTGTTACTGATGCAGGCGTGGCCTATCTGAAGGAAAGGGCCAAAGGTGTTGTCGGAGGTATATGCACGATGCAGGGTGTGTATATGGATAAAAACCGTCAGGGTCAAGGATACGTTGGTCAGGCCGCAGCCTGGGATGATAAATTCATTCCCGGCCTGAAACGACTTGCTGATGCTATTCACGAAGAAAAGGCAGTCGCCGGCTGCCAGTTGATGCACTGTGGACGGGTCGGTGGAGTTGAGACAGAATATTGTCAGGGACCATCTCTTGTACCCCAGCGATTAAGAATCTTTCGACCAGTCGAAGAAATGACCAAAGCGGACATCAAGCAGTGTATCCGGGAACACATTGAGGCCACAGAAAGACTCCTGAAGGCAGGGTTTGACATCGTTGAGATTTCGGGAATCGTTGGCTATCTCCTTTCCAATTTTGTATCCAGCTATACCAATAGGCGAACGGATGAGTATGGTGGAGATATACGAGGAAGGATGAGATTTGTTGTAGAGGTCATTCAAGAAGTGAAGAAAGTGTGTGGCGATGTACCTGTGGGGATCAGGCTTTGTGCTGACGAACTCTTAGACGATGTAGGTGGAAATACACCTGAAGAATCCATGATTACCTATGAGATGTCTGAGGAAGCAGGAATAGACTACATGAGTGTTACCGCAGGATGGCAGGAATCGATCTACCCGGTAATCAGCAGAGATATCCCCCAGGGAAGTTGGCTCCATTTGGCTGAGCGCGCTAAACAACATCTTAAGGTACCCGTCATGATGGCCTACAGGCTTTTTCATCCCGATCTCCCTGATAAAGCGATTGGAGAGGAAAAGCTGGATATATGGGAAATGTGCCGACCAATGATTGCCGACCCGCTCTTGCCCAAAAAGGTCTTAGAGGGAACAGAGGATGAGATAAGACCCTGTGTTGCATGTAATGTCTGTCTTGCACGGCTCTTCCGTGATGCGCCCATGACCTGCTACATTAATCCTGTGTGTGCCCATGAATGGGATGAAAAATATCAGATCAAACCAGCAGAGATGGAAAAAAATATTATGATTGTTGGTGCTGGCCCAGCCGGTCTCGAGTGTGCCTGGGTGGCCGCGGAAAGAGGGCACGAGGTACATGTGTATGATAAAAGAGAGGAATTGGGTGGAACCATTATTGAAGCTTCGAAGGCACCCTATGGAGATGACGAGCTCTATGGGCAGATAGACTTTTCAAGGGTCAAGGCTGAAAAAGCGGGGGTCGAGTTTCATTTAGGGACAGAGGTAACCCCGGAATTGATTGAAGAGGAAATGCCAGACTCGGTGGTGCTGGCAACCGGTCCGCAGTATATAAAGGGCACGGCCCCTGGGTTTGATGGAGAAAATGTTGTTTCGGTGCTGGATGTCCTGGACGGAACAGCCAAGGTTGGTGAGAATATTGTTATCTGGGGAAACCTGAAACCAGGGATCGGACTAGCCCTCTTCCTAGCCAAACAAGGCAAAAAGGTGACCATCGTGGGAAGAGAAAAAAAGCTTGGAAAGGATATTAATCCTTCATTTTTATGGCGATATGTTGGGTATCTAAAACAACACAAGGTCACAGCCTATAGCGATTGCGATATTGCCGAAATTACCGGCGATGGGGTTATTGTGGTAACGTATGATGGGTATAGGATCCCGGTGAAGGCAGATACTGTGGTTACCTCTGAAAGAGAGCCAAACACTCTATTGAAAGACGTGGTTCAGGAGAATAGCATTGAACTTTTTGTAATTGGTGACGCACTGACTCCTCGAAATTTATCAAGTGCGGTTCATGATGGTTATAGAATAGGTATTCGGATCTAAAAGGAGGATAAAAATGGCACTTGACTCAGAAAAAGAAATATCTCGCTTGTGGAGGGCATTACAGGGTGCACAAGGCGCAAACCGAAGGACATTTTATCAAATGCGTCAGGTAGCGATCGAATGTGCTGGTCCTGATGTAAACCCCTTTGATATCGGTGTGAAGGCCTGGGAAATCATTGGCAAAGATATCGGAAAATCCTATCTCCCGCGCATGAACTTACTGAAGGGTGAAGAAGGCTTGATGATGAGTGTAGCAAGGGCATATCAAGGATTGGCAGAAACTAATGGGGCTGTGGTTAAAATAGAAAAGGGTGCAGGCCCTCACGAACTCTTTATTACATGGGAAAGGTGCCCCTGGCCCACCTCTGCCAAAGAAGCCGGTGCCTCTATGAAAGAGGATCTTGCAGGCTGCGATAGATATCTTCAAACATTTCTTGAAGAGGTAAATGCCTTCCTGGGTACAAATTTGATGATAGAGACTCAAAAAGCCATTCCAAGCGGGGATGGTGTATGTCTCCGAAGATTATACAAACCAGAAGCGAAATAGAAGGAGGATTCAATATGGCTGCTCAGGTAGATCTGGAAAAATGTACAAAGTGTGGAGGAATAACACAACCTCTCTGTGTAGAGGTGTGTCCGGATGAGGCTATTCGACTTCAGGATGATAGAATTGTAGTCACTGAATTTTTATGTGAAGACTGCAATGAATGTGGTTTTATCTGCCCTGATCACGCTATTTCCATTCCACTTGAATCGGTAACCTTTTAACGAGGGAATCATGAAGGTAAATAAGATAGATCATATATGTATTGCAGTAAAAAATCTGGATGAAGCTCGAAAGATTTGGGAACCCATTCTGGGAAAGCCGGAACCAGATGATCCTTACGTGGATGAGTTGGAAAAGATCAGGGTGGCACGATATTGGTTGGGGGAAGTAGGCTTCGAGTTAATGGAATCAACCACGCCGGATGGGGATGTAGCGAAATTTATCGAGAAACGAGGCGAGGGTGTGATGCTCATTAGTTTTAATGTGGACAATACCCGAGAGGCAATGGATGAGTTGAAGGCTAAGGATTATCCCTTTATTGGAGGGGCCAGACCCTTTCGGGATTGTGAATTCGCCTTTATGCATCCAAAGGCAGTGAATAGCGTTCTCCTTGAATTGATCGATTATAAATGGGATGAGTTGAAGAAGTAGTTCGCCTCATTGTAGTTACACATTCGTATCTCTGAATAAAAATACAGAGCAGCGAGTTGTGTATGTTTATTCACCTGGGTCAGCGAATAAGCCCATCCGCGCTCTGATCTCTTGGATGAACCTCTTCCCACCCTCGATACTAGTAATAACCCGAATTTCCATCCCTTGAAAAGCGCTCAAATCAGCACATGCAGTGCTGCATCCCTCTACCGCCAAAATAAGCTCAACACCTTTGCTTTCCGGTCTAACAAACTCTATCTTGCCCCGCAGACTTTCTTGTATATGCTTTACCAGGGCAGTCCGATCATATTCAGGGTTACAGCCCCCACAATATGTCAGGCCCACTTTCAACGCTTCACCCATATTACGACTCAATGCCACAGAGTCTTTTTGCCGCTCTCTGTTTCTCCTGCATGTTCACGCGGCGGGTAATCATGATTCTCTGCGCCTGGGGGGAGCCTGCACCATGCATGGATTCTGTCAGATAGTTCGTCGCTGCTGTTCCCAGAGTAAGGTTTTCAATCAGCCTTAAAATTCGCATTCGATATTTAGTGGGAATATCCGCCCTTCCTTTATAATACTTCTCCATCCATTTTCCCACTGTATCTGACTCGAAATCCTTTTCGGACGGCAGTGTTGCCAATAGACCACCTGCTATGTCCTGTGCAAGTCGGGCCATCTCATAGGGAAAACGGGTCACATTTTGCTTATGTACATTGGCAAGCAATGTATTCACAAGGTATGTCCCGCTCTGCTCCCTATGTCCTTCCGATGCGCAGGCTATAGCACCACAGTAAAGTGTTTCATTCAGGTGGTTCATCTCGACAACCTTATCTTTGATATGGGAGGCCTTTTCAACACCGTTATATTCTGCAGCTGTTTGGGCGGCGCCTATAAGGACATCTCCCACACCGACCTTGCATGCATAGCTCTGTCGGTGATATGCGGAAAATTGCTCTACCAGTTGCCTAGAGAAATCATACTCTTTGTACATAAAGACGCGGTCCCAGGGAACAAAGACATTGTCAAAAATAACCAATGCCTCATGCCCACCAAAAAACAGATTGCCCCTATCCATTGTCCCTTGCTCTAACTTTCTCGTATCGCACGATTGACGCCCTATTATATAGGTTATTCCTTCAGCATCACTGGGCAAGGCAAACGAGATAGCATAATCTTTGTCGTCCTCTCTTAATGTGATGGTTGGCATAGCGATAATTTCATGGGAGTTAACGGCCCCTGTCTGATGGGCCTTTGCCCCACGGACTATGATCCCGTCCTGCCGTTCTTCTACAACATGCATAAACATATCCTGATCTGCCTGCTTATGTGGGGGCAAAGACCTGTCTCCCTTTGTATCAGTCATTGCCCCACAGCACGTCAGGTCATGTTCCTGGACATATTCCAAATACTTCAGAAAACGCTTGTGGTATTCTGTTCCGTATTTCTCATCAATATCAAATGTGGTCATATCTAATGCATTGAGGGAATCCATTCCTACGCATCTCTGAAAGCAGCATCCTGTTTCACGGCCCAGCAACCTCCCCATCTTGCTTTTCTTCACTAAATCTCCAATGCTTTGGTGAATGTGGGTAAACCGGTTAATGATGGTACCGGTAATGTGGGAGACAGCAGTCATAATATCTTCATGCTCCGGGCGATGGGCAAGCTCATAGGTCTTTGCAACGGCTTGCATGGATGGTCGAATGATGGGATCATCCACGACATTTTCCATACGCTTTCCAAACATATAAACCACTAAATTCAGGCGCCTCAGACTTTCTTCATAGTGTTCTGCGGTCATCATAGTCATTGAAAACCTCCATTTTTATGGATTATTTCTTAAATACCTGGTTCTATTTTTCCCCTACCGGGCAGGCCAGTTCACAGCGCCGGCAGTATTTTACTAATCCTCCCCGTTTATGGTGTCCTTCAATCATGATTAGCTCACTGTTTTTATAATCGCGTTCCATCTGCATATTGCACAGATATCTGCTATACGCACCTGCCCTAGCCGGAAGCCTGGTCATGCCAGGTTTCTCTTCTGGATAGATTGTCTTTTGAAATGCCTCTTGCGGGCAGACTCTTCGGCACGGCATATTGCAGCTTTCACAGGGATCAAAATCTACAGGGCCGGTAGCTTCGAGTCCGGCATCTGTGAACATTGCTCGAAGACGGACCCGAGGTCCATAGTCCGGGGTCACTACCATGTTGTTTTTCCCTATACATCCTAGCCCTGCCAGAACAGCAGCATCTTTAAGGAAAATTCCTCCATGCTCAATGTGATAGGGGAGTTTTGTGCACTGTATTCCTTTTTCTTTTTTCATCCATTGTGAGAGTTTATCATTTATAGACATGAGCATTCGGTTTCCATGCGTACCCCCGGTATAACCATCCATCCACCAGTCTAATTCTGGTTCTTCTTTAGAGTGCACCACAGCAATGACTATTACTGATTTTGCATTTTCCGGCCATACAACTTCACCCGGGCTTATTTCGTTGATATCAATATTCCCGACGGTTTTATATGCATCGAGCTTTCCATAGATGAGGTGAGACGGGGAATTTTTTACTGCTTCCACATCTGCAATTCCGGCCAATGATGCACCGAACTCTGTTGCTTGATCTATGATTTCCGATGTGATGTCCGGCGAAATTTCCGCTTTCATGGATTTCTTTCTAGGGTAATGTATTATTGAGATTTATGCTTTCTTCCTGCTTCATACAATTCGTACCTTCTTTGCTCCCTCTTTCCATCCCCCCCTCATGTAAACTATATGTTAATCATATATACACAAAATAATTACCACTGAATTTAACGTATAAGTGCACACTACTCTGAGACCTTTGCATAACCCCTATTGATCTAAAGACGATGGGCTTTTTTTCAGTTCTGAGGCTCTCGGGTTGGTCTTTTCAGCAACGTATCCATGGGGGAGTTTTGCCCTCTCCGAGCGGGAGGCTCTACCAGCCGGAACCCACCAGTCACTTCAAAAAAGTCCATCGTCTTTTTGAGGCTGGTGAAAATCG
>JAWOBA010000260.1:0-5165 GCA_046498285.1 Desulfatiglandales bacterium | reverse complement strand
AGATACCCTTGGCATGTACTTTGGGCATAACAATCTATATGTGAATCCCCTTAAGAACCCCTCTCCCGTGATTAATCTTAGATATTGACAAAGACTCTCATATCCTGACCCGAATGTCACCAAAGAGTTGACAGGGACTCTTTTGACTTTCAGGAAGATTTGTTTCCCATCAAATTCGATCTTGCCGGCTACCTTAAAGAACCCCTATCCTACTGTCCGCACCTGGTATCGATGCCATGAAGTAGATAGGATCTTTACAATACATAACCGATAAGGATTATCTGCCTGTGCGTTGCCAGACTGCGAGCGCATTCGCTACGGCTGGCATGTAGACAGGTATGCCCTCACCCTTATACCAAAGAAGGCTTTAAATGGCCCACATACCCTCATTCCCATCTCGAAATTCATCTCCCAGAGCCAAGCCATTTTCTGCTATATGGCCATATATCCTGGATTCTTTCCCTGCTGCAATAACTGTGTAGGATTTATATCAAGGGTGTAGCCTTTTATCCCAGCATTGCTACCCATGCTCCAACCACCATCGTTGAGTATTAAGATGAGGGAAATGTATATTCAGATGGCCTGTATGAAGCACCATTCCCAGGCCTGGGTAGATATACCTGTCTACTGGGTCTAAGAATCCTCGCCTTGCTGCAAATTCATCCAGCAAGGCTGAGCCTGCATGGGGGGTTATCATGTTCTTGGTCATTTCTATCTTGAAAGGAACTACAATTTGTTTTACTATTTTATATCAACTCGTTGGTCACGGTTTGGTTCGTTGCTGAATACATGTATCTTGCTGAGTCAATAAGGTTTTTCAACTTATTTGTAATAAGAATGACCGTTAATAGCTATTTTAGGAATGTAGTCATTAAGCTATTATAGTAAAAAAGATAAGAAGGTTAATGTAAATAGTTTTTTGGGACCTTTACTTTTTTATCCCGAAATAAAAAATACTAAAGAAACTAAATACGAATGTCAAGAGAATTATACATTGTGTCAGTTAAGAATTAAAAGTCATTTATGACTTGAAACGAGATGTTGTTTGTTGTATCATTTTTTTCACCTCGTTGGTTAGGGTTTTATTTGATTTTTGATGCACATATCTTACCGAATCAACGAGGTTTTTTAAAGTTTTCTGTTGTGAAGATCAGTGTTAAGAGGGGTTGTAGGGTAGACTACTCATTTCCATTTACAAAACGGTGCATTTTGGTTAAATTATTATATATTGTGTTATTAAAAATCATGGAAATTTCTCTAACCATTATATCCTGTTGAGATAGCGCGCTGAAACATGTTACTATAATCTATATCAAGTGCGGAAAACCACAGCTTTATCCAGAGCTCTTATGGTTGGGATGACGTTTGGGATACTCCGTGTTAATAAGTCCTGCGGTGTGTGAAGCGAATCGGCGAGACTAAGTAGTACTAGGTGCTTGCCCAAGGGTCTCCACATAGAGGAAATAGAAAGGCATTGCAAAATTTCAACTGTGCTCCATGCTTTTAACGGAAAAACGCAAGATTATTAATAGACTTTTACAGAAGAAAGGTTAAAAAAACTGCCAATGCTGGATGACATTGCCAATAGACACCCATTTCTTGATAGAAATGGTAACTCCCTGGAGTTAGATAGAATAATTGCTTTTGATCAATATGGAACAGGGCACAAACCCCCTTTTGTTGATCTTACATCGATTGTTATTATCTCTGCAGAAAGGGGGAGCGATACAAAAAAGTGCGTCGAATCGATTTTTAAAACCACCCCGGAACCTTTTGAGATAATTCTAAGTGATGTCGGTTCAAGCAGAGAAACATTAGAAATAATCATGGCTCTTGAAGATTTACATAAGAATATCCACGTCATATATAACAAGCAGAGCACTGGTACAACAGGTCAAAGAAATCAGGGCATTTACTTTTCGAGAGGAGACTACCTTGTTTTAATGGACAATGATGTACTCGTATTGCCAGAGTGGCTGAAGCATCTAAAGGAGACCGCTGCAAAGGATGAAAAAATCGGAATGGTCGGCGCAAAACTTCTGAAACCGGACGTCAGTAATGTCTATTACTGCGGTTGTCATGCGATAACGTTAGAAAAAGATGGAAAGGTATATGGTATTGGCCTCACCAAATCTGGGAAGATGGAAAATCTAAATAGATATGATCCGCTTGTTATGTTGGGAGGAGAAGTGCCTTGGTATACCACAACGGCTCTTCTGGCAAAAAGGAACGTGCTCTTCGAGTCCGGGGGATTTGATGATGTAGAAGATGGAAAAGGAATATTTATTGCTAATGAGGACAAGGATCTATCTCTTAGTATCAGGAAAACTGGGTATAAAATTCACTATTGCCCTTATGCTGAAGCCATTCATAATCATGATTACTCAAATGTGGACAGACACGATACGTATCATAGCGAGTACCGCCTCAGGATGGAGCAGATAGAAAAGGATACCGCTTATTTCGTGTCAAAGTGGAATATCAAATATATGATAGAAATATTACCGCACGAAGATAACACAAAAGAATGGTGCGGCAATAATTGTCCCGAGCAACCCAACAAAGGTATACAACGATTGCGGCCTGTAAGGTTAGATCTAGCCTCATCAGAGCTGAATCGCGATATAGTTTCTGTGAGGACATTACATCCATAATCTGTGTGGGTTATGCATATCAACATGTTTTGTGGTAGTCCTCATTGGTTGTTGATAAAAGGTATCTGATTGTAATATGTTGTAGAAGTTGTGATATAGTATGAGGAGGTATGTCAATTCAATGCCTATTTATGAGTACCAGACCGAGGATCCTAAAGAGGGATGCAGGATCTGCAGGGAAGTATTTGAGTACATTCAGGATGTTGATGAAAAACCTCTTTCTCATTGTCCATATTGTGGTAAAAGCGTTAAAAAGATTATTTCATGGTGCCATGCGGCAATTATTGATCCATCACCAGAACATAGCAGAACAGAAAAACAGATAGCCGAGTATGAAAATGTGGGACTCTATAGTCATGCTGCAGAATTAGCTGATAAATACTCGCATAAAACGAAAGACAGGCTCCTCAAAGAGAGAGCTTTAGAGAATTATAAGAAGGCGGGGTATAATTTTGATTCAACATCCAGCAATACTGATGAAGGCAAATAAAGTTTAACATGCCAAAAGTTATGTGAGCAGTGATACTACGCAAGTATTCAATCCCCGCATTCTTCAATTTTTTGCTTCACACTTATTACAATAATATGCAGCATAAATTACCCTGGAGCAGAGCAGCAGGGTATCTCTCAATATTCATAAGAGACCTTTGAAAAACCTGGCCATTTTCACCATCCTCAAAAAGACGATGGACTTTTTTGAAGTGACTGGTGGCCTCCGGCTCGTAGAGCCTCCCGCTCGGTGAGAAGGGTGCTGAAAAGACCAACCCGGGAGCCTCGGCCTCCGGCCCGTAGGGCCTACGCCCCGGAGGGAACCGAAAAAAGCCCATCGTCTTTAGATCAATAGGGGTTGTGCAAAGGTCTCCATAAATCACCCACGGGGTTAGAAATTTATGCGCCCAGGGCATATTAATGTGCATGAGGCGCATTAAAATTTTATCAGCCGGTATTCCGGAAGATTAAAAAGATTGGAGGAAAGAATAATGTCAGATTTTTTTCAAAATGGAGAAATAGCAACATTTCATAGACTTAAACAAAGGGATCTCAAAGAGCTTGAGGGAGAACTTGAAGAATCAACGAGGCACAGGCCTATATCGCTTGTCCTTCCATACATTCCGGTTGAATTACAAGGGCCGGGTCTTCCGAAGATTGTCCAGGAACTCAAGCAGGTGAAATACCTTAAAAATATCATTGTCACCATAGGAGGAGCAAATGCAGAGGATTTTAGACACGCAAAAAAATATTTTTCTGCTCTTCCCTCAAATCCTAAAGCGATTTGGTGTACCGGTCCGGCAATTGAAAATATATATAAAATACTGGCTGAAAATGGAATCAATGTTGGTGGTGACGGCAAGGGAAGATCTGCATGGATTGCTTATGGATATATTCTTGCTCGCGAGGATAGCCAGGTCATTGCACTCCATGACTGCGATATTGTCACTTACAATAGAGACCTTCTTGCGCGCCTGTGCTACCCTGTTGCAAATCCAAATATTGGCTTCGGCTTTTGTAAAGGATTTTATAGCAGGGTTACTGACCAGATGCACGGAAGGGTGACTCGAATCTTTGTAACACCTCTTATCAGGGCTTTGAAAGAAACCCTGGGTTCTCATCAGTTTTTAGATTACCTTGATAGTTTCAGATATATCCTTGCGGGGGAATTTTCAATGGATGTAGATCTGGCACGTCTGATCAGAATCCCTGGTGATTGGGGGCTCGAAGTCGGTGTTCTTGCTGAAATTCATAGGAATTGTGCCCTGCGCAGGATATGTCAGGTTGATCTTTCAGATAATTATGAACACAAGCATCAGCCTCTCACTCTGGGAGATCCTAATAAAGGTTTACTCAAAATGGGTACGGATATTTCAAAATCAATATTTAGAACTATGGCAAGTAAGGGGTACACACTCACAAATGAGTTTTTTTTGACTTTGCGGTCAAGTTATTTGAGAATTGCCCAGGATCTAATTGATCAATATGAATGTGACTCTGAGATCAACGGATTGAAGTATGACAGGCATAAAGAAGGTAGTTCAGCTGAGGCATTTATTGGGTGCATTATGAACGCCGGACAGCAGTTTTTAGAACAGCCATTTGATGTTCCCCAGATACCAAACTGGAATAGGGTGATTTCTGCCGTTCCAAATATCTTTGAGCTTTTAATCAATGCTGTTGAAGAGGATAATAGTGACTGATGTCATCATAGCTATTCAGTAGCCAAGCCCCTATGGTTCTGAGTTTCTGTTACACGCTTACTGGAAGATGTACCGGGATGGCGAGCAGGCCTTTTGACACGACACATGATCAATTCCGAGAAACCTGTTTCCAATAAGAGGCAAGAAATATCATTTACCCTGTCTCGAAATGAAGACTCTCATCATTGCTTTATAGGCCATCAGTCTTGATGATTTTAGTAATCTCCGGCTGATAGGACGGTTTTTTACTTAATACGTTATTGAGAAATCGAGCAGAGATCATTAAAAGTCCTAACCCGATTATGCTTCCAATAAGAGT
>JAWOBA010000238.1:0-3644 GCA_046498285.1 Desulfatiglandales bacterium | reverse complement strand
ATTATGCAGGGGATTATTTTCAGCCTTTTTAGATTTTCTGCTGCTGTTAATGGAATTGCATTGGTGATTATTGTCTATTTTCTTGTGGCGAGAGGTTGGCGCGCCATGACATGGACATTTTTGACGCAACCCCCCATGGAGTCTATGACAAAGGGCGGAATTCTACCTTGCATTATAGGGACAATTTGTCTAAGCGTGGGTGCTATTTTAGTAGCTTTCCCCATAGGGGTAGCCTCTGCCATATATCTTCATGAATATGCCCGTCCCGGGAGGCTGATGCGTATCATTCGTTTAGGCATAAATAACTTGGCAGGTGTACCCTCTATCGTGTTTGGTCTATTTGGCCTAGCATTTTTTGTGGTCTGGCTTAAATTAGGCGTGAGTATGATTGCAGGGGCCTTAACCCTGGGTGCAATGACATTGCCTGTTATAATAGGCGCCTCAGAAGAGGCGCTTCGTGCAGTTCCTGATACATATAGAGAGGCGTCTTTAGGGCTGGGTGCTACCAAATGGCAGACCATCTACAGGGTGGTGTTACCGAGTGCTATGCCGGGTATCCTTACAGGGGCCATACTTGGTATTAGTAGGGCTGCAGGTGAGACAGCACCTATTATGTTTACAGCGGCTGTTTTCTATACACCATCGCTTCCATCATCCATATTTGACGAAATAATGGCGCTTCCTTATCACATTTATGTCCTGGCTACCGCGGGTACAGAGATTGAAGCCACACGACATCTTCAATATGGAACTGCCCTTGTGCTCATATTGCTCGTTATGGGATTGAATCTTCTGGCCATTTTGTACAGATCCCGGCTTCGCAGGAGGATGGGCTAAGTATGATTAAGTTTTTTAAAGGCAGTTTTAGGGTTTGATAATGAAGAATACTATAAAAATGCTAACAGATACTTTTGATTTTTATTATGGCGATTTCCATGCCCTTCATAATATTTCACTTGAGTTCTGTTCCAATAACGTGACAGCCCTTATAGGCCCCTCCGGATGTGGCAAAAGCACCCTGCTGAGATGTTTAAACCGCATGAATGACCTTATCCCTTATAGCCGTGCTGAAGGAAAAATATTGCTGGATGGTGAGGACATTTATGATCCTGATGTTGATGTCGTCACATTACGCCTGAGAGTAGGCATGGTATTTCAAAAGCCGAACCCTTTTCCCAAGACTGTTTTTGAAAATGTGGCTTACGGATTAAGGGTAAATGGTATTAAAGACAAATCGCAAATTACGGAAAGGGTTGAGAAGACTTTACAACAGGCGGCCCTTTGGGAAGAGATGAAAGACAGGCTTTATGACTCTGCCCTCAGTCTTTCAGGGGGCCAACAACAGAGGTTATGCATCGCACGGGCATTGGCTGTAGAGCCTGAAATCCTGTTAATGGATGAGCCTTGCTCTGCCCTTGATCCAATAGCCACCCAGAAGATAGAAGAATTGATGTTGGAACTCAAATCGTCTTATACTATAATTATAGTGACCCATAATATGCAGCAGGCTGCTAGGACCTCTGACATTACCGCATTTTTATACCTGGGCAAGCTTATTGAAGTAGGCGAAACCAATAGCCTGTTTACACGTCCCAAGCTCAAAAAGACCGAGGACTACATTACCGGCCGATTCGGCTAACAGAGGAGAAAGGGCCATGCCTAAACATTTTGAGAAAGAGCTTGAAAAATTAAAGCGGAGAATTCTCTCCCTTGGTGCTAAGGTTGAGGAAAGGCTCAGGACTTCCATCAAGGCCATAGAGACAAGAGATGGGAACCTGGCAAACCAGATTATTGAGTCGGATCAAGAGATCGACGAGATGGAGGTGGATATCGAGGAGGAGTGCCTCAAGGTCTTAGCCCTCCACCAGCCAGTTGCGATCGACCTTCGTTTTATTATCGCAGTCATTAAAATTAACAGTGATCTAGAAAGGATTGGTGATCTCGCCGTGAATATTGCTGAGAGGGCTGCGTTCCTCGCATCGCAGAGAAGGCTGGATATACTGTTCGATTTCCCAGGCATGGCGGAAAAGGCGCAATCCATGGTGAAAAAGAGTCTTGATGCCCTCGTGAACATGGATAGTCGATTGGCATGGGAGGTTTTCGCCTCCGATGATGAGGTAGACGCGATGAACAGGGATATGTTCATTCAGGTTCAGAACAGCATGAGAAAAAACACAAACCGAATGGATTGCCTGATCCATCTCCTGTCTGCCTCCCGTCACCTAGAGCGGGTAGCAGACCATGCAACCAACATCGCACAGGATGTAGTATACATGATCGAGGGCGAGATCGTCCGCCACCGTCCTGAGAACTTTCAGGCCTTAATAGAGAGAGAATCGGAGGAATAGTCGTATAGAAAATATGAGGAAGGTATATATTTTTATCTTTCGGCTGACTCATAACTCATCTCTGCTAAGGACTTTTCCACTTCTATTTTTCGATAACCGTAGAGTAAAAAAACCATTTGTATGTCAAGTATATACTGGTTTTCTTTTCTCCAAAAAGGCTTCGATTCCTTCACGTCCATTGAGATGGTCAGCACACCATGACAAGGTTTCTCGTTCTTTTTCAAGTTGGGTCTCAAACGAGGTGTGAAAGGAATCGGTTATCAATCTTTTACAAGCTGCAAAAGAGGAGGAGGGAATCTTTTTTATTTTTTTTATTAATTCTATAGCTCTTTTCACGGCCTGACCATCTTCTGCTACCTCTGTTACAAGACCCCATGACAGTGCCTTATCTGAAGAAATGGGGCAGTCAAAGACTGCAATTTCCATAGCTCTGGCCATTCCAACCAATCTGGGCAAGGTGAATGTACCTCCACCATCAATACTCAATCCGTTGGTAGTATATGCATGGTGTAAAACGGCAGAAACCTCCATGATTCTGAAGTCGCAGGCGAGGGCCATTGAAAAGCCACCTCCTGCAGCGATGCCATTGATGGCTGCTACAACAGGTTTAGGCATTCGGCGTATTTCAAGGATGGCCTGATGGTATGTGGCAGATGCCTCGTGTAAGGCCTCGCCATAACTTTTTCCAGAACCTGATAGCCACTTGAGATCCGCCCCCGCACAGAAGGCGTTGCCCTCTCCTGTAATAATAACACCGACTATCTTTTGGTCCGTAGCGAGCTCAGTAAGTCTTTCTGATAGCATTTGGACCATATCCAGTCCAAATGCATTAAAGGCCTTGGGCTGATTTAATGTTATACTGGCAATGCCTTCAATGATATCTAATTTCACCGGTTCATTCATTATTAGCCTCCTTAGAAGGTCTCAATATATTAGTTGCAGCTGTCATTTTGGCGCTAAAAAAGGGCCAGCCAAAATGGCTAAACCCTTAAAAATTGTGGTGCCTGGGGCGGGAATCGAACCCGCACAGCCACTCGGACCGAGGGATTTTAAGTCCAAAACATAATCTTTTTACAACAAGGGGAAAGTTTTGTCAATAGAGGCTTTCCCCTTTTCTATTCAGGGTTTGCGCCCAATCACATCTTTTGATAGAATTTGATTAAATTAGCTCTTTTTTAATCATGGCGGTTACAATATGGTTACAAATTGAAGATGTTGTCTAGCCAGTCATGTAGATAAAAATTAGGTGGAGTATTATAAAGGGGATTCAATTTTAACCCTCTTTTTTCCTCCTTA
>JAWOBA010000204.1:0-5702 GCA_046498285.1 Desulfatiglandales bacterium | reverse complement strand
TACATACAATCGACTATATCAGCTCACAGCCTGGGAGAAGTACGCTCAAAAGTAAAGAAAAGCGCTTTTATGTAGAATGATTACAAATAAAAAAGAGGTGAGATCACTATTTTTATGAAAAAAAAGGTGGTGAAGAAATAATCTGTTAAAAAATCAAAATTTCCACCTGACTTGGACAGGAAACCCTAATTAGTTAATTTTAATATTTTATTGCATTGTTTCATTTTATTGTCCTGCTATACAGCGCATTATAAAGGTCTTAGCACGTTATGCAGCCTGCTTTCTCTCAAATAGTGGTGAAAACAGCCTCATTATTTCTTCTGCCTTGTCATTGTCCCTGATCATTTCCTCGAACAGTTCCATAAAGTTCACCTTCAGGATTTCACCGATCCCATTGACGACCCAGAATATCTCCAGGAAATATCGTGTGATGTTCTCTTCCTCTGCCTGGCTGTTCAACAGGTCAAAGAGGCTGCCCGTGCTCTTGCCGTAATGCATCTGTTTATACAGTATCAGCATAATGTACTGCATCATGGACAGAGTGGTGGCTCCGATCTGGGAGTCAAGACTGTTGCATTGACATTTCCCGAGCTGTAGGTACTGTTTCGCCTCTTTGAAAAAATTATGCAAAGCTTTACATAATTTTTTCAAATGGATCAAACAACACCTGCATATCAAAGCATTTTACGGGACCAGTCAAAACGCTGTTCACTGTCAAATCTGGATTGCAATATCCACGTACCTGCTGATTGCCATCGCCAAGAAAAAACACGATTTGGCTATTAGCCTGTATACTTTTGCTCAAACATTGGGGCTTACTCTGTTCGAAAAGACCCCTATCAAAGAACTCTTTAACAACAAAAACTTAATCAAGAACCTCTCCGATGAGAACCAATTAACATTGTGGAATTCTTAACCGGACACTTCAGTTACAGTATTTCTCATTAATTTCTGATGATCATTATATTGTCCAATAGCCGGACACCCACCTGTCTCACTAATTATGGCTGAGACTGCCTGAAAGACCCCAGTATTATACTCAATGCTATAATCAATATAACTGTAATAAAGGTTAATGCTATCACCAGCAGGACTTTTTATTGAGGTAAGATGCAATGCTGAAGTTATATAATCATCATTATTATAATCCGTGTATTCAGGTTCATTGAAATTATATTGAATTCCCTCAGGAGTAGTTAATGTATAGTTATCAAAGTTCAATAAAGTACTTCCAGATTCAATTTTAAAATTCTCGTATGGAATGAAATGCGGTTCTCCCTGATGATCTAAGACGAAACTTCCAGTATTACCCGCAAAGTTATATCCGAAAACATCAGGTTGAATGTCTCTATTTATATCTCCTCCTCCATAGTAAAGGCTCAAGAAATTATACCTATCTTCGTCATCTATTAGATCTTCAGGGAAACAATTCTGCTATTTGGATTATCCGGCACTCCAGCAACATTCCTGGTAATTATTCCTCCCGCACTCAGCGACCAATCAAATCCTACCCAGGAAGCTATTTTATCTACTTTAAGACCATTTGAGCTATAATTCAAAGTGATTGGTAATGTTAACCCACATTGCAGCTTAACCCAATAAAAATAGCGAAAAAGCTGTTCATAACTCATTATTTATCAACAATTTCCAAACCCCTCGATTCTATATCACACATTATCAACTTGTTAAAAAACCATGTTTTTTGAAATCCAAATGTAGTCCCCCCTGTCTTATTGCTGGTAAACAATAGGTTAAGTATTTTTATATCATGTTCATCAAACCCTACTTTAAACAGAACAAGACCACGGGCGAGCGGTACACCGTGTACAAGCTTTGTGAGAGTTACCGCCTGAATGGAGGCATTCATCACCGCATCATCATCGGGTTTGGTCGGTTGGAGGAGTTAGAAACGGTGGAGCAGAAGAAGTTGCTGGCCACACGCATTGAGGATATGGTGACCAATGGGGGCAACGTCCTTTCCACCAGCGTGGCCGATGAGATGGTGGAGCAGCTCGCCAGGCAATTTTACGCAGAGATACTCAAGAAAAGGCGGTATGACATTAAGCCGGGTAATCGGGAGTTTGAAACAGTCGACATGGCTACTCTAAGGAATAAGGATGGACGGGAAATAGGGGCTGAATGGCTGTGCCAACAGGCCTTTAACCAACTGGGGATAGGCAACTTCCTGCGGCTGGCGGGATGGAACGAAGAAAGAGTGGCTCTGGCAACTACCCACATCATAAGCCGGGCGGTATACCCGGCATCGGAGCTCAAGACCGTGTCGTTCATCAGGGAGAATTCCGCCATTAGTGAACTGACCGGCTTTAACAAGGATTTGGTCACTAAGGATCTGCTCTACGGCATATCTCATAAGCTCTACGCGCTGAAGACACCCTTGGAGCAGCACCTGTCCAGGCGCACCAATGAGCTATTTGACCTGGAGGACAAGATCATCCTGTACGACCTGACCAACACCTACTTTGAGGGCCGTATGGCGGGGAGCAAAATAGCCAAATTCGGACGTAGCAAGGAGAAGCGTAATGATGCGCGCATCGTGGTATTAGCCGTAGTGATCAACCGGGAGGGCTTTCTGAAGTATTTTAACATCCACGAGGGAAACATGACTGACTGCAAAACCTTGGGGACAATGGTTGATACTCTTAGCAGCCAAACCTCTTTTTCCGGCCGTAAGCCTATCGTTGTGATCGATGCGGGTATAGCCACCGAGGCAAATATCGCCATGCTCAGGGGTAAAGGTTATGATTATATGTGCGTATCACGCTCCTCGCTGAAGGAGTACCGGGCCGACACCTCCGCAACACCGGTGCTGATAAAGGACAAGCGGGATCAGCCCATAGAACTGCTGAAAGTTAGAGCCGTCAGCGATGATGACCAGTACCTCTGGGTACGTAGCCACGCCAAAGCATTAAAGGAGCATTGCATGAACGGCCTGCTTGCACAAAGGTTCGAGGAGGGCATCCAGAGCATAGGCGAAGGTATTGCGAAAAAAGGTGGTACAAAAAAACTCAATAAAGTGTATGAACGATTAGGGCGACTGAAACAAAAATACCCATCCGTACACAGCTACTACGAGATAACCATAAATGATGATGGTCATGACACTGCAACCGGTATAAGCTGCCGCCACAAAACGGGCGAAGACCCTGACAGGCAAGCCGGCATCTATTTTCTACGTACCTCCTTGAAAGGGAATGACGAGACAATACTATGGTCCATTTACAACACTATCAGAGAAATAGAATACACCTACAGAGTACTCAAGACCGACCTTGACCTGCGTCCCATCTACCATAAAACGGATGGTGCAGCCATGGCACATCTGCACCTGGGAATCCTTGCATACTGGTTGGTGGCAACTATACGATACCAATTGAAACAACAGGGTGAACACTCTGACTGGCGTGAGATAGTGAGAACCATGAACACTCAGAAGTGTGTCACAACCAGCATTGTAAACATTAAGAATGAGACCATCTCTATTCGTCAATGTACTGAACCTACCAAGAGAGTGAAGAGGCTATACGATCTTTTAGGGTATAAGCATGCTCCGTTCGTGAGAAGAAAATCCGTAGTCCCCCCTGCCGAAATATTAAAAAATGATAGTTCTTGATATCAGGCTTTTACAAACCATAACCTGCAATGTGGGTTAAGTTGTTTAGGCGTATTCGGGGCATCTCCTCTCAAGGCATAATTTTTCAAATAATTAAAAAGTTGGTTCATTAATGTCGGGACATTACCGGGTTGTAGAGCAATATGTGCGATATTTCTTCCGTGAATAATACCTACATCTTTATTTCTGTACTTTCCAGGGCTTTTAATTAACCCACCCATTAATATTTTATGTGCCTGCAGAAATGATTTCGTTGATATTGCATTGAAATTACTGATTTGATCATAGACATTATTTGCATTAATGACTTCATTTATATCCTTTTGAGGGCCTATAACTCTCTTGTTTTCAAGAATTGCTGTGATTTGTTCTTCAGATAAAGTATTGCCCTCAATGCTAAGAGATGAGTGTATAGTTTTAATCTTACTAGACTTTCTTAACTGCGGCGATGTCTTATTCAAGAAATTAGCTTTGACTTCACCTAGTTTTTCTGAAATCGAGGCAATCAAGTTTAATATGTCTGTTGAGACATCATAAGGAGGCTTCATGATACTATCATTTGATACTATCAAAGATAGTACTTTTACTCAGAAACTACAATTAATGCAGTTCTTTTAAAACTATTGGGCATAACGGTTCGCGTGTATGGTGTCGTTTGGCGATTCGAAGCACAAAACTGTCAAACCGCTACAAAGGTTATTAAATGTACTGACCTTTAAAACAGCACTATCCGCCAAATGCACCATACACGCTGTTACAAGCTGGCCGTTTTTGTTTTTCGTTTTTCTGTCTTTCATTTCATGCGTTGGCTTTGCAAGCTCTTTGACAAAGCTTTGGCTCGAGCATTGGCTCGTGGGGCTTTGGCAATGTGCTTGTAAATGTGGCGGCTATTCTATTGTTGTTATCAATTTCTTAGATTGTTTTAATAATTTGGCAAGGTTTCCTGATTTACTAATGAAACCAACAGCAATACTTCCAGCTATTTCAATCATAAACTGGTTTCTGAGCATTGCTGTCCATGATGTTATTCTTTTAATTTCTTTTTCAAATGGCGTAACAATCAGCAGTCTGCCCTTATCCAGTTCACTTTTTAATTCTGGTTCGATGCGCTTCTTTAATCCTCTTGCCATGGCAACAATAATTGGCTGGTCTCCTTTGAGCAAATAATGAAGTACATCCTTTTCTATCTTACTGTGGAAACCTCCAATTATGCAATTCCCTTGTTCTCTTTGCGCTATAGCCCAGTCATAGCATTTTAATACTATGCTTGCAGGTATTTCCCTGCTACATAGGAAAGCCGTCTTTTGTAGTTTTAAGAGTTCTATATTTCCAATATGATCTACAACTTCCATATTTCTAATATGTCTATTTTGATCAGCAGTACTATAAGTATCACATAATTGACGATCTTCGCTACGAAAACCAATAATCCGGTAATATCCGGCAACAACATCTATACAATTAGCTCTATTTATCAGACTGTTAGCATCTCAAACATTATCTTATCCGGTAATATCCGGTAAATCTTCTTTAATATCTCGTTCACTAATTATCCGGTAAAGTCCGGTAAGATCACTAGCACTATCTCTACTATAAACTTCTAAACTACTTACAGTTACATTATGATCATCAATTCTATCCGGCATTATCCGGTAATTCTTTATTAGTCCTTGTATACTTAGTAGATGGTCCTTTACCAGATTTCTTCACCCAACCTCCTGATTCAAGACTAGAAATATCATTACGTGCAGTTTTCTCAGATATCTGATCTTTAAAATACTGTTCATAATCTTCTCTGGAAAATTGTTCTCCAGTCCTAAGTCTTCGCCCAAAATCTATCATTCTATTATTGATAGAAACAGGTTTAGGAATACCATATAGAGTTAAAGATGTGTATCCATTTTGAGTTACCCATTCAGGTGCTTTTAATCCGTATTCAGTGCACCGGTTTTTAATTAGCAATAAGCCCCTGCCTTTCTTTTCCATTTTCCCCCTGAGGAAAAACATATGTGCAATCATCGGGTTACGAAAAACAGCATGATAGATTTCAAAACTGTTCTTGTTCTTTAAT
>JAWOBA010000174.1:0-6085 GCA_046498285.1 Desulfatiglandales bacterium | reverse complement strand
ACGAAAAACTCCTCCCGGTAGCCCGCTCCCTGGGATTGACTGCTGGCTCTACAAATCAGCTCGATTACTACGCCATTGTTGGAGTGATGCCCGATGCTAGCAGCGAGGAAATCCAAAAGGCATATCGAAAAAAGGCCTATGAGGTTCATCCAGATACCAGTGATTCGGATAAAGAGGATAGCCAGGCCTTTCTCAGGCTGCACGCCGCCTATCAAACCTTACTTGATGCCTCATTGCGGGAGCAGTATGATCGAAGCCGCCAGCATCGCGGCATATGGTATGAAGATAGCCCACTAAATGAGGTGGACCCCTCAATAGAAAAAGGCCGGCGGGATAAAACACGGCATCTGTATCATTTAGGGGCTATTGTGCTGGTTTTGATAATTGCCGCCTTTGTCTTCAATTCTCTCTATAAACACAATTCCATCACCGATGGTTTTTATAGTCTACGTGACCATGATACTCCAGGTATCCAGGGTAAGCAGCCAGTGCCTGCAGGTAAAAGTGAAACTCAAAATGTGGGGGTAGTAAAGGACGGGGGTACCAATCAGCACACAGAGAGGCCTGCTTACAAAGTAAGTGAGAAACCTGATCTCTTTGCCCGGCGCATCGAAGTACCTACCTCCGGGGAAAACCATGTGGTTAAAAGGGCCCCCAACCAGAAAGTGAAACCAGTGGTCCATAAGATAGAGCCGTATGTTTTTCCGGAAGATACCATGACCTTCCATGATGAGCCTCAGGGTGTGAAACCGGCAAAAGAGAAAATGCAGCCGGTCAAACCTCAGAAAAAACAGCCCGCAAGGACTGTAAAATCTACTCATACTCCTTCAGAACATACGCCCTCTTCTTCCATGACAGCAACTGCCGATAGTGAAAAAAAAGGGGATCTGCCTGCGGCGGGAGAGTCATTTCTTCAGAGTCATGGCATACCAGCGGATTATACACCACCCCCTGCATATACTGCCAAGGAGAAGAAACCTATACCTATTCATGATGACAAGCAACAGGAGAATATTGCCTTCCTGGCCTCCATTTACCAAGACCGTGAAGGGGATGAGAAACAAAATCCGATAACACAAGGAGATGAAACTATTGACGATCCCTCTCCCACAAAAAACGGGGGCAGCACAAAGGTTTCCAGGCTTGAAGCCACAATTAGCCAGGTCAAAGACTTTATTCAGGTATATATGAATACCTATGAGAGCAAAAACATTTCTCAATTCAGCGCTCTTTTTGACCCTGATGCTACTGAAAACGGAAAACCCTTTCGTGATGAAATCCCGAACTATCGACGCAATTTTCAAAGGGTTCAGGCAGTAACCATCACCATAGATATGTATAAGTTTAACATTCGATATGCCTCAAACATGATTACCACGAAGGGCACCTTTTCTCTGAAGTGGCAGGCAAAAGGAGGCAACTGGCACGAAAAAAAGGGAGAGATTTCCATGGGGCTTATCGAATCCGGCACCTCATACCTGATAAAAGACCTCAATTATCAATACAGGCCTAACCAGGGATAATTGCCTGCACCCGAGAGCCGGGAAAAAGCCGAAATCTCCGTCAACATATTTATGGGGGAGCCCGCGGATAAATTTTGGCCTCTCCGCATTGCCCCGATAAATCTGGATCTCAGGGACATTGTTGAATGCGTTGACTTATTCACTTTGTTTGAACCACGAAAATTGTTTTTGAACCACGAAGCCACCCCGGTACCATCTTCCGGAGCTACCCCGGTTGAACACCCTAAAAGGGGATCCGGTTCAACGGGGCGAGGCGGGGCAGACAGGATTAACAGGATTAACTGGATGTTCTTTCTTTTCTCCCTTTCCGGAAGAAAGGGAGAAAGAGAATCCCCCTGCGGCGGAGGGGAGCTATGGGCTGGGGGCCTGCCCGCCACCGCGAGCCTGCGCTCCCTCAGGCGAGGCGGGCGGGCAAAGTTCTTCTTACGGTTCCTTTGTATCCTCCTCCAGGCGAAAATCATCAAGCCATAAGGTGCCTGCAATATTTCGGTCAAAACGGCGACCTGGATTGCGCCTGCAGCGGACAACTATTGCATGACACCATTCTGGTGGTGTAAATGCGATACTGGTGCTGTTCCATTCATGTGTTCCTATCATCATAGGGCCTTTTTCATACAGCCCTTTGCCGCCGTAGCCATATATTTCTATGAATGGCCCCTGATCTGTTGTGATTTCTCTGCTTCGCCATGCATAGGTCAAACGATATGTATGAAGAGGTGTTACCGGAACAACCTGAAACAGATGATGAAACTGAGTATTTTCCCGGCCTGAAAAGGAAATTTGTACGGCATACAGTCCGCTATGGTTGGCGGAGCGTACGCGATGGATTTCAAAATTTATACCTGCAGGTGTGTGCCTCCAATCAAATCCCTGTCCTGTCATTTCTGTCTCAAAGCCTGGATTGGTCATACCCATGATATCGGTATGGGCATGCCAGATATCCCGTGCCTTGGGAATGGCATTTTTGGAGATAAGAAAGTTAACATACCGCAGGATACTCTCATGGCCAGGCATGCCGGTTCGGGTGATCTCTTCCCACACAACAAGCGTATCATCCAAACGATTCCATCGGATCAGCCATTCCAGATACGCTGTTAGGTTATCGGGGTGCAGAGACCTGATTACTGCACGAACAGTGCTATTATAATACCTATCCATCAGGTATAGCGCGTTTTGCCTCATGTGCTGATGTTGAACAAGGTAATTGATGTTTTTGACAAAGAGTTCATCCATTCCCAGCTCAAGGGCCAGAAGGGTCTGCGGCCATTTCCATTGAAGAACCTCTCCTGTTAGCTGGTCGATATGCTTGACTATTGCCCGTGCATGGTCTTTATCTCCCTCTGCTAGATCTGTCTGCGCCAGTTTTAGCCAGGCGTCTATATAGAAGACATCGTGAGCTATGGCCTGCTTAAAATACGATGCCGCTTGTGTATTGTTCTCTATCCATGCCTGATAGCCGTGCGCATACTGGGCTCGCGGGAAATATTGCAGGCGTTTTGCTTCCTCAGGGGAAAAAGTATAGTTTTTATAGCGAATTTGTCGAAGACTCCAGGAATAGTTCAATAGCCATCCGGTGAGAACGACAAGAACCACGGTAATAATTACCTTTTTTATCAGTGCGCCCATTATTACTTCAAGACCTTTGCATAACACCTCTTGATCAAAAGACGATGGGCCTTTTTTCAGTTCCAAGGCTCTCGGGTTGGTCTTTTCAGCACCCTTCCGCCAGTCACTTCAAAAAAGTCCATCGTCTTTCTTGGGATAGTGTAAATCGCCGGGTTTTTCAAAGGTCTGCCTTTTTTATAATGGTTTATTTCAGATGCTCATTCATAGAAATAAGCGGTTTATCCTCAAAAACTCTGGCAGGGTTTCGCCTGGCCAGCAGGGTTGTATTGTCTTTGCCTATCAAGTTTTCCACAATGTCTTGAGCATGCTTGACCCGGCCGGGGTGTCGAGCACGAGTATCATGGCTGTCCGTTGCCAGGCAATGGATGTAGCCATTTTTTGCCATGTATCGAACTAGTTTTTCCACCTCTCTTCCATAGAAGCCAAGGAAACTGATCCAGTTTATCTGGAGATATACCCCTGATGCAAGAATTTCATTACACAGCTTCGGCCTGGCAGCAATCTGACCGCATCGTTCAGGATGCGCCAGGAGAATTCTGTAGCCCCGTGACATAATATCAAAAAACAGATCTTTCCATCCCCATGGAAGACGTTGAAAAGGGGTCTCAACAAGCACATAGGACTTATCTGCAAGTGTTTGGAGTCTGCCTGTGTCCAAAAGAGCGCCTATCTGTGCATCCATTGCCACCTCCATCCCCGGAAAGACAGTCAGGTCTACTCCCTCATTTTGTATGGCCTGATTGAGATGACCGATCTTGGACTTGATCAATTCAGGGGCAGGCATCCACGGTGAGCCCGAAATCCAATGGGGGGTGGCAACCACTCGATGGTACCCTGCCTCACTATATTTTTGAACCAATTTAAGGGATTGAGTGAGGTTTCCAGGCCCATCGTCAATACCGGGAATGATATGGCTATGCAAATCAATCATGTGTCCACAAATCTTTGTTTTTCATACTCACTTCCACTGCCTCAGTTTTCCATGCGCAGAGATATACCATTGACAGCAGGGTGACAAAATACACACAATTTGCCGGAATGTGCAGGTTAAAATCAAAAAAACTATGAAAGGCAATGGAAATCAGCCCACTGAAGGCACCTATTCCTACGAAGAAAGAAAATGGATCACGCTGAGGGCTTAATTGGACAATCTTTTTCCCACTTTTTCCTAGAAAGATGTAAAAGGCGGCAACAAGGGCCAAAAAACCCGGCCAGCCGGTTTCAATGAGCAATTGCAGGTAATCATTATGTGCATATTTATAGAATACGTCTCCATGCGTGGTTACACGGTATACGGGAAATACTACGTTGAAGCTGTCCAGGCCCACTCCCAGGGGGTGATCTTTTACCATGGCACAACTGTCATGCCACACATCCAGCCTTGAGGCCTCTGTACTAATTTCTAAAAATCGATCGATCACTCTCATAAAACCTATTCTCGAGCCATACATAACGAACAGTCCACAAAATATGGTGGCCATGATCCAGAACCCCAGGGGGAAGCGGGTAGCCCGCGAGCGGATTAGGATAATAAATGTCAAAAGGCCAATGGCTGCCCCACCAATACCGGCACGGGATCTGGAGAATACCAGGGATAGTACCATGATTACGCTGGCTATAAAAAAGAAAAGCATGAGGTTAAAGCGATCTGAGGCAAGGATTGCCTTAAGCCTTTTTTTCGTTTTCCAGTTTCCCAGAGACATGGTATACCCCAATGCGAGGGGCAGCGTCATTTCCATAAATCCAGCAAAATGGTTTCGGTTAATAAAGGTGCCCCTGGCATTGCCTATATAGGCATACACGGAATCAACCCACAGAACCCCAATAGAGGGTACTAATGCCTGCATAAGACCGTATACCGCCTCTACTATTGCCACCGATATCATAATCCAGATAAGAACCCTCAGATGCCGGCGCGAAAGAAAAAGTTTGGTTACAACAGAAAAGAAGGCACAAAGGCTCAGGAGGAATATCCACCAGGAAAGGGAGGTAAAAGGGGCATAACTCAGGGCCTGCCATGAATTTTGCACACCGTTAAGGGCGTATGTTTTTTCTACTATTTGATATCGAAAAGAACTGAGAAAAGCGAGCATGGAGGGGGGAAGAGGAAGGTATTGAAAGCATGTCCAGATAAAGAAGAACCCTATGGTAATAGAGATTACAGCAGAAGAGAATGGTTTCCATTGAATATGGTTTTGCCATAGCAGGCTGATAAAGAGGATAAAAATACATGCTGTGTAAACTGGCCATACCCATGGATTTACCGCGGCAAATAGAAGTGGTATAGTTCCAATAATACCGTATATTATGTATCTATAAAACGCCATGTGATTAATCAGCCTCGAGGGCTGCCCTGAAAATTATTACATAAAATAATGCGACGGAGGGCTTTGCATAACTCATATTTTCTTAAAGAAGGTGGGCTTTTCTTTGTTATGGTGACAGAGATTTTCAGGTTTCGCAAAGGCTTAGCTACCATTGATGGTATTGGCATTATCTCTTTCCTTTTTTTTAATCCTGTCCTGAAGGAGGGATTGTTGGGTAAAGACTCGATGCGTATCAGGTGTTTAACCCAGATTATGCAGTAGCCACCTACTGCGGCCTGAAAAACCTTGCTGCAGCGCTCCTTTCACGATTTTGCTTCTCAACATATTTATTAATATGCCTTCGGCGCAAAATCGTTGCAAGTTCGCGTTTCGCTGAGGTTTTTCAACCCTCGTGACGATACCTACTGCATAATCTGGGTTAAAGATTCATAAAACTGAACAGTGTTGTTTAGATTTGTACATGCCTCTGCATAAATGGAATATCTTATATTGACCAAGCTTACTTTTTCAATATAGTTGTCATAAACCAGGGGAGGCAAAAACTTTGCCCCACGCCTCTCCCTGTTAGGAGCATTAATTCTAAAGCTACCAGAATGTGACCCCTTCTCA
>JAWOBA010000149.1:0-14706 GCA_046498285.1 Desulfatiglandales bacterium | reverse complement strand
GTATTTCCACTTTAAGAATTGCTCACCCGTGGTAGGATACAGGGCATAGGTAAGGAGGTCTTCCTCTGTTTTGGCAAGATCTCCGATTGCCTCTCTGTCCTTTTCAAGCTCTGGTTCAATAAAATCCGCAGCCCTGCCTGTAATGGGTGTCTCACCTCGCTTATATCCCTTGAGCACCTTTTTCTGTACCTCGGGGTCCACTGGTGTGGGTGTCTTTCCATAGAGACCATAGACCAGGTCTTTTACCTGGGTGGTAATCATCTTGTATTTTCCCAGCAGGACATTCAATACCGCCTGAACCCCCACAATCTGTGAGGTGGGTGTCACCAGGGGAGGGGTTCCCAGCTCTCTTCGGGTAATCGGGATCTCTTTATGGACCTCGGGGAGCCTATCAAGGGCATTGGCCTCCTTGAGCTGGCTCACCAGGTTGGATATCATACCCCCTGGTATCTGGTGGACCAGCACCCCGGTATCGATCACTGCCATCCGATTGGTGGCAAGGTAGTCCCTGTACTTTGGTGCAATAGACTCCAGGTAGTTATCCAGCTCCAGCAGGTTATTCAGGTCTAACCCGGTATTCCATGGGGTGCTCTGAAGGGCAACCACCAGGGGCTCTACAGCGGGCATAGCAGTTCTCATGGCAAAGGGGGCAAGGCAGGTGTCAACAATATCTATCCCTGCCTCAACGGCCTTCAAGTAGCTCATGGATGCCATGCCGCTGGTGTAATGGGTATGTAAATGAAGAGGGACCGTGATTACCTTTTTCAGTTCCGTGACCAGTTCATAGATATCATAGGGGGCAATAAGCCCGGCCATATCCTTGATACGGATGCTGTCAGCACCCATATCCTGCAGCTGCTTGCATTTCGATGTGAAGTAGTCCAGATTGAATACATCCCCTCCCAGGGTCCTCTCCGTGAGAGAATAGCAGATATTGCCTGAAAAGTGTTTCCCGTTGGCCTTTATCCGTTCCACCACGGTCTGAAAATTTCTGAAGTCATTCAGGGCATCGAAGACCATGAATATATCAATGCCTACCTCGGAGGCCTTATCTACAAATGCCCTGGCCACATCATCTGCATAATTGCGATAGCCAACCAGGTTCTGGCCCCTCAGCAGCATAGAAAAGGGGGTATTCTTGATATATTTCTTGAGTGTCTTGGGTCTCTCCCATGGGTCTTCTCCCAGAAACCGGTGCATGGTATCAAAGGTTGCCCCTCCCCAGACCTCCATAGACCAGAAGCCCACCTCATCCATCTTTTCAGCAATAGGAATCATATCCTCGGTTCTCATGCGGGTGGCCAGATTAGACTGATGCCCATCCCTTAATGTCATATCTTGGATCTTGAGGGGTTTTTCCCCGCCTTTTTGTTGTGTGGTATTCATTGATTTTTCCTCTCTTATGTATATGTTAAACAAGGTAATGGTTCGGTGATGGTGGAGATATTTTACTTCCTTATCCTAAAATAGGATATATGCTTATAGTTAATAGTAACTATTATTATTAGGGTTGTCAAGCATTTTTCTGATCCTCTTTAAAGCTGGCTATCAAGAGAGACCTTTGCATGAACCCTTTTTATCTAAAGACGATGGTCTTTTTGAGGATGATGAACACCGCCAGGTTTTTCAAAGGTTTCCAAGAATGTGTTAAACACACGCATGATGAAAGCTTATATCCAGCAAACTCAACCGTCGAATTGAACGATACCTCCAGGATATATCTCAAAATAGTAGTGAAAGGGTTAGCCCGTAGCTCGAATGGCCTGGACCAATTCACTCCCTGCCCGATGTGACTCTAATAAATATTCCGGGTGTCCCAATATGTCTCCCTCCAAATCTAAACTTCGGTGCAGGAGAGATCGCCAGAGCTCGGCATCAAGAACATCAAAAAAATAACGTATGCTCAGAAGGGTGCCCTCAAAGAGTCGTTTACCCTTGGTAGCACCCACCGATATAAAAAGTCCTTTTCGTGCAGCTTTTGATTTCTCAGTTGTATTCTTTTCAAGCCAGTACTTTTTCATCCACAGGGATTGACATCGATCCATGAGGATTTTGGTGTGAGCACTTACTGTATAAAAAAATATAGGCGAGGCAAGCATCAAGCCCTGGCATGATAAAAGTTTATCATACACGTGTTGAAAATCGTCCTGGATCACACATCGGCCGGTTTTTTTACAGCCATAGATTTCAAGACAAGGAGACATCTCCAAATCACGAAGCACCAGCTCTTCTACCTCAGCACCGGCTTCAACTGCTCCTTTAACAGCATTTTTCAACAGCAAAGCTGTATTTCCCTTGCGGCGGGGGCTTCCATAAATAGCAAGAATGTTAACCATTTTATACCCTGTTTTTTATGCTTGATCATTCCCTTTGCGGATAATAAACCCATGGCCTAAGAATGATAGTGCGAGACCTTTGCATAATCCCTCTTGATCTAAAGACAATGGGCTTTTTTTTCAGTTCCGGGGCTCCCGGGCTGGTCTTTTCAGCAACGTACCCATGGGGGAGTTTTGCCCCCTCCGCATTGCCCCGATAAATCGGGGCCTGCGGTTTCCCCCACGGATACATTACGAAAAGACAGCACCCTTCCACCAGTCACTTCAAAAAAGTCCATCGTCTTTTTGAGGATGGTGAAAATAGCCGGGTTTTTCAAAGCTCTCAGTGCTGGCTATAATGTCAAAAGTGATTTTAATCTCAAATCATGTCTGGTTATGGTAAAGATTTATATGTTATTAAATCATGAAAATGCCGGGGAGGCAATATCTTTCCTGTCAAAAAACGCCTTAAACGATAGCAAAGGTATAAACAGCAAGGTACACATAGGACTAAAAATCGGTACATTCCTTAAAAAACTGAGACAGTGAACACGCATTATTATCAAACCTTCAATTGAGGTTGTACAGGATCCCAGGGGAATGAGCAGTAAGAAAATAGTGATTTTAGCCCATTATTTAAACTAGTTCCGTCATAGATCAATAAAAAGGGTCACCAGAAAAACCCTGCTTCCCTGGTGTTCGATACAGGCTCCGAAATAAAAAAATGCTCAAAAATGAATAGACGTTCTACCGCTTTGAGGTTATATTGTATATTGACGCAATCAGATCCAAGAAAACTGAATACTCATTATCAACAAAGACGGTATGAGCCTATTGATACTGAAGCCTAACCATAGATAGAACCAGACCTTTGAAAAACCCGGCGATTTCCATCATCCTCAAAAAGAGGATGGGCTTTTTTGAAGTGACTGGTGGCCTCCGGCTCGTAGAGCCTCCCGCTCGGAGAGAAGGGTGCTGAAAAAACCAGCCCGGGAGCCTTGGAACTGAAAAAAAGCTCATCATCTTTAGATTAATAGGGGCTATGCAAAGGTCTCCTTCCATCTATCTGCGAGCGGTGAGCCCTGTTTCAGGTATATTGGTTATCGCACTTACACAGGTTTGATCTGAATGAATAATGTTTTATGCAATAGGGAAAAGTTAGTATATGAATCCCATAAGAGGCAAATGATAATACGCTACCTGCCATATCCACTTGGATGACAGGAATACAAAAAACACAAGAATTAACAGGAGGTGTACCATGGAAAAGAAAATACTAGTGGCATTTGATGATTCTGAAAACGCTATGAGGGCAGTGGAATTTATTGCAACATCATTCATGAAAGAGATGAAAATCACACTATTGAGTGTTATCCCGGATACTATCGCAATATGTGATATGAACAGCCCCAGTCTAACACCTTATTTCATATCCAAACAGGCCGAATTTTGCGCATTGGAAGACCAAAAGAAGGAATTGGTGAACGGAGCCATGGAAAAGGCAAAAGATCTTTTACTGAGTGCAGGGTTTGAGGAAAACAATATCATTATAAAAGCTCAAACAAAAAGAAAAGGGATAGTAAGGGATATTATAGATGAAGCAAATACAGGGTATGACGTCATTGTATTAGGGAGGAGGGGACTATCCGGTATAAAAGAATTCCTGCTGGGAAGCGTCTCTCAGAAAGTAATCCACTTAGCAAAGGACATATCTATCATCGTTGTAGACTAAATAAGATATCCTGCACTTCATGAAAGACCTGCTATTAATACATAAAAGTCTTGCATGTTACATGGTAGTTTTTAGAATAGGTTAATTTATAGTAGAATTTTAGAAGAATATAAAGGAGGTTTCATAATGCCAGGGCTGATCATATGGAAGAATCAGGAGATCAATAAACTGAGGAAGGACATGGATCGTCTCTTTGCCAGACTGTGGGATGATTTTGGAATGCCTCACCTTACAAGGCCTTCTAGAGATATTCCTTTTATAGATCTGTCCGCTACAGAGAACGATCTCATCGTTAAGGCCGAAATCCCAGGCCTAAACCCTGAGGATCTGGATATTTCTATTACCGATGATATCCTAACCATTAAAGGAGAGATAAAAAAAGAATTCACGAAGGAAGATGAAACCTATCATAGTATGGAAATAAGGCATGAGTCTTTCTCCCGCAAATTTCAGCTCCCCTGCAAGGTTATGGTTGAGGATATTGAGGCCACCTATCAAGAGGGTATACTAACGATCATTATGCCTAAATGTAAGCAGGAGGTAAGCAAAAGAGTACAGATCAGGATAAAATAATTACCTGATAAATAACTAGCGACAAAATTGAGGAGTTCACAGATGCCTAAAAAGAAATTAGATAACAAAGTACCCGCTGATCAACTCAGATGGCGGCTTGATCCAAATACTCTCTCATTCGAGACCACTGAAGACCTTAAGCCATTAAAGGAGATTATCGGCCAAAAAAGAGGTGTAGAGGCCTTCCGTTTTGGTATGGGTATAGATAAACCGGGATATAATGTTTTCGTCACTGGAATGGCTGGCACAGGCAGGATGTCTACCATTCGAAAATTGCTTGAAGAGATATCTAAAAAGAAGGCGGTGGTGCCAGATGACTACTGCTATGTAAATAATTTCAAAAATTCCGAAGCGCCCATTCTCCTGCATCTTGAGCCAGGGAAGGGGCGTAAATTCAAGAAAGATGTTCGCGATTTTGTTGAAGCCCTAAAGAAGGATATTCCGCAGTTTTTTGAGAGTCAGGATTATCTCAACCGGAAAAAAGAAATCATGGAGGAATATGAAAAAAAAGGGAAAGACTTCTTTAAGGATCTGGATAAGAAAGTAAGGGCAGAGGGATTCGCCCTTGTGGATATTCAGGTAGGGCAGATGAAGCGGCCCGAGGTTGTGCCCTTGATTGATGGAAACCCCACCCATATTGACCAGGTTGAAGCAATGGTTGAAAAGGGCCGGTTTCCAAAGGATGAATTCGAGGGACTGAAAAAAAAGCAGGAAAAGCTAAGAAAGGATGTAGAACAGATCTCCCTCGATCTCAGGACACTGCAAAAGGAGGTCCAGGAAGATATAGAGAAAATGGACCGTTTGATGTTTACAAAGATGGCCACAGAGCTGACTGCGCCCCTAAAAGACAGGTACAAAACCAAGCAGATCAGTGATTATATCGATGATATGCTTGCAGATATGACCGATAATCTACACATCTTTACACCCCAGAGTCAGCAAGCTATTCCAGGGTTTCCATTCACCCTCCCTGAAGGTGATGCCTTTCAGCCCTATCAGGTTAATCTTATAGTAGATAATGGGGATCAAAAAGGGCCGCCGGTTATTATTGAATCCTATCCCACGTACCGAAATCTTTTTGGCAGTATTGAACGGGTTGTTGACCGAAGCGGCGTATGGAAGACAGATTTTAGCAAGATTAAGGCAGGGTCTTTTATCAAGGCTAACGGCGGCTATCTGGTTCTGAACCTGCTCGATGCCATCATGGAACCGGGTGTATGGCCGGCGCTCAAGCGGTCTCTCAAAACAGAAAAAATAGAGATCCAAACCTATGACCCCTTTTACCTGTTTACAACCACGGGTTTAAAACCAGAACCCATTGAAATGGATATCAAGGTGGCCATCATTTCAGATGCCTATCTTTATCATCTTCTCCTGGCCTATGATGAAGATGTTAAAAAGATATTTAAGGTAAGGGCGGACTTTGATACATCCATGGAAAAAAATGCGGATTCCATTCATCAATTTGCGGAGTTTATTAAACTGAAAAAAGATGAAGATACATTAATGCCTTTCGACAGAACGGCTGTAGCTGCACTCGTAGAGTATGCGGTTCGCCTCTCTGGAAGACAGGAAAAAATCTCTACCAGTTTCCCTGCTATCACGGATCTCATTCGGGAAGCCGATTACTGGGCCAGCCAGGACAACAAAAAAGTTGTGCAGGAACAACATGTGGATAAAGCCATTGAGACCAAGGTGTATAGATCCAACATGATCGAAGAACATATTCAAGAAATGATCGATCGGGGAACCTTAATGATCGATGTTGATGGAGAGGTGGTTGGCCAGGTGAATGGACTTGCCGTGTATGACTTAGGCGACTATATGTTTGGAAAGCCCTCTCGCATTACTGCCTCCACCTCCATGGGCCGCTCAGGAATCATCAATATCGAGAGAGAAGCTGAACTATCAGGCAACACTCATGATAAGGGTGTCCTGATTTTAAGTGGATACCTGAGAAAAAAGTATGCGCAGGATAAACCCTTGACTGTGTCAGCCAGTATTGCCTTTGAGCAGTCTTACAGCGGTGTGGATGGGGACAGCGCTTCTTCCACTGAAATATACGCCTTGCTTTCCAGTCTTGCCAATGTCCCGCTTAAACAGTATATAGCGGTTACCGGTTCCGTCAATCAGAACGGAGAGATACAGGCCATCGGGGGAATTAACCAGAAGATCGAGGGCTTCTACGACTGTTGCCGTAAAACAGGGCTCACCGGACACCAGGGAGTTATGATGCCTGCCAGTAATGTGAAAGACCTCATGCTTCGAAAAGATGTGGTCAAGGCGATAGAAGATGGATCATTCAATATCTATAGAGTAAAAACCATTGATGAAGGAATCGAGATCTTAACGGATAAAAAAGCAGGGACAAAGAAAGCTAATGGGACCTTCCCCAGGGGAACAATCAATTACCTGGTTAACGAAAAATTAAAGGAATTGGCTGAAGGCTACATAAATTTTGGTGAAGCAGGGGGAAAAAGGGAAAAAAAGGCAAGCAAAGGGAAAACTAAGAAAAAATAGCCCTGTTGCTGTTCTACTGATATTGTTTTTTGGATCCCGATACAGCTCAAATATCTATCTCTTTTCTTGCCAGGCCCTCAGCAAAACCCGATAATAAAAAGACGATGGACTTTTTTGAAGTGACTGGTTGCCTCAAGCCCCTAGGGTAGTGCCTATGCATCGGAGGGAACTGAAGAAAAGTCGATCGTCTTTAGAGAAACACAAGTTATGCAAAAATCTTTCGCTATGCGCATTACCAGAGTGTAGATATAGCCATCCTATATCATCAGCGGCTATATCACTCACTCACGCTTTTCGCGAAACAGGAGAGAGAGATGACGATTAGACCATACCTTCGTGCATTCTTGCTTGTAATCCCAGTCTTACTCCTGCATATTTTTATCATCTCTCCTGCCCAGGCCACAGATGACTATGCCCGCAAAACAGGGAAGGGCTGCATCTTTTGTCATCAAGAAAGCATCGGCGGTCCCCTGAAAACAGTTGGTTTTGCCTATATACGAAACAGCTATCAGTACCCAATCTCCGAGAGAATATTAACCAAGGCTGCGTCCCTGCAAACACCCTTTCATAAAACACTTCGATTCATCATCGGCTATCTTCATCTTCTTGCAGCAGTCATATTCTTTGGAGCGATTTTTTATATCCACATTTTTATTCGACCTTCACGGTTAACCGGAGGCATTCCCAGGTATGAAAGAATACTTGGTGTTTCCTGCATGATCACCCTGGCACTCACCGGTGCTTACTTAACCTGGATACGCATCGATGCATGGAAGCAATTTTTTACCAATACCTTTGGCCTCATGCTTTTTATTAAAATACTGCTTTTTCTTCTTATGACAGCCATTGGCATTATGGCTATCACGTTGATTCATCGGCTCATGCAAAAGGAAGCCAAAGCCGCAAATGTCCCGGTTGAGGGCGATACCATCACTCCTGCCAACCTGGGTTACTTTGACGGAACCAACGGAAAACCGGCCTATGTGGTGTTTGAAAAAAAGATTTACGATGTTCGTAATAGTCAGAAATGGAACAATGGACGTCATTTTGGTAAACATGCTGCAGGCTCTGATCTAACTGATGCCCTCAAAGGAGCACCGCATGGGACAGAGGTCTTTGAAAACGTACCGTCTGTTGGAAGTATTTCTACAAAAGAGGGCACGGCTCAAAAAACCTCTTCTGCCGGCAGAATTTTCATTATTATGGCATATGCGAACCTGGTTATCATCTTCTTGATACTGGCTTGCATCAGCATATGGCGCTGGGGCTTTCCGGTGAGATTGATCCCTGAAGCACGTTCCGAGGTGATTGCAAACTCCTCTTGTATTGGATGCCATAAAGCCGAAACCCCCGGTATCTACCATGATTGGCATAAAAGCGTCCATGCAAAGGCTGGTGTTGGTTGTTACACCTGCCATAAACCTGATCAAGAAAATCCTTTTTTCAGTAGGGATCATCTTAAATACAATGACACCCATGTTTCTATGTTGGTCACGCCAAAGACATGCGAAGGCTGCCACCCCACAGAGGTTGCTGAATATAATTCCAGCAAGCATGCCCATACACTCGACATCATATGGAAGATCGATCGATGGCTCAATGATGGCATGAACAATGCGGTAGAGCGTACAACTGGATGCTATGCATGCCATGGCACGGAGGTAGAGATTGTGGACGGCAGACCTGTATCCGGCACCTGGCCCAACGTTGGTGTAGGCAGAAAAAACCCTGACGAAACACTCGGAAGCTGCAGCAGCTGCCATACCAGGCATAGATTTTCAGTCGCGGAGGCAAGAAAACCAGAGGCCTGTGATCAGTGCCACCTTGGGCCCGATCACCCTCAAATCGAAATCTATAACGAATCAAAACATGGTACGATATATCATGCCGAAGGGGATCAGTGGAACTGGACGCCTGATGATGGTTTATGGCAGGCAGGGCGAGACTTCAGGGCGCCAACGTGTGCTGCCTGTCACATGTCTGCCACTGACACGGCAGCCAAAACACATAATGCAACAGAGAGGCTTTCCTGGGAAACACAGGCTCCTTTGACAATCAGGCCGAGCGAATTCAAGCCGTTTCCTGCTGAAACGGATTGGAAAACAGAGAGAGAAAAAATGAAGGGGGTCTGTCTACAGTGCCATTCTCACACCTGGACTGATGAACATTTCTCAAATCTGGATCGTGTGGTCAAAAACTATAATGAGACTTACTTCAGGCCGGCAAAGACGCTGATTGATGCCCTCTACAAGGATGGGCTTCTCTCCCCAACCCAGTATTTTGATGAAGATCTGGAATGGGAATTTTATGAACTCTGGCATCATGAGGGTCGGAGAGCTCGAATGGGTACTGCTATGATGGCCCCTGACTACGCCTGGTGGCATGGGTTTTATGAATTGAAAAACCGCTTTAATCACATACACAAGGAAGCCGCTGCCTTGCGGGAAAGGGGCACGGGATATATCTATACAGTGTTTCCCGGGAAAAGCCGGAAAGACTAACTCGCTTGATATCTTTGAGACCTTTGAAAAACCTGGCGATTTTCACCATTCTCAAAAAGACGATGGACTTTTTTGAAGTGACTGGTGGAAGGGTGCCGTCTTTTCGTAACGTATCAGTGGGGGAACCCGCAGGCCCCGATTTATCGGGGCAATGCGGAGGGCTTCCGGCTCGACTCCGTCCTGGAGGGGACTCCGCCCCGGAAGGGAGAGCCGGAAGCCCTCCGCATTGCCCCGATTTATCGGGGCCTGCGGGTTCCCCCACTGATACGTTACGAAAAGACAGCACCCTCCCACCAGTCACTTCAAAACAGTCCATCGTCTTTTTGGGGATGGTGAACATCGCCAGGTTTTTCAAAGGTCTCGTATTATCTTATCATCCCTTTTTGTTTTGTCTGGGCGTAAATAATTACTATTCAGCCACGAAGTCACCAAGCCACCAAGATCATATAATTGGTCAAGGATCAAGTCTCCATTTAATTTCGTTTTCCTTCCCCATCTCGGTATCGACAATGTCCCAAAAAGGAAGAAAATGGATCTCTGTTTTGTCCAGGTTGATCTTTTTTTTGAGTTCCATATTTATGACCCATGCCATCTCCGGCTGATACCTGGAAATAAAACTCCTTAAAGAGCGGCCAATTTCCGGTTTTTTCAATTCTTTGAATTTTACCTCAACAGGGAGCGCTTGTTGCCCAAGGGTGATGACAAAATCCACTTCTGCCTTATCTTTCGTCCTCCAGAAATGAATTTCCGCGGGAGAAAACAGCAATTTTTCTTTCAAAAGGTTAAAGATGAAATTTTGAAAAACAAAAGCGATTTCAGAAGGCGCAATCAGGGTTCCATAAGGACCAAGGGCATAGTTCCTCAAGCCCCCATCATAAAAATAGGCAACAGGGACTTGGTAATCTCTTTTCTCGTGTTTCTGAAAAATGGGGATATTCGCTGCATGATAAAGGTCTTTTCAGCACCCTTCTCTCCGAGCGGGAGGCTCTACGAGCCGGAAGCCACCAGTCACTTCAAAACAGTCCATCGTCTTTTTGGGGATGGTGAAAATCGCCAGGTTTTTCAAAGGTCTCGTAGTTTTGGACCTCCTCCTGCCAGTCATCCCGGCGTTCAGGTGCTCCCATCTCTTTAGGCTTCAAGGCTTCATCGATTTCTGTTTTTGCCCCTCTCAAAACCGAGGGTTGCCCCACAACCTCGATATTCTGAGAGCTGCAAGCATCAGTGCCATAATCCCGCATAAGACCAGCACGGTAAAGCCGAGGCTCCAACCCCACCACACGGGTGCGTTCACCAAGACCAGATACCCCCCGATCACGGGAAGCGCAAAAACGTTCATCACCCCTACTTCCACGGCAGCCGGGGTTTTGAATTCAGGATCCGCTATCCTGAGCAGCAACAGCCCGCAGGATACTGTCCCGGTCACCGTCCCATAGATAGCCGCAGTTCTCTCGAGATTATAGGACCACAGCCTTTTCCCCAGATACACCACCGCCAGGGTAGTGAGGATTCCGTTCACAACGGAAATCACCATGATCGGAATAAGGAATCTCCCCACGATCATCAGCTGGATCGCGGACACCGTGGACACGATCAAGAAATCCACCGACCACCCCGTGACCCTCCTCTGAATGCCCGGATCGATCAGGTGCTCCATACCTAACCTGCCTATAAGCCACCTGACAATAAGCGCCACTGCCAATCCAAAGAAAAAGAAAAATCCCCATAAGATATTGGCGGCATCGACAGGAAGGACGTTACACAACAAGATCAAAGCAGCATACGTGAGCACATAGACGAGCCCCACGAGCGCGGTCTGAAAAGCAAGACTTTCAATGTTGCCCGAATGCATTCTCAGCTCACCAGCCGGCTCTGCCTTTGCCCCCTTTTTCACGATGCCCTTCAGGAGGTCCTCGGGTAATGTCACAGGGCCTTGAGAGGAGTATCCCTTTCTGATCCCCCAGTTCACGAGTGGAACCCCGACGAAGAAGGCAAAGAAGAACCCTATGGTTGCAAAGCTCAGGCCGATGGTGGCGGCATGTTCAAAACCAACGCCCTCCCAGACCTTTCCGACTGATAGCGCCTGGCCCGGGCCTTCGTTGAATCCCAGTGCCGAGAGGAAACCGAAGGTCGGGAAGAGTCGCATCCCAAAAACGGAAAATAGCACTATGAGCAGGCCGCCGGCAGCTGCCTGAAGGGGAAAGGTAACTCCCTCCACAAGAGCCATCCAGATGGGGCCCCTGATCATGCCTTGCCTCCGCCGCGAGGGATCTCCCTCAGCTTTGCTTTCGCTCGTGAGCCCTATGGAGATAAAGGAAATGTTAAACAGGTGATAGGCAAAGGTCTCGAAATCCGATGCCGGTATCTTGATGAGGCCGGAGTTCACGATGAGCATGCCGACAAAGCCCCCTATGAGGCAGCTCGGGAACAGAAATCGCTGCAACAGGGATAGCCTGGCCCGCAGCAAAACGCCGATCAGAAGCATGATCGATAGAAATCCAAAAAGAAGCAACGGATTAAAGGGAAAAGGTATCTCCATGGTAATGCCTCCCTGAATCTTTATCACAGTGCTCTGTTATCGCATTATCACAGCCCGTCCAAACGCTTCTATCCTCCTGAGAAAGGTTCTCACAATGAGAAGAGAGGCGTCTTTTTATGTGCATGCCCTTGTACCAGGGGAATATGACCGGAAATACGCACCCTGGAGTTGCAGAGAGAGCCTGATCTCTTGTCAATAACGAAACAGCTCATTGGTGAACTCAATCAGAAGGCGCTCGCGCAGCTCGACAGGGAGGGCGTTCAGGACCTCGTTGATCTCCGCCATACGCCTGGGCAACGAGGTGCCGTGAATGCCGGCCATCTCAAGCATCCGTGAAAAGGCCGCATCGTCGAGCTGCGAGGGATCGATGGACGACAAGAGCTCTGTTACCCCTGCAGCTATCTCCCCGGAGCTCATAGTACTCGCCGTCTCCACGGAAGACCTGAGATCGGCGAGGAAGTCATCGACACAATTCACATTCGACGCGTTAATGGATAGGTGTATATTTTCCTTTGAGTTGTCAAAGGCAAGAGCAGGCTGTACATACCAGCCCCGTTCGTTCATCTCATCGATGATGTGAAACACATTCACGGTATCCGAGGTAAAGGCCAACAGGCACATCTCCGGATCCGCCACAAGGCGCAGCCCATCAATCCGCTTGATACCCTGGGCAATCCTTCGCGTGGCATCAAGCTTTTTTCGGGCCAGCTCCAGGTATCCCTCATCGCCGATATAGTTCAGCACCGCCCATGCAGCTGCCATGGGCCCTCCTGACTTGGTGCTCTGGATCGCATTGTTGACCATGGTGTATCCGATCCACCGAGAACAGGCGAATATCTGGTGCCTGCGCAGTTCTTTCGATCGGTAGAGCACCACCGAGGCGCCTTTGGGCGTATACGCGTACTTATGGAGGTCCATTGATAGGGAGGTGACACCCGGGACGCTGAAGTCAAAATCGGGCACCGGCGCCCCCAGCCGGCGGAAATAGGGAAGGATGAATCCACCCATACAGGCATCCACGTGGAATAGTATGCTGTTATCAAGTGCGAGCCGCCCGAGATCCCGTATCGGATCGATCACGCCGAGCGCATAGGAAGGCGCCGACCCAACCAGAAGGATGGTGTTCGGGGTAATGGCATCTCTGACCGCGCCGGCATCCGCCTTAAAGGTCCGTGGATCAACGGGGACCTGAACCACCTTGACCTTGAGATAGTGGCCCGCTTTGTGAAAGGCGGCGTGAGCGCTGGCAGGAAGAATCATCTCTGGCTCAACTATCTCCGGGCGGCGTTCACGGGAATAGTCACGTGCCGCCTTTACGGCAAGGATAATGCTCTCCGTGCCGCCGCTGGTGAAGCTTCCCGCCACCGTCGTATCCCCGCCCAGGTGTTCGGCAGCCATGGCCACTATCTCATTTTCCAGGCGCAAAAGGCTCGGAAAAACGGTGAAATCAAGGGCATTTTCGCTCATAAAGAGGTTAAATGCCTGCTTGCCGACCTCAATAATCTCGGGGCCGGGATCGAACACATACCCAAAGGCCTTTCCTGAACGCCAGTTAAAATCATCGGAACGGAAGTCTTCCAGCTTTCTAAACAGCTCGTCTTTAGGGATGCCTTTCCTGGGAATTTTCATGGTTCATTCCTCCTTAAAATAACTATAATCCACCCGGAGGCGGAAACGATCGGAACAAATCAAACTGATCGAGTCTAAGATCTTCTGCTTCCTGTGTTCTGATGTACCCGCTAACAGCCATTTCGTCTTTGCCAGCGGTGGATACATACTACCGGCCAAAAAATGTTGGCCGGTATGCGGGACGCCTCCAGGATGAGCCGCAGCGCGTCATCCCGCTTGACCCCCTCCCGGATATCGCTGAGGGCCCTGTTGATGGTCGGATCCGTGTTCGCGAAAAACTTCCCCCCGTCCTCGCGCAGGTAGTAGGCGTGCTTTTGGATCCCCTCGAGAGCGGTCTTGACGGCGGTCGCCGGAAGGCCCGGCATCAGGACCGACAAGATCGCGTCAGCCTCGTTGATTCCGAACAGGTTACTGGAGACCCCGCCGGCCCGACCGACCAGGCTGTTCACCAGCACAACTCGCCAGGTCATTTCATGGTAGGGGACCTCGGACGGAAGCGGGTTGGTCGCGTCACGCATCTGCGCCCGGCTTCGGTTCGACGCGAGCGTGTCGGATTGGGGTCCGCCCACGTCCGTGTTCAGAACGATCTGCATGTCCCCGGCTTTCAAGCGGCTCCCTACGATCTCATCCGTCATCAGCCGGTCGGAAAAATCGAGGTGCCCGACATGGATCATCGGGGCGTCGGGGCGCTTCTTCCACAGAAGTCGGATCGCCAGCGTCATCACGCGCAGGACGCCTCGGGTTCCCTGGAAAGTCTCGATCGATGCCAGCTTCTCGTTTAGGAAGCGCAGAAACGTGGGATGAAAAGGGTAGCTTCTTTGAAGTTGATCCACGTAGTCGGTTTGTTTCACCTCTGAGGGCAAGTCCACCGGGGAGCTTGCGTACAAGGCTGCGTAGGTC
>JAWOBA010000143.1:0-3504 GCA_046498285.1 Desulfatiglandales bacterium | reverse complement strand
TGAACCCCGGTTAAACCCCTGTCTTCGTCAGGGAACCCTGCGGTCTGTTTCACGGGGTAAACCCCGGTTAAATAGCCCTTCGGGATTTAAGTGGGTAAACCACGAAGGTACAAGGTACACAATGCGAGGACTGCCCCTGAGGCGAAATTATGTATGTCCGGCGTTTAACCCGCCGGACATAAAAGTTTTCTTCGCTTTGCCCCGTTGAACCAGGTTTACCCAGTTCAATCCCGAAGGGCTATTTAACCGGGGTTCAAACAAAGTGAATAAGTCAACGAATTCAAGTAGGTCCCCACTTTCACACCTACTCATTGACATTACCCTGAAATAGATACAAGGCAGAGGCTATATCTACAGCATCTCTTCAAGACTCCGGCCCGAGTTTTCTTATCCTGATCTTTTGATTGTCAATTATGATAAGGCAATTGAGCCAATTGGATGGTGGGAATTCGAATAGAAGACGCTCTATTGCCTTTTGTGTTTGCTCAATCGTCGTGGGCCATACGCGAGCCGGATAACTCCATGGTGACTGCCTAATGGATAAAACCGGGAATCCGCAAAATCCTCATCGTAAGTAATTATAATCGCTTTGTTTTCCAGTGCCCAAAGAAAAAGGAACTCGTCAGAATGTCCTTGAAATCCAAGCTCATTAACATGTTGTATATCCCACCCCGGCAACCTTTCTTTTAGCCATCCTGAAAGGGCCTGTGGCACATTTTGATCAAGCAGGATTCTCGTAATGCTCTCAAGCATTGGCGATCACCTGCTCCTCATCAATGACAGTAGCGGCGTATTCAAGTGCAGCTTGAACCATTTCCTTATTCAGTTCCGGATAGGTATCCAGAATTCGATCCATATTGTAACCACCAGCTATCATGCCCAGTATGTTTTTCACCATGATTCGGGTGCCTCTCAGTACCGGCTTTCCTGAGCAGATTTTCGGATCAACAATTATGAAGCCATTCATAGTATCACCTCTTTTTCAAACGATTTGTTTATACCGTATGATAAAATTTTTATCAGATTTTTTCTAATGACGAACGTCCTCATTGAATTTACAATAACAAGCGACCAATAAAATGATTGTTTAGGTTCATCTGGATCTTTTACCGATTTCGGCTCAAGGCTGAAATCGGTAAAAAAGGCGATTGATCATTGTTTATGATTTACCCAAAACCGGCCAAAAATTTTCTTATACTTTTATGTACCCAAATTACTGGCATTTTGCCTCCTTTAAAACTGTTTCGGTAATACTTTCTCTCTCTACATGTTTTTACTGTTTATTATTATATAACATATTGAAGTCTTAATGATATAGGCTTTTAGGAAAAAATAGAACTTCATTTCTTTTACTTGCAGATCGCACCCAAATTTTCTTTGCGTCCTTTCCGCCTTCGTGGTTTACCCAGTTCAATCCCGAAGGGCTATTTAACCGGGGTTCAAACAAAGTGAATAAGTCAACAAATTCAAGGATGTCCCCAAATTCTTTTTCTCCGAAACACTTTTTACACGGCGCCTTTGCGTCTTCGCGCGACATGTTCTATAACATCAACAATCCTCTCTGCTGCCCTCCCGTCCCACAACTCCGGCACCTTACCTCGCTTCCCTTTTCCCCCCAAAACCTCTGCCACCTCTTTCGCCAGCTCCTCGATCTTCACCAGCTTATTCGTCCCTTCCACCACCGTCACCGGCCGCTCCGTAGTCTCCCTCAGCGTCAAGCAGGGTATTCCCAGCGCTGTGGTCTCTTCCTGCAATCCGCCGCTGTCCGTAATCACCAACACCGCATCCTTCAACAAATACAAGGACTCCAGAAACCCCAACGGCGGTAACTGATAAATATTCTTTGATAATTCGATGCCAAACTGATCCAGCATCTTGCTGGTCCTGGGATGCACAGGAAAGATGATGGGCACCTCATGTGCTACGCTGCCCAAAACCCTCGCAATATCTCCCAGGGTCTCTTTGTCATCCACATTAGAAGGCCGATGCAGCGTCATAAAGATGTATGTTCCAAGCCTCTCTTTGAGTTCCCTCTGCTCGAAGGGAAAATGGTTCGTATTCAGCTTTTGCAGTTGATACAGGAGATTGTCAATCATCACATGGCCCACGAAAAAGATCCTTTCGTCGGATTTCCCTTCATTCTTGAGATTCTCAACCCCGCTCCTCTCGGTCACAAAAAAGTAATCAGCGATGGAATCGGTTACCATACGGTTGATCTCCTCAGGCATGGAAAGATCAAAGCTGCGCAGCCCGGCTTCCACATGCGCCACCTCGATCTCCATCTTTTTTGCCACCACGGAACAGGCTAAAGTCGAGTTGACATCGCCCACCACAATAACGAGATCCGGCCTGTGTTCTGCACAGACCTTTTCAAAATTGACCATAATCTTAGCAGTCTGCTCGGCATGGCTGCCCGATCCGGCCTCTAAGAAAAAATCCGGCTTCGGAATCTCCAGATCATCAAAAAATGCCTGCGACATCTCATAATCATAATGCTGCCCCGTATGAACTATCTTGAACTCAATCATATCCAGAGCTTTCAGCTTTGAGCTTCGGGCTTTAAGCTCTTTTATTATGGGCGCGATTTTCATGAAATTCGGCCGTGCCCCTGCCACAAGGAACATCTTATATCTTTTTTTTGACATCAAAATCTCCTGATTCTTCGCCGTTAGGCGATGAATGGTTATGTCCGGCGTTTAAACCGCCGGACATACAAGCTGTTCTTTGCTTTGCCCCGTTGAATTCCGAAGGACAGCGAAGCGTATTCAACTGGGGTGCTCTTCGTGCCTTCGTGGTTTACCCAGTTCAATCCCGAAGGGCTATTTAACCGGGGTTCAAACAAAGTGAATAAGTCAACGAATTCAAGTAGGTCCCCAACTTTCGTATATCCTCATGGTATTTCACCGATGAGTATCCGAATCACGTTGTTCCTGGCGCCTTTGCGTCTTGGCACGAGGATTCGGACCCCGATTTATCGGGGCAATGCGGAGAGGCCAAAATTTATCTCTGGCGGGCTCCCCCATGGATACGTTGCTGAAAAGACCAACCCGAGATCCTCGGCCTCCGGCCCGGAGGGCCTACGCCCCGGAGGGAACTGAAGAAGTGTCGACCCTCTTTAAGAAAATATGAGTTCTGCAAAGCCCTCATATTATGGCCTGTAGTTAGAAAACAATGTTGTTGAAAGGGGGGTAACCATCGTTGGTAACAAAAACTTCTAGGCATTCTGGTCCTTTTCCGCTTCCATTGCCTCCTCGAGTCTCCTGTATAGTGTCCTTCGGCCGATTTTCAGAATGGCGGCGGCCTGGCGCTTGTTTCCTCCCACTTCCTCCAGCACACGACGAATGTACCGCCGCTCTGCTTCGGCCAGCGGTAGAAGATGTTCTTTTTCCGCCTTCAAACCATACATATCGATTGAGGATCCCCCTACGCCTACCTGATAGTCCCGGATCCTGGCCGGCAAGTGCTCTACCCGGATCCAACTTCCCGAGGCAAAAGTCACCGCCC
>JAWOBA010000245.1:0-26418 GCA_046498285.1 Desulfatiglandales bacterium | reverse complement strand
TTCATCACCTTTAGGATTGTTGGGCTGTCGTCAATGATCATTATTTTTTTCATAATTTATCCCTTATAGAATGATGCCATATCTTTATCTATGTTGTGAGACCTTTGCATAACCCCTCTTGATCTAAAGACGATGGGCTTTTTTTCAGTTCCGAGGCTCTCGGGTTGGTCTTTTCAGCAACGTATCCATGGGGGAGTTTTGCCCTCTCCGAGCGGGAGGCTCTCCGCATTGCCCCGATAAATCGGGGCCTGCGGGTTCCCCCACTGATACGTTACGAAAAGACAGCACCCTTCTCTCCGAGCGGGAGGCTCTACGAGCCGGAAGCCACCAGTCACTTCAAAAAAGTCCATCATCTTTTTGGGGATGGTGAAAATCGCCGGGTTTTTCAAAGGTCTCTATTCTGAGACCATGTTAGAAATACTGTAAGCCCTAGGAGATAATCTGGAAAATGGTTAATGATATTTAAAAAGGTAATGATTGACTGGCGCCATTTTAGACGGCGAAACTTTATCTCAAAGGGCACATGTTTCGCATGATATATTTCTTTTTTTATTTTATTATTTTTCCATGAGAATGTATAGGGGTTTATAAGTACTCAAGCCTCGGCATACACTCATCAACAAATTAAAAAAATCAAGGTTCAAGGGATCAATACTGAGACAAATGAGAAATCGTTATTATGATTTAAATTCCTACCTTAGAAATATTTTTGGCTGCAGGGTACAAAAAATTTCTCTGGATGCAGGGCTTACCTGCCCGAATAGAGACGGATGTATAGCAACAGGTGGATGCATATATTGTAACTCCCGTGGATCTGGTACAGGCGCCTTTAAAAAAGGGATATCAATTACAGAACAGATAATGAAAGGCAAAGAGTTTTTGAGGAGGAGATATAAGGCTCAAAAGTTTATTGCGTATTTTCAGTCTTTTTCGAATACTTATGGACCCTATGACAAATTAAAAGGTTTGTATGAAGAGGCGCTTGCAATAGATGATATTGTTGGATTGTCTATAGGCACTAGGCCGGATTGTATTGATGAAGCCATACTTACTCTACTCGAAAGTTATACAAGAGATCACCTTGTCTGGATCGAATATGGAATCCAATCTATTCATGACAGGACACTTACATTTATAAACAGGGGTCATGATGTAAATTGCTTTAAAAAGGCTATAGATGCAACAAGAAATAGAGGTATAAAGATTTGCACCCATGTAATACTTGGTCTTCCTTTTGAAGATAGGGCTGATATGCTTGCTACTGCAGAGGCTGTAGCAGCAATGGCAATTGATGGAATCAAGATCCATCTCCTCTATGTGATCAAAGGTACAGGAATGGAGAAATTATACCTGGAGGGAAGATATAGATGTCTGGACCAAGATGAATATGTAAACCTTGTTTGTGATTTTCTGGAACTCCTTCCCCCTGATTTGGTTATACAACGCCTTACCGGAGACCCCCATTCTGATGAATTGGTTGCCCCTAAATGGTCATTAAGAAAAAATGAGACACTTTTGCGCATTAAACAGGTTCTTGCTGAACGAGACTCATGGCAGGGGATAAAATTTAGCGGTTCAACATTTTCAGACACACAACAGATTAGAAAATAAACTACCCCGCAGCAGAGCAGCAGGATAGTTCGGGATATCCATAATCGCCCCAAAGGTGTATGGAATTTATGCGTTTTTTAAGCCCCAACCGAAAGTGTGGTCGTTGACTCGCTATAGAGTTCTGCTTAAAGATACGGGGATGAAATGACGAATAATAAACTACGAGAAACTACCAACAGGCATCACCAATCTCTTCGAGTATATGGATATTGCTCTTTACCTTTTATTTGTCTTAAGATATAGAGGATAAGCCTTATCATAAATATAGTCACAAAAAATATCAAAAGCCCGCATAAAATAGGCATCCAAAAGCCGGATTTCTGTACATTAATGAAGCCGGTGGAAATAGAGATAATTGAAACAAGGATAAGATAAAGGGTAACAATAGAACAAAGAACTAGCAGAAATAAAAGGACAATTTTTTTTATCATGCAATTCTATCTTCGATTTGTCGGCAGAGAAATTCTACCTCCCTTCTAAGGCTGTCATCAACTTTGATCTTCTTTTTTATTTTTTCCTCATCATATACAATTGTGGAATGATTTCGGTGGAAGGCATGACCGATAGATTCCAGAGATTTATCGGTATATCTGCGGCATAAATAAATGGCTATACTCCGTGGATAGGCAATAATTTTTTTTCTACTCTTTGATTTAAGGGCGGCTATGTCAACCTTAAAATATTTACAGACTACTTTCTGAATTTCCTCTACTGTCGCAAGATGTTTAACAGGAGCATGTTGTTTAACTATCTCTCTTGCCAAATCTATTTTTATTTCCTTTTTTAGAAAAAAAGAAATGGCCTTAAGGGAATTAAGACTTCCTTCAAGTTGTCTTACGTCTTGAGTTAAATTTTCAGCCATAAAGGAGGCTACATCTTCCGGGAGGGAAATTTTTTGCTCAAGGGCCTTTTGTTTTAATATATTGAGCCGTGTATGAAAATCTGGCCTTTTCATACTTGTTATTACTCCAGAGCTGAATCTGGAGACAAGCATCTTTTTCATATTCGGGATTTCTTCCGGCATGAGCGGGCTAGTAAATATAACCATTTTTTCGTCGTTAAACAAAGAATCAAGTGTATAGCCGATTTCGGTCTGTGTTTTTTCTTTTCCACTCAAAAAGTGTAATTCTTCCAAAAGAAGTACGTCGCACGCCTTACGGTATTTATTTTTAAATTGAGTGATGAGGTTATTTTTTAATGCGTATATCATCTCATTGGTAAAATCTTCTGTAGTAATATAAAGAACCTTTGCTGATGGTTTTTTTTCTAGAATAGTATTACCAATGGCCTGGATCAAATGGCTTTTTCCCAAACCGGTTTGGGCATTTAAAAAAAGGGAAGTGTAAGGATAATGAGAGCCGTTGGCTAATGCCTTTGATATGGAGTATGCAAATTCATTACATCCTCCAACGACAAATTTATTAAAGGTAAAGCGTTTATTTAAATATTTGCCACCAGCCCTTATCTTTTTTGGCATATTTGGAAGGATTAATTGCCCTCCATTTCCATTACCTCCATTTCCATTATGATTGGGTTTACTTAATGCTCTCCGGGATAAAATTTTAAACATTACTTTGTGGTCATTACGATCAAGATTAGAAAGTTGACTCTGAAAGAGTGAGGTGTAATTTTCCTGTACCCAGTTTCGAGAGAATTTGTTAGGGCATCCAATATATATTGCGCTGTCGTCTGCATCGAGGAATTGTAATGGTTTTACCCAAAGAGAAAAATTCTTTGCATCCATCATATCTTTGAGGGCTGTTTTTACATTATTCCAAACTGTTTCCATAATACACCTTCATGTGAGCAAATAGTTATATGATAAAAATGATAGCAAGGTCTCTGCATTCACTTGTTACCATACCTCTAAAATCTACAATTCTACGATGTTCTTTGGGTACAGGTATCTTAAGATTGTAACATAGAATCTTCCATAAGAAAGACAATATAAATTATATATGAGGGATTCTTTGATTATTGGGTAATATAAAATGACTAACCAAAAACTATGTACTTCAAAGGAAAGATTTTCCTAATAATATTTAATATATTGAAAAGTTCTATTGCTAGGTCTGTTTCAGATGATGTGTAATTCTCAGGATTATATGGTTTCCATGTTTTTAAACAAAACAAACGTGTCTGTCAAAGGTGATTATACCAGAAATTATATTAGCCCTTTTTTTAGTTTTCAAGAGGTGTAATATATTGATTCAATGCGAATAATATTATGGAGCCTTTTGAAATCCTTACTGGTCGTGACGATCAATATTATTAAAATATTGTTATTAAATTCAGGGGGTTTTATCTGTATTTGACAGCGGTGGCTTATTCATTCCATTTTCCAAACTCCCATTTCCTTCAAAAAACGTTAATTTTTAAATCCTGGCAGTTTTTTTCATTACATTTTTCCGTTTTCTAAAGGTAAAGAGAAGTTGATTTTAAAGTAGGTAAGAATTTTGCTTGTCTCTTGATGATTGCGCCTCAAAAAGCTAAGTTAGAATTAAAAAATTCTTTTATTCAAAAAATAGATGATATTAGGATTTTTTGACTTATTTTTTTATTTTATTTTTTTATTTTTTTATTTTTTTATTTTTTATACTATGTAAAAAAAGCTATTTTGCACCGATTACATGGGGGTTGATAATGGGTAAACTTAGAGTTGCACTTATTGCTGGAGGGTGGTCAAGGGAAAGAGAGATATCCTTGAAAAGTGGGAAATATGTGTACGATAATCTAGATAAAAATAAGTATGAAGTCAAGCGATATGACCCCAGTGATGATCTTCTCAAATTAATGAGAGAATCGGAAAACTTTGATCTTGCATTACTATTTCTTCACGGGAAGAAAGGGGAGGGTGGCTCTATTCAAGGGCTTCTTGATCTTTTGCATCTTCCTTATGTTGGTTCAGGTGTCTTGGCAAGTGCTTTGGCTATGAATAAGGCAATAAGCAAAAAATTGTTTCGGTGTCACGGATTACCTGTCCCCAAAGAGATGGTATTTTTTAAAAATCAGGATATTGACCCAGTGAGGATATTATCTATTTTGGGTAAACCTGTTGTAGTTAAACCGGTGGAAGAGGGCTCGAGCATTGGCTTAGCAATATGTTATGGGGAAGATGAAATCGTTGAAGCCATTAACGATACCTTTGCCATAAGTTCAGAGGTACTGCTTGAGGAGTATATCAAGGGCAGGGAAGTAAGCTGTGCAGTTCTTGGCAACAGAAAACCAGAGGCCCTACCAGTTGTCGAAATTATTCCCCAGAAAAAATATCAATTCTTTAGTTATACGGCAAAATACGAGCCTGGAGCATCTCAAGAAATATGTCCAGCAAAGATTTCCAGTAATGTTTATAGAAAGATTCAGGAGTTTGCCATAAATGCCCACTGTTTACTTGGTTGCAGGAGTTTTTCTCGATCAGATATGATAGTAACCCCTAAAAAGATTTATGTCCTGGAAACGAATACTATTCCAGGGATGACAGAGAATTCTATCTTTCCTTTGGCCGTAAAGACAGCTGGATTATCTTTTTCTGAACTATTGGATAGATTGATAGAGAACGCATTTGAGGATTAGGAGAGGAGATAGTTGACATTCGCTCTATGAGATCTCATAATATAAATTATGGGTGGAAGATATGGAAAATATGGCGAGATAAAGCGATTTGAGAGGTTGCGGAAAAACAGAAGGAATATGTCCTATGGCCAAGGAATGCCCTTTTTTGTAAAAGACAGCATTGGACCATTTAGGACCTTTAAGAAAAAGTTCCGTCATTTGGACGTAAAGGATTAGAGGAGGACGGATTTATAGTCATGGAAACTGTATCAATAGATGGTGTGGTTTTGCATCTCGGTCAACCCGATGAGTTGCCTATGAATTGGGTCGGCAATAAGGAGTTAGTAACCCAGATCAAGGCAGCATGGCTGGTCATGGGTGATGGTGATTTTCCTCTCAACCCGCGACTTTTAGGAAAACCCGGTGTGGGGAAGACTACCCTTGCCTATTACGCTGCCAGACAAATGAATCAGCCTGTCTATCTTTTTCAGGCCACAATAGATACGAGACCGGAGGATCTGATCGTTACTCCGGTTATGAGCGATCAGGGAAAGATAAGATATATGGCGAGCTCTATTGTTACTGCTATGATAAAAGGAGGAGTGTCAGTTATAGATGAGGGAAATAGGATGAGTGAGAAAAGCTGGGCATCTTTAGCTCCCTTGATGGACAATCGTCGTTATGTAGAATCGATCATAGCAGGCATAAAGATTAAAGCCCATTCTAATTTTCGGCTCTGCACGACCATGAACGATGATGCCAGCACCTTTGATCTTCCTGAGTATATTCATTCAAGGCTACAGCCTCGAATTTTTATTGATTTCCCTGACAGGGAAGATGAGAGATTGATCTTATCTGCAAATCTCCCCTTTGCAAACGAACAGATCCTGGACTACGTAGTTAATTTTCTGCAGGTAGCCCATGAAGCTCAGGAGCCATATACAGTAAGAGATGGCATTAATATTGCCAGATATGCCCTAAAAAGACTGAACAGTGGAATATCAAAGGAAGTCAAAGAAATGTCATCGGAAAAAGGGATAATGCAGGTACTTAAAGAGGCGGCATCCATGATACTGGACGATAATGCCTCTGAATATTTTGCGACTATTTTAGAGATGTATGGAGACAAAAGAACTGTTTAAATGGAGAAATGTCAGACTTGTTCCTATTCTTCACAATAGGGTTGAGTTTGCCCTTGAGGTAAGAGATCAGTTTGCTTCCTTTGATCCAGAGATAGTGGCGATTGAATATCCTCCAACCATTGGCGAGAAGGTCTTACAAGGTGTTAGCAGATTACCCCTACTTTCAGTTGTGTTCTATGAAGAAGATAACCACTCACTTATTTACCTTCCATTGGAGCCAACCGATGGACAGGTAGAAGCAATACGGTTGGCCCTTTCAAAAAACCTCCCTATCTACTTCATAGACAGAGATACAGAAGGATACCCTATCGAGCGCACACCCATGCCCGATCCTTACTCTGTAAGAAGGATAGGCTACTGGAAATACTGCCAGAGCTATCTCAAAGTTTACCCGGAAGGTTTTCCCAGCAAACAGGATCAATTGAGAGAGCGATCTATGGCCTACCATTTACAGCAATTGGAAGGACATGGGAAAAGAGTTTTATTTGTTGGGGGATTGGCCCATCTTACCGGTCTTTTAGGATACCTTGATACACCACAGGCACAGGTCATAGGTAGGAGGAGGAGAGAGGGTGTCATGCTTGCACATCTCCATAAGGATTCTAGCAGGGAGATTATGACGGAAATGCCCTTCTTTGCCGCTATCTATGAAAAATACAGAAATAGGCCTAATGTAGATGAGCTTGACAGATTGTATGCCATTGGTCAAATGATAGAAAAGGCAACAAAAGGTTATGTTACTAATAGTAAAGAAGAAGTGACAGTAAGCCAATTAAGGGTTTTTAATAAGTTTGTGAGAAATTATGCCCTTTTAAGTGGGTATTTAACGCCGGATTTATATCAGATACTGATAGCTGCAAGGGGAGCTGTGGATGATAACTTTGCTTATGAGGTCTGGGATAATGCAACTGAGTACCCTTGGCAGACAGATACACCAGGATTGCCGGTCCTTCGTATCAAGGGTGAGGACCTCTTTCTTAATCAAAAAAAGATTGAATTTCATCGGCATTTTAAAAGGTTGCGCAGAAGGCTTGTACCTGTACCTGTAAAGAAAAGACAAAAAGAACGCTTTCCTGGAGAGTGGAAAAAGAACTTTAAAGGCTATTCTATTTGTTCATACCAGCCAGAGGATATTGTAATAGAGGGATTCGGAAATTATCTTAAAAAAAAGGCTTTAAAAGAGAAGTCAGAGGAAAATTCCCGCGTTGTTCCCTTTGTAAGCTCAATAATGGATGGGATTGATATTAGAGAGACATTAAGGAATTGGAAAGAGGGGACCATATATGTACGGGAGAATATTCCCCTAAAGGGAAGGGTAGGATCAGTAGTGTTTATTTTTAACCCAGATCTTTCTGATAGAGAAGGTAAAGAAAATTTCCCGTGGCGTATTACTTGGTTAGGTGAAAACAACCAGGAATCAGATATGGCCTTTTACAGCACTGCAGCAGGTGAGGTAGTTATTGGCCCCGGGATATCCTTGTGTCAGTATGGTGGATTCATGCTTACATTTCCTCCGCTAAGGGTATATGATATTTGGAAGGATTCATTTTTTGATATTGCCCGAAATAAGCCAGAGAGGCTTCTTCTTGCCGCACTTGATTATTCCCTTGAGCAGCATGTGGTGTATGTTGCCTCCTCACCACCATCCTCACTGTGCAGATCATTTGCTTCGAGATTAGGGAAAAAGATAATCTACCTTCCTATTGGAATGTTTTCATCTATCACCCTTAAGAAAATCAGACAATTTCATGTATTAGATGGCCATCCAGTTAGACAGTACGCAGACAGGTATATATGAGATAAAAAATTGAGGGTTGCGGATTGCGTATTTAGGGATTAAAACATTCACATTGTGGAGTTACCGCGTTCTGGGATCCCCTACGGTTGATTCCACGGGGCAAGCAAACAAAAAAAGCTCAATAAACATAAAAAACTCAAGAATGTTCTGCCCACCTCGCCTGAGTCCTGAAGCTCGGCACGATACCGGGCAGACGACAAATACAAATGCCAAAGGATCATACATCTATTATTTTAGACAGCATCGCTGACGGTGTCTTTACCGTTGATCTTGACTGGAGAATTACATCCTTTAACAAAGCTGCTGAAGTAATTACTGGCATAAACAAAGAAGAAGCCATCGGTAGTCAATGTTGGGAGGTCTTTAGGGCAAATATATGCGAGAAAGAATGTGCCTTAAGGCAAACTATACAAACAGGAAAGCAGGTTCTTAATAAATCTGTTTATATTGTTGTCTCTGATGGAAATAGAATTCCAGTTAGTATATCTACAGCCATCCTTAAAGATGAAAATGACAAGATAATAGGTGGTGTTGAAACCTTTAGAGACCTTAGCCTTGTAGAAGAACTCAGGAAAGAACTCACTGGCAGGCATACCTTTTTTGATATAGTCAGTAAAAGCAAGGAAATGCATCGGCTTTTTGTTATCTTGGAGCAGGTAGCCCAGAGTGATAGCACGGTACTTTTACAAGGTGAAAGTGGAACTGGAAAAGAGCTCTTTGCACGGGCCATTCATTCTATCAGCGCACGACGTAAAGGACCGCTTATTATTGTTAATTTAGGTGCACTGCCGGATACATTGGTAGAGTCAGAACTTTTTGGTCACAAGGCAGGTGCATTCACAGATGCAAGGACAGAGAGGGTAGGAAGAATTGCGGCCGCCCAAAAAGGAACCCTTTTTTTAGATGAGATAGGAGATCTTTCTCCCCACCTACAGGTACGATTACTTAGGATACTTCAAGAGAAGACCTATGAATCATTAGGTTCAAATAAGACCGTAAACGCCGATATACGAATTGTTGCAGCCACAAACAAAGACTTACCTGAGATGGTTAAAAAAGGGCATTTTCGGGAAGATCTGTATTATAGGATCAATGTCATTGCCTTAACACTCCCCCCTCTGAGAGAAAGAAGAGAGGATATACCACTCCTTGTTGATCATTTTTTGGAGAGATTCAACCGTTTAAGCGGGAAAGAGATAGCAGGCGTATCACAAGAAGTACTTTCTCTCTTAATGGCATATGATTTTCCGGGTAATGTCAGGGAATTAGAAAATATTATTGAGCACAGTACGGTTCTTTGTCAGGGAGGACTTATTAAGGTCCAACACCTGCCAGATTATTTTCAACCAGTCCACTCATTGAGAGAAACCGGAAATCAGAGGCCTGTTTCTTCAAAGACGAGTAAGTGGGTTGATCTGGAGAGGGGTTTCATTTTACAGGTATTAAGGGAAAACAATTGGAATCGAAAGGCAGCTGCAAAAGTATTGGGTATTGGAAGGCAGACGCTTTGGAGAAGGATTAAGCGCCTTAATATTCAACCTCCCAAGCAAGACGGCAGGCTTTCTCAATCCAAGAAGACTGCGAAAAGTCGTTAAGAACGAGGCTTAGCTTCTCTCATTACTAAATTTTGAAATATACATACAATAAAATGGGGGTAAATTATGTTCGAGTTTTTATTGAATGAAGAGGAAAAGGCATTGCAAAATGAGGTGAGGGAATTTGTAAAGAATGATGTTCCAAATAAAATGGTAAGAGATATGGATCTGAGTGCAACTGAGACTGGTCGTCCATTTATTGAGATGGCTGGAAAGAAAAATCTCCTGGGATTGCGTTTTGCGAAGGACTATGGAGGCCGAGGCCTTAACTGGGTAGCCGATGTTGCAGCAATTGAAGAAGTAGGAGTGCTTGGTAACTCCATAACATGCGCCTATGTCATGCCCTGTATTGTTGGAGAGGCACTCAATATCTTTGGAACCAGGGAACAAAAGGAGCGTTATCTGAGGCCTACCAATAAAGGTGAACTTTACTCTGCAGAGGCCTTGACCGAACCTCGGGGTGGTTCTGATTTTTTTGGGGCTACCACAAAGGCAGTTGAAGACGGTGATTCATTTGTCCTTAATGGTGAGAAACGTTTTGTAGTCGGTGCAAAGGACTCTGATTATTTTTTGGTCTATGCGAAATCAGCCCCTGACGCATCTCCACATGAGTCCCTGAGTTGTTTTATTGTTGAAAGGGCAATGGGGGTAAAAGATCAGATCATTTATCCCCTCCTTGGAACGCGAGGTGGCGGTACAGGTCGTCTTGTCTTTAAGGATGTGAGGGTTCCTAAAGAGAATCTTGTAGGGGAGTTGCATAATGCCTATGCTATCTTTAATAGGATGATGATTCCAGAAAGGCTGACAAGCGGAGCTGGTGCCCTTGGTCTGGGAAGGGCTGCCCTAGAGGTAGCCACACGATATTCTACAAGACGTAAGGCCTTTGGAAGAACAATAGATAAATTTCAGGCAGTAAACTTTATGGTAGCCGACTCTGTAAGTACTTTGGATGCAGCTCGGGCCTTAGTGTATGCGGCTGCCAGGTCGGTTGATTCTGGCGTTGATTCTAGAAGGATTGTATCAGAGGCCAAAAAGATAGGCACCGAGGCCGCCTGGGAGGTAATAAATAATGCTATGCAAATTATGGGAGGCATTGGATATACCAGTATCTATCCTATCGAACGTTTTTTAAGGGACTGTCGTTTGGCCATGATATGGACGGGTACTAATGAGGTTATGAATCTATTGATACAGCATGAGTATTATAAGGAATTGAAGAAAAGAACGATTGAACCCAGGGATGTGGAGGAGGATGCTATTACACCCGATAATGAAGAGAAGGTATATGAATAAGAGGAACTTGGACGCAGCCTGCCCTGGCGCGACCTCATTGGCATATCTGCAACTGCTGTGGTATATATTGATTAAGACTATATAACCGAAACACTGCATGCCAGGTCTGGGCCAGGGATGATGGCAGATTATAAGGATTTTAACCACAAAGAACTAACGGAAAAGATTATTAAATTATTTGTCAACCATTCTTTTAAGTTTTTTAAACATTTTTATTATGCTAAAATTTTTTATTTAAATTACTTTCTTTATTCCTGAGAAAAATGGCCGGACATTTATTTATTTAAGGCAGGTTATGGGGGTCAAGAGATAGAGGAGAAGAGATACAAGTTTTTAATCCCTTTCTCCAAAAAAAGCCACGAAGATAATTTGCCCTGTTTCCTATCAGGACAAAAGACCTCCGTGGCCTTTTTATTTAGCGTTATTCTGTTGTTACTTTTTTTATGTTCTTAAAATGTTACCTTCGATAGCGAAAATAATCTTCGATCTTTCTGATCAAATATTTCTTTTTGTCCCAGAATGTATAGCCATTCAAAAAAGGGCTGTCAAGAAAAATCAGCCATATAAAATTTTAACTTGACAGATATTTTCTCCAGCGCTAAAAATTTAAGCATGAACCAGGTAGTAAAAGAAAACTTTTTCATGTCATTGAATGGCTGGTGGTGGTTTATCTCCCCTTAGGGGGTAAGTCCACTGAGACCGGCATAATAGTATAAAATAAAAAAACCGTGGGCTTGCTTCCATAGGCCCGCGGTTTTTTAATCAGTGTAATAAAAAAAAGACCGTGGGTCAGCAACCACGGTCTTTTTTATTTTTAATCCTAAAATATCTTCTAAAAAAGGAGGGAGGTAAAATGATAAAAGAAGCTATTACAAAGGTGGTTAAAGGGGGTAATCTGGCAGAAAAAGAGATGGAAGAAGCCATGGGTGAGATTTTTTCTGGTAAGGCCACACCTGCCCAGATCGGGTCATTTATTACGGCCCTAAGAATGAAGGGGGAGACTATAAATGAGATTACCGGCGCTGCCAGGGCGATGAGGGCGAGGGCAATAAAAATGCACCTCAACAATCATCTGGTAAACATTGATCGGGATGAAATAAATATAGAAGACGAAACAATCCTCGATACCTGCGGGACAGGGGGAGATGTGACTAATACCTTTAATGTGTCTACAACAACCGCCCTTGTTGTCGCTGGAGGTGGAATTAAGGTGGCCAAACATGGTCACCGAGCGGTCTCCAGCCATTGCGGGAGCGCCGATGTGATCGAAGCGCTGGATGTGAAACTCGATATAACTCGATCTGATGTTGAAAGATGCATCCATGAAGTAGGGATAGGCTTTCTCTATGCACCCCTGTTTTATGGGGCCATGAAATACCCCGCTGGCCCAAGACAGGAGATAGGGATCCGTACCATTTTTAACCTGTTGGGTCCCCTGACTAATCCGGCAGGAGCCACGGCTCAGATCCTGGGGGTCTATGAACCAGATTTGACTGAAAAGATGGTCCATGTCCTTAAAAGGCTCGGCACAAAGGAGGCATTTGTGATCTTTGGGGAGGGAACATTTGATGAAATAAGTATTTGCGGGCCTACCAAGATATCTCATCTCAAGGATGGGAAAATTACTACCTTTAACATAACCCCAGAGAAATATGGGTTCAAAAGAGCAAAACCTGAAGACATAAGAGGAGGAAATGCACGAAAAAATGCCCGCATTATCACAGAGACCTTAGAAGGCCGGAAGGGTCCAAAGCGGGATGTGGTTCTGTTAAATGCAGCGGCTGCCTTTGTGGCAGCAGGTTTTGACAGGGATTTGAAGAAGGGCATTGAAAGGGCAAGAGATGTCATAGATTCTGGCCGTGCCAAGGAAAAGCTTGATGCCTTAGTGTCTTTTACCCAGCAATGTACCTATTTTGTCCGGAAAGAAACATAGGAACTTCGATCTCTTCGCTATCCGGCACCTATGGCCACTGCCTTCACACAGAAGGGCTGACTTTGTAATTTTTTACAAATTCCAGGAACAGCTTATGATAATGCATTAAACTGATTTGCTTTTTATAAATCAGATAAAAAGATCGTTGGATGGTGCAACCCTGAATAGGCATCTCGATAAGTGTTCCCTGTTTTAATTCACGTTGAATAGCGTGGATTGAAAGAATGGAGATGCCGAGGCCACTAATGATTGCCTCTTTGACTGATTCAGAACTTCCCATTTCACATACAATATTGAATTTGCTAAGGCTCTTGTCGGTATTTTTAAGTAAGTATTCTTCTGTGATTTTCCGGGTCGCAGAACCTGTTTCTCTGATGATATAGGGTTCTTTTAAGATCTCATTTAATGTTACATAATCCTTTTTTCGCCAGGGATGATCCCCAGGTATAACTAAGACAAGCCTATCCTCCCATAAGGTCTCCACACTCAATTTTTTATTTAAGATTTTTTTACCGATAAAACCAATTTCTGCCTGATTATTCAGGATTATTCCAAGGGTTTCTTCACTGTCATTGCTTTGAACATAGGCGTGGATATCAGGAAAAAGCCTTTTAAACTCCTTCAAAAGGTGGGGGAGGATATATGTTGCGGGTATGGTACTGGCGCTTATAAAGATGTTTCCCGACTCATTTTCCTTTGCCCTTAAAATCTTTTCTTTTGCTTCATCTCTTAATTTTAACATTCTTCTTGCATAATCATAGAGAATCTTTCCCTCGGGGGTTAGAGATATTCCCATATTTTCTCTGTTGACAATCTTGGTATTTACGGCCTCCTCTAAGTGTTTAATATGCTTGGTAAGGGACGGCTGGGTTAAAAAAACCCGTTTAGCAGCATGGCTGAAGCTTCCTTCCTCAACAAGATATATAAGGGATTCCATCTGTTGGATGGTAATATTCCTAAAGTGATCATAAATCATTAGAAACCCCTCACTAAGAAGTGAACTATGAAGATAAATTACTATAGATTTATATTATAATCAACAAGGAATTATAACTATTATGAATTTGACATATTACAATATCTAATATAGTTTCCCTACCTGATTGCTGTGAGAACCAGAAATAATATGGATATATCGTAAGGTACAAAGAGATACGTACGCGAAATCAGAAAAGGAGCACCGTACATGACCCAGCTGAAAAATATCTTTGCAACTCGATGGGGTATTATTGGTGTAGGTGCTTTTATTGGTATAGTTGCCTCCCTGTTACAGAAGTGGGGAAATCCGGGGAACATGGGAATCTGTGTTGCCTGCTTTGAGCGGGATATCGCAGGTGCTATCGGGTTTCATCGCGTTGAGGTAGTACAGTACCTGCGGCCTGAGATCATAGGGTTTGTCCTGGGCTCCCTTGTTGCCGCATACCTCTTCAAGGAGTTTCGTCCACGGGTAGGCTCCGCCCCGATAGTCAGATTCGTGCTGGGGGCCTTTGCCATGGTCGGCGCCTTGGTCTTTCTGGGGTGCCCCTGGAGAGCCCTGTTGCGTCTTGCAGGTGGTGACGGGAACGCTATTTTCGGGCTCCTCGGCCTTATCGGAGGAATCTGGATCGGAACCCGGTTCCTGAAAAGTGGATACAACCTGGGGCGTGCTGAAAACACCTACACTTCAGTGGGGTGGATGCTCCCATTGATAATGATGGGGTTTCTTGTCTTTTTGTTCATCTTTCCCCAGATCCAAGGCGAGGCGAAAAACGGAATCCTCTTCTATAGCGTCAAAGGTCCGGGATCCATGCATGCACCCCTCATCATTTCCCTTTTGGTGGGCCTGGGCGTAGGATTTCTCGCTCAAAGAAGCCGATTTTGCACCATGGGATCCTTCAGGGACCTAATCCTGTTTCGAGAAGCCCATCTCTTTACCGGGCTGGCAACTCTCGTTTTCTTCGCCTTTATAACCAATCTGATTGCAGGGCAATTCCATCCCGGGTTTTCGAAGCAGCCGGTAGCCCATACCATGGGTCTCTGGAATTTTGGAGGCATGGTCCTGGCAGGTCTTGCCTTCTGTCTGGCAGGAGGATGCCCCGGGCGTCAACTCTTTCTTGCGGGCGAAGGCGACGGCGATGCCGCGGTCTTCGTCCTCGGCATGATCGTAGGGGCAGGCTTTTCCCATAACTTCGGCCTCGCCAGCGCACCCACAGGGGTCGGTCCCCACGGAATAGCAGCCGTGATCGTAGGGATGCTTGTGTGCTTGTTCATCGGTTTTACCATGAGGAAAAAGTAAGGGAGCGCGTGTCATGATTACAACGGTAGATGCAAGAGGCTTTTCCTGCCCACAGCCGGTATTAATGACGCTGGATGGGATAAAAAAGGTGGATACGGAGGAGATTTTGATACTGGTCGATACCGATACCTCAAAGGAAAACGTCAGCCGAGCTGCCAGAAGTCAGGGCTGGCAGGTGAAAGACGTTATCGAAGAAGGTGGGGGATACCGGGTCACTATCTCAAAGGAGCAGTGATGGCCTTTTTCGATGTATTTAAGCGGAAGACACGGGATGCCTTCTCCGAGAAGGCGGCATGTGATCGTGGCCTTCTAATATTCGAGAATACCAGTGAGGTGATCCGGGCAGAGAGGGTGCTCAAGGACAAGGGATGGGATATCAGGGTAATGGGGCCTCCCCCGGAAATACGGAGCGGATGCGATCTGGTCATCGAGATCCCCCTTATCGAGGAGCTCAATATCCTGAGGACCCTCCAGAAGGAGGGCGTTCTTCCAAGAGAGGTGGTTCCGGTCACCAGTCCTTTGCTCCAGCCCGTCGACCTGTTTCACACAAAATGTATCGGCAGGTATCTCATGGTGAGGGCAGCAAACATGAAATTGACCGTTGACAAGGAGACCTCAACCATCGTGAATGTCTCGGGCGGGGGATGTCCGGATGTCCCTTACCTGGCGCAAGAGATGATGGGAAAGACGCTCATGGAAGCACCCAGCCCCCGGGAAATCGGGCACACCTTATGCGGCTACGCCCTCCAGCTCGCCTATGAGGAGGTGATTCGCAGATGCACGCAATAGCAGGCACCGTTCCCATTGAACATTTTCCCTTGGCGTTTGGAGAGGTTAGTCTCATAGATAACGAGATCTGCATTCAGGGTTACAGGGCCCCGGTGAACCGGGGAACCCCGGCCCTTCTGGCGGCCGCCGTCAAAGCAGGAGAGTTTTTAGGCCTGTCCGCACCCTATGGCTATCTCGTGGGGGATATCGGCCTCGGAGAGGGCAGTAGAAGACTCTATGAATACCTGACACGGCATATAGGGGAATCCTATCTTGAAACAATTACCCTCCATTATCTCCAGCCCGATGTCCGTTGGCACAATCGGTTCCTGGAGGCGTTGGGTGAAGGGGTGCAGCGGCCTTGTCTTATAGCGGACGCCGGGTTCATGTATGCAGCCAAGATGAGCGGAAGATCTTTGGAATATGATCTGTTCACCCCTGACGTCGGGGAGCTGGCCTTTCTGGCCGACGAAGAGGCACCTCATCCCTTCTATACGAGGGGATTTATCCTCCATGAGGAAAACAGGGTTCCTGAACTGATCGAACGCTCCTATAACCACAACAATGCCGCCCGTCACCTCTTGGTCAAAGGTGTACAGGATTACATTGCCAACGAGAAAGGGATTCAGGATATCATCGACTACCCGATGGAAAAGGCTATGGAGGCGATAGGCGGCACTGGGGATACCGTAACAGGGATCGTTGCTGCATTAATCAGCAGCGGTATGGAAATCATCGAGGCCGCCGGTGTTGCCGCGCGCACCAATAGACTTGCCGGGTACTATGCCAAACCCACCGCGGCTACACAGGTGATGGAAATCCTGCCTCACATACCAAGGGCCCTGGAAGAGGTGATCCGCAACAAGCGACAAGGAGATGCCATAGAAAAAGGCATCACATGGAGAGATCGCTCGATACACGCTGAATGACCGTGCTGGATTTGTTGAGTCGTTACCGGCACACAGAGGCCGTATTCAGGAGATATGATGACAAGGCCGGTGAATGTATCTGCTGCAATGCCCTGTTTGAACCCCTGGAGCATATGGCTGTACACTACGATCTCAATCTTGATGAACTGTTGATGGAGCTTGAGGAAAGTATCGTGACCGGTACATGATCGACTCTCTCATGCTTGATTAATCGTTCTGGGAATGTGTATCCTATACCGTTCCTGTAAAGCTATGGACTTTAGACAAAGAAGAGCAACAATGGCTACTAAAGAATTTATCCGGCTCACTGAAACGGTGAGCGGCTCGGGGTGAGCCTGTAAGATAGGTCCGGGAGACCTCGAGAGAGCACTGTGCGGGCTGCCGCTCATTTCCGATCCTCACCTGATCGTGGGCATGGAACACGATGAGGACGCAGGGGTGTATCAACTGAGGGAGGACCTCGCAATTGTCCTCTCAGTGGATTTCTTTACCCCTATCGTTGACGATCCTTACACCTTCGGCCAGGTTGCTGCTGCCAACTCCCTATCAGATATCTATGCTATGGGGGGAACGCCTATCACTGCCATGAATGTCATCTGCTTTCCTATCAAAACGATGGATATCTCTATTCTGCAGGAAATTCTCAGGGGTGGGCTGGATAAGATGAGAGATGCAGGAGTGCTCCTCGTGGGCGGTCACAGCGTTGAGGACAACGAGCTCAAGTACGGGCTCTCGGTAGCAGGCACCATCCACCCGCAAAAGGTCCTCTACAATAAGGGCGCCAGGGCCGGCGATAAGCTCATTCTCACCAAGCCCCTGGGCACAGGGATCATCAACACCGCGCTCAAGGGAGGGTTGGCGGATGAACATTCCGTGGCTCAGGCAATAGAATGTATGAGCAGTCTCAACAGGAAAGCGGCAGAGCTTATGGCTGAGGTGGAAGTACACGCCTGTACCGATGTCACCGGCTTCGGCCTCCTGGGCCACGCCTGCGAGATGATCAAGGGAGAGGATGTCGGTATGGTGTTTTCTTCTTCAAAGATTCCTATCCTTCCCGGAACGGAGGAATATGCCCTGATGGGATTAATCCCTGCGGGCACCATTCGGAATCGGGACTATAACCTTCATATGATAGAATGCTCTGCAGGGATAACCGATGAGCAGCTTTTGATCCTCTTCGATGCCCAGACATCGGGCGGACTGCTCATGTCCGTGCCCGATCCTCAGGCACATACCTTGCTTAAAAGCCTCCACCAAGAGGGCGTCAAGGCGGCGGCCATCATCGGCGAGATCGTGGCATACCCAAAGGGGAAGATTGTAATTACATAATGTCCTTGCTTGTGTGCCGGTTCAATCCGCTCAGTGCGAGACCTTTGAAAAACCTGGCTATTTTCATCATCCTCAAAAAGACGATGGACTTTTTTGAAGTGACTGGTGGAAGGGTGCTGAAAAGACCAACCCGGGAGCCTCGGAACTGAAAAAAAGCCCATTGTCTTTAGATCAAGAGGGGTTATGCAAAGGTTTCAGTTCGTGCAATACCTTAAGAATTTCTGCGTGGTCGGGCGGGCGGTTTTGATGTGATCGGTTTTGACATACCACCATATCAAACATCCTTTCCGTATACGATTACTGGGAGAACCAGAAATACTATGGCTATATCGTAAGGTACAGAGGAGTACGTCAGCAAAATTTGTTAATGAGAGTATACACGGCCACGTTAAAAACTATCAACTCGCTATAAGGGAGAGGTTATGGCTGAAGAAACGCTTCAATTTGGTCCAGAATTTATGGGAGGTGGTTGAGGGACAAAACTGGGTCCGGGTGACCTAAAGGAAGTCCTTAAGGGATTGAGCACGATAAATGATCCGAACCTCCTGGCAGGAATAGAAGACGATGCGGCAGTTTACAAACTAAGGGAGGATCTTGCTGTTATTGCAACTGTTGATTACTTTACCCCCATTGTTAAAGAGGCGTACATGTATGGACAGATCGCCGCTGCAAATGCCTTAAGCGATGTCTATGCCATGGGAGGAACGCCGATCACTGCCATGAATATAGTGTGCTTCCCGGCGGCATCTATGGATCTATCTATGCTTGCGGAAGTTTTGAGAGGCGGTGCGGATAAGCTAAAAGAGGCTGACGTAGCGCTCGTGGGGGGACATTCCGTAATCGATCCAAAGGAAATCAAATATGGCCTCTCGGTTACTGGAATAATTGACCCTCGAAGGATGTTAACCAAAGGCCATCTTGAAGTAGGAGATAAACTTATACTCACCAAGGCCTTAGGGTGCGGAATAATTAACAATGCGCTGAAAGGAGGAATGGTGGATGAAGCAACTCAGGCTGAGGTTTCTCGAAGCATGGCTGCTTTGAATAAAAAAGCCTCTGAAATCGCTATAGAGGTTGGTGTTAATGTCTGCACTGATATAACCGGCTTTGGTGTTGCAGGGCATCTCTTAGAAATGATTGAGCAGACTGAAGAAGATGTAGGAATAGAAATTGATTCCTCCTCACTTCCTCTCTTTCCCAGGGTAGAGGAATTTACAAGGATGGGGCTTATCCCACCAGGAGATCAGCGTAACAGAACCTATCGTGGGGGATTAGTGGATTTCTCCAAGGATGTACCTGATTGGAAACGATGGCTCCTATTTGATGCCCAAACCTCTGGAGGTTTGATGCTAGCTGTACTTCCTGATAAAGTAGAAGAAGCGCTGAAAAAACTTTATGAACAAGGAGTAGATAAGGCAACTGTTATTGGGGAAGTAGCAAAGGAACCGAAAGGTAAGATCATGGTGAAATAATAGATACTCCAGTTTTTGATAAGAAAAAATGTACGATCAAATTCATTATTTTTAATCGAAAGTTTTCCTCGCAGATATGCTGAGAGGTAGTTCATACATTCAGAAAATCCTGTAGTCAGAATGATCGAGTGTGAGATCATGGATATCGTTTCCGGAATGGTAACCTACAAAATGAAGGGATGGCAAGGATAGGAGGTGTTCTGGCCGAAATTTCCTTTATCTTAAGGGGCCTTTTCGGCTTTGTCGTTTCTGTTTTCCTTCACAAACATCTATCCGGGCACATTTACCCCTGTTTTCTTATCTCAAGTCTGATTTTCACGTGCCTTGTTACTTGCCATATTATCTGAATCACAGAGCAATCTCTTGCTAATTTACCATTTTCCATAAAAGGCGCCGCTCTCTGCGGGTGCCTCTATGCCGCAAAACATCCTGTTCATATTGCTCCTTATAATCTCTCCAGCATTATAAGCGGCATTATCCCGGCAATTGGGAGATGCGCAGAGGATACAGAGGTCACTATATTGACGGGCGTCGTTGCCACAATCAGGATTCCCTATTAGATACTTTGAGACGCTTTGCATAACCCCTATTGATCTAAAGACGATGGGCTTTTTTTCAGTTTCGAGGCTCTCGGGTTGGTCTTTTCAGCAACGTATCCTTGGGGGAGTTTTGCCCTCTCCGAGCGGGAGGCTCTCCGAGCCGGAAGCCCTCCGCATTGCCCCGATAAATCGGGGCAATGCGGGTTCCCCCACTGATACGTTACGAAAAGACAGCACCCTTCTCTCCGAGCGGGAGGCTCTACGAGCCGGAAGCCACCAGTCACTTCAAAAAAGTCCATCGTCTTTTTGGGGATGGTGAAAATCGCCGGGTTTTTCAAAGGTCTCACTTTCCAATATGAGGCCATCTCCTTTTCTATCTTTTATATTTATTCGGATTATAATTCCTAAGAGGAACTGATGAAAGGATTTGGAGCCTCTATAATTTTGCTTGCTATCTGTGCCTTGCTCCTTAGGCTTTCTAAGGTGTTGAAAAAGAAGATGGCAATCCGGTTTCCCCCTTTTGCATATAAGAACTCCAGTCATGAAAGAGACAAAGATTGCGATAGATCAATTAGATTGTTATTATCGGAAGAAAGTGGTCTTGAAAATACTTAAGGTCGAATTGCAGGAAATGGTAATTACCACCATTATCGGTTACTCTTGTGTGAGGAAGATCACGTTCTTGATGCTTTTTGACCGGCCTTATGAGGCCATCAACCTGCAGACTAAAAGGTAAGGTGGAGATGAAAGTAAACTGCAACCATATCAACATCCATGATCTACCTCTTACAACCTTGAGGAAAAGATAGACATGATTTTTCAGATCCCGAATCCCCTGTCCATGAGCATTGTTAAAAATATTGCCTTTCTCTTGAGATTATCAGTTTTTAAGAACAAAATATATGTTGAGGAGATAGTAAAAGAAGTATTGAAAAAGGCACTCATTGACCTTGATTATTGTTTCCTGCAGATGCACATCTGGTAAGAAGGATTTCAGACAATGTGGTAACCTTGAAGGATGAAAGTTTTCAGGAGTAGGAACATTACCATACATTTTTAATTTTCGTTGACTCATGGTGCTTTTTTTGTTACGTTAACAACGTAACGCCCCCAGCATAATATATTTTATAAGATTTTATTGAGCTATCTCAGATAAAAAAGGTATAAGATAATGCAAAACCCTTTCATTTATGGAGGAGTTGTTTTTGGTGATCACTTTGCAGATAGGCAAGTTGAACTTTCTACATTAGCAATGGAAATGAGCAATATATGCAAGATTTTCTTCATTTCTCCCAGACGTATGGGTAAAACGTGTGTGCTAAAAAATTTACAGGAGCATTTAAAAAGGGATGATATTTTTACTGCCTACATTGATCTTTTTAAGGCCCCGACACTCCGTCATTTTACTGAACTATATGCAAAAGCGGTTGTTGAAGCAGTTGAAGGCAAGCTCGAGAGGATGGTTAAAGCTATCCCGCGTATTCTTCCGGGTTTACGGCCTAAACTGGATCCAAATCCCGATGGCACAGTATCTTTTTCTGTGGAATATATTGCCCGCGATAAAGAAGTCTTTCAAATATTAACTGAGGTCTTGGAGTACCCTGAAAAGGCATCAATCAAAAAGAAAAAACAATTTGTAATTATCATTGATGAGTTTTCTGATATTACAAAATATAATGGAGAAGATGTAGAAAAGGCTATTCGGGCAGTAGTACAAACTCATCAGAGAGTTAGCTATATTTTTTCAGGTTCTAAGAGATCTATAATGCATGACATGGTGAAACACAAAGGACGGGCCTTCTATCGTATGGGAAGAATTTTTGAATTAACCCCCATTCCAAGGGATTTATTTGCTTCGTTTGTTGAAAATTGGTTTATGAAGGGAGGATATACATTACATGATGGTGTGGTTGACCTGATTTTGGAAAGAGGTTGTAATGTGCCATACAATATCCAACGGATCGCCCACAATATATGGGAGGAAGCAAGAGATTCCAAATGTATCGGAAAGGCATTGGTAGACAAGTCAATAAGAGTGATTATTAATCAGGAATCTATGAATTATGAGACACTCTGGGATGGCATCACACAAAAGCAGCGAGAACTCCTTATTGCACTGGCTAAAGATGATCCGAGTGGCATATTTTCCAAAGACTTCATCGAAAAATGGCGGCTCGGAGTCTCTTCTATCCAGGCTTCGCTAAAGGCATTGCAGAAAAACGGCATTGTGGACAAGGAAAACTCGGGCAAATACCGGTTTGATGATGAATTCTTTCGCCTTTGGGTTGCACAGGGCGCTTAACTTGGAAATTATTCCGATAGAGGTAAATAAGACGAGACCTTTGAAAAACCCTGCGATTTTCACCATCCCCAAAAAGACGATGGACTTTTTTGAAGTGACTGGTGGCCTCCGGCTCGTAGAGCCTCCCGCTCGGAGAGAAGGGTGCTGAAAAGAGCAACCCGGGAGCCTCGGCCTCCGGCCCGTAGGGCCTACGCCCCGGAGGGAACTGAAAAAAAGCCCATCGTCTTTAGATCAAGAGGGGTTATGCAAAGGTCTCAAGAGATGGTGATGACTTGACATTCCAATCAATCCTCCATTTATCATGACGAGGAAAAAACAGTTAATGGCATGGAAGGCTGTGGGATTTGCGTTGTGTATAAAAGAAGGTAAGGGCAGATAGCACCGGTTGTTTGTTGCGTAATCGTTATTACGGCCATACTTTCCGGGGCTTGGTTGGTTCTCGGCGATTCTCAGCTAGATACGTCCGGACGTATCATGGTTTTTGGCAACGCGCTCAGGTTTATGTTTTCTGATGTATTCGTGGCCAGGGATCGCTTTTTACGGAAGATATTTCTTAATCATCTTATCGGACTGCCGATGTGTTATACTGAATAATTTCGTATAGCTTTCTCTGCCGGGTGTCTAAGGCAGGCATGTCCAATTGGTGCATAGGGTATTTGAATACATAGATTTCCTGATGTTACCTTTTGGATCCAATAATAACAATTTTTTAAGGGAGGAATCATGATCATAGGTATTCCTAAGGAGATCAAGGAAGAAGAGCTTCGTGTGGCCATCACTCCTGCAGGAGTTTCAGCCTTTGTGGCACATGGGCACAAGGTTTTGATCGAAAAGGGTGCAGGGATGGGGAGTGGTATTTTGGATAAGGAATACAGAAAGGCAGGAGCTACAATCATTAATGCCAGTGATGTTATATGGGAAAGGGGAGATATGATCCTGAAGGTTAAAGAACCCCTTAAATCAGAGTATTCTCTTATTCGGGAGGATCAGATTGTTTTTACATATTTTCACCTTGCAGCAAACGAACCCCTTACACACAGTCTTATTGAAAGCAATGCGGTGGCAGTAGCCTACGAGACAATTCAGCTTGACGATGGATCTTTGCCCCTTCTTGCCCCTATGAGCGAGGTTGCTGGTCGTTTGTCCATCCAGGTAGGGGCACAATGCCTGGAGGCTAAAAATGGGGGCAGAGGCATTCTCCTTAGTGGTGTCTCAGGCGTCGCACCTGCAAAGGTTGTGATTATTGGTGCAGGTATCGTAGGTATTAATGCCTGTCATGTAGCTTCAGGGATTGGAGCCCATGTGAGTATTCTTGATATTAACCCAACGCGGCTCGCCTATGTTCGCGATATCATGAAGGGAAATGTGACAACGATTATGTCCAATCGAGCGAATATTGAGGAAGAGGTCTTGGGTGCAGATTTGGTTGTTGGGGGAGTTTTGATTCCTGGCGCTAAGACTCCCAGACTTGTGACCAAGGGTATGGTAAGAAGAATGAAAAAAGGTTCGGTCATTGTAGATATTGCTGTGGACCAGGGAGGTTTGTTCGAAACAACTCGCCCCACCACTCATGATAATCCAACATACATTATCTATGGAGTGGTGCATTATTGTGTAACCAATATGCCAGGGGCAGTTCCCCGAACCTCTACCTATGCCTTGACCAACTCCACACTCTCGTATGCTCTTGCAATTGCTGATCAAGGCCTTGAGAGGTCGATGGCCCACAATAGTGCCCTTAAGAAAGGATTAAACGTATACAAAGGAAAGGTTACTCTTCGAGCAGTTGCCGAGTCCTTTGGTTTGGATTATGAGGATGCACAATTCTGAGATCTTATTCCCCTTTTTATGTCGTAAAGGTTATAGAAAAGCATTTAGGGCGATACGATCAGAGTGTGTTGAAGTGCAAGAATACATCTCAACGATAGTAATAAGCAGGTATTTTCAAATCCCCTTGGAACAAGCTTATAGGGCATTCGGTATAATGGTTTATATAAAAATTTGAACTATTATAGTTTTTAGAAAGGAGAATGACAATGGAAGAAAAGGTCCCAACTCGTGAGGAGGCATTAAAACTTTTGCATGAGTATAATAAAAGTGAAAGTTTACGCAAGCATGCCTATAGTGTAGAGGGAGTTATGCGCTATATTGCAAGAAAGCGCGGCGAGGATGAAGATAAGTGGGGTATCATCGGCCTTATGCATGATCTTGATTATGAAATGTATCCTGATCAGCACTGTGCTAAAACAAAGGAAATTCTTGAAGATTATGGCTGGCCGGAGGAATATATTCGCGCCATTGTATCTCATGGATGGGGACTATGTTCAGATGTAGAGCCAAAAAGTGTTCTGGAGAAGACGTTGTATGCTATAGATGAATTAACAGGACTTATTACAGCCAATGCTATGGTTCGCCCTTCAAAAAGTGTAATGGATATGACGGTAAAATCTGTAAAGAAAAAATGGAAATCACCTGCCTTTGCTGCTGGAGTAGATCGATCAATCATACAGAGGGGTGCCGAGATGCTGGGAGTTGAAATTGAAGAGGTTATTGAAGATACCATAATGGGGATGCGGGAGGTAGCGGACTCTATAGGTTTGAAAGGGAATCCTGTCTAAATAGAATAACGTGATTCTCTTATTATATTTTAGAATTTCCACATAACCGGATTATCATCCAGGCGATCAGTAACACTACGTCCAATACTATCGATCTTGGAGAGATCAGCAGCAGATAGATGAAACTTAGATCCCTGAACATTTTGTAGTACCTGTTCACTGTTGCGAGCCCCTGCGATGGCACATGTATTTGGTTGGGCAATGACCCACGCGAGTGCCAATTGTCCGAGACTTATACCGTTTTTTTGGGCAATAGTGCGAAGTTTGGCCAGGGCTGACTGAACATGCCGTGAATTTTCGGGCAGTAGCAGCTTGTTGTGTGATCGGTGATCTCCTTTGGGAAATAGGTGATTAGGGCCAAATTTGCCCGTGAGGATCCCCTGTGCCATGGGAGAATAGGCAAGTATAGTTATGCTGTTGTTCACACAGTAAGGCATTGTTTCCTTTTCTACATGCCGCCAAAAAAGGGAATAAGGTACTTGTAAGCTGTCGATGTGAGCATAAGTAGCTGTTTCCTCCAGTTGGCTAAGGGAGAAATTTGATAGACCAATAGCCCGAATTTTGCCCTGTTCCTTCAAGTCATTCATTGCCCTCATAGTCTCCTCGATTGGAACATATTTACTGCCCCAGGCACCGCTTGGCCAGTGGATCTGGTAAAGATCTATATAGTCGGTTTTAAGGTTTTTAAGGGATCGATGCAGTGCGACAATGACCTGGTCATATTTAAGATGATTGGGGGACACCTTGGTTGCGTAAACAACCTGGTCCCGAACATCAAATAGAGCCTTCCCTATTATTCGCTCAGAGTGCCCTCTTCCGTATTCTTCGGCGGTGTCGAATGTTGTAATGCCAGCCTGAAAGGCAATCCGAATAGCCTTAGTTGTTTCAGCATCATCAATCCCTGCCCACATGCTTTTTCCGGCTTGCCAAGTACCCATAATAATAGGTGTTATTTTTATATCAGATGTTCCAACCGAATGCAGTTCCATGCCAGTATCCTTTTTTTAGATTTATAGATTAATGATTATTTGTTAACCATGTAAGCCATTAAAAGACAAAGATATAATGAGACTTTGAAAAACCTGGCGATTTTCAGAATTCCACGTTGTTTACAATAAACCACAAAGCTACAAGGTACACAAAGCAAGGCCTGCCCCTCAGGCGAAACTATGTATGTCCGGCGTTTAACCCGCCGGACATACAATCTTTCCTTTGCCTTGCCCCGTGAAATTCATGTACATGACAGCGGAGCGTATTTCACT